>NZ_JBIAHR010000001.1:0-457024 GCF_042870695.1 Streptomyces sp. NPDC006384
CCCCCGCGACTGGGCCGCCGCCGAACGCGAGGGCCGCACCATCGCCCCCCTCATCACCAAACTCAACACCCTCCGGCGCGACCACCCGGCGCTGCACCGGCTCAGGAACCTGCGCTTCCACCACACCGACAACGACGCCCTCATCGCCTACAGCAAGCGTGCGGGGGACGACGTCGTGCTGGTGGTCGCCAATCTCGACCCCCACCGCACCCAGGAGGCCACGATCTGTCTCGACATGCCGCAGCTCGGCCTCGACTGGCACGAGTCGGTGCCGGTCCACGACGAACTCACGGGTGAGACCTACCACTGGGGCAGGACCAACTACGTGCGCCTGGAGCCCGGCAGGGCCCCCGCGCACGTCTTCCACGTCCAGCGGTCGTCCGCCGCCGCGCCGCACGAAGGGTCAGCAGCCTCATGACCGTGAACGCTCCCGTACCGGACACCTTCGAGGACACCCCGGCCAAGGACCGCGACCCGGACTGGTTCAAGCGGGCCGTCTTCTACGAGGTCCTCGTCCGCTCCTTCCAGGACAGCAACGGCGACGGCATCGGCGACCTCAAGGGCCTGACCGCCAAACTGGACTACCTGCAATGGCTGGGCGTGGACTGCCTGTGGCTGCCGCCCTTCTTCAAGTCCCCGCTCAGGGACGGCGGTTACGACGTCTCCGACTACACCGCCGTACTGCCCGAGTTCGGTGACCTGGCGGACTTCGTCGAGTTCGTGGACTCGGCGCACCAGCGCGGCATGCGCGTGATCATCGACTTCGTCATGAACCACACCAGCGACCAGCACCCGTGGTTCCAGGAGTCGCGCAAGAACCCCGACGGCCCCTACGGCGACTACTACGTCTGGGCCGACGACGACACCCGGTACGCCGACGCCCGCATCATCTTCGTGGACACCGAGTCGTCCAACTGGACGTACGACCCGGTGCGGGGACAGTACTTCTGGCACCGCTTCTTCTCCCACCAGCCGGACCTGAACTACGAGAACCCGGCCGTGCAGGAGGAGATGCTGGCCGCGCTGAAGTTCTGGCTGGACCTCGGCATCGACGGGTTCCGGCTGGACGCCGTGCCCTATCTGTACGCCGAGGAGGGCACCAACTGCGAGAACCTGCCCGCCAGCCACGAGTTCCTCAAGCGCGTGCGCCGCGAGATCGACGCGCAGTACCCGGACACGGTGCTGCTGGCGGAGGCCAACCAGTGGCCGGAGGACGTCGTCGACTACTTCGGCGACTACGCCTCGGGCGGCGACGAGTGCCACATGGCGTTCCACTTCCCGGTGATGCCGCGGATCTTCATGGCGGTCAGGAGGGAATCGCGCTATCCGGTCTCCGAGGTCCTGGCCAAGACCCCGGCGATCCCGTCGGGCTGCCAGTGGGGCATCTTCCTGCGCAACCACGACGAGCTGACCCTGGAGATGGTCACCGACGAAGAGCGCGACTACATGTACGCGGAGTACGCCAAGGACCCGCGGATGCGCGCCAACATCGGCATCCGCCGCAGGCTCGCCACCCTGCTGGACAACGACCGCGACCAGATCGAGCTGTTCACCGCGCTGCTGCTGTCCCTGCCCGGCTCGCCGATCCTCTACTACGGCGACGAGATCGGCATGGGCGACAACATCTGGCTCGGCGACCGCGACGCGGTGCGCACCCCGATGCAGTGGACCCCGGACCGCAACGCCGGTTTCTCGACCTGTGACCCGGGCCGGCTGTTCCTGCCGACGATCATGGACCCGGTCTACGGCTACCAGGTGACGAACGTCGAGGCGTCCATGGCCTCGCCCTCGTCCCTGCTGCACTGGACCCGCCGCATGATCGAGATCCGCAAGCAGAACCCCGCCTTCGGCCTCGGCACCTACACCGAACTCTCCTCGTCCAACCCCGCCGTGCTGGCCTTCCTGCGCGAGTACGAGGACGACCTGGTGCTGTGCGTGAACAACTTCGCGCGGTTCGCCCAGCCCACCGAGCTGGACCTGCGCGAGTTCGCCGGCCGCCACCCGGTCGAGCTGTTCGGCGGGGTGCGCTTCCCCGCCATCGGTGAACTGCCGTACCTGCTGACCCTCGGGGGCCACGGCTTCTACTGGTTCCGGCTCACCCGAGTCGCATCCCGCATCGGCCGCCGCGCGTGAGCGCAGGCCGAGGAAAGGACGCGTCACCATGCCGAAGACCGCACCCCTGCGCACGAGACCCGCGCGTCTCACCGAACCGATGGCCTCGCTCGGCGAGCTGCTGCGGGAGTGGCTGCCGCGCCAGCGCTGGTTCGCCGGCAAGGACCGGCCCGTGGCCGAGCTCGGTCTGCTGTCGATGACCGAGCTGTTCCCGGGCTGTCTGCATCTCCTGGTGCACACCGGGCACGGGCCGGTGCCCGCGCCGGGCGGCGCGCCCCCCGCCGGGGACTGCTACCAGCTGCTGCTCGGCGTGCGCGAGCAGCCGTCACCGCGCCTGGGCCGGGCTCTCATCGGCCGGGTGCAGGACGGCCCGCTGGCCGGCCGGACGGTCTACGACGCGCTGCACGACCCCCGGACGGCCCAACTGCTCCTGGAGCGGCTGCGCCGTCCCGGCGAGGCGGGTCCGCTGCGCTTCGAGTGCGATCCGTCGCGTCCGGTGCCGGGCGGTCTCGCGCCCCGCCTCCTGGACGCCGAGCAGTCCAACTCCTCGCTGGTGTACGGCGACGAGTTCATCCTCAAGGTGTTCCGGCGCATCCAGCCCGGCGTCAACCCCGACCTCGAGGTGCCGAACGCGCTGGCCCGCGAGGGCTGCCCCCGGGTGCCGGCGCCGGTGGCGTGGCTGCGGACGACCCGTCCGTACGAGGCGACGCTCGGTGTGCTGCAGCCGTTCCTGCACGACGCCTCCGACGGCTGGACCCTCGCCCTGCAGGCCCTGTCCTCCGGGGACGTCTTCACCTCGCAGGCCCACGAGCTGGGGCGGGCCATGGCCGACGTGCACCTCGCGCTGGCCTCGGCCTTCCCCTCGGGCGCCCCCGGGGAGAACGGCCGTACGGCGGCGGCGATGACCGAGCGGCTGACCGCGGCCGCGCACGCCGTGCCGGCGCTGCAGCCCTTCGTCCCCGGTCTGCGGGGCGCGTTCGCCGCGCTGGCCACCTGCGACTCCGGTCCGCCGGCCCAGCGCATCCACGGCGACCTGCACCTGGGGCAGGTGCTGCGGGCCGGCCGGGACTGGTTCGTCATCGACTTCGAGGGCGAGCCGTCCCGCCCGCTGGCCGAACGGCGCAGCGCCCACTCCCCCCTGCGGGACATCGCGGGCATGCTGCGCTCCTTCGACTACGCCGCCCGGCAGCGCCGGCCGTGGCGCCCCGAGTGGGCGCGCCGCTGCCGTGAGGCCTTCTGCGCGGGTTACGCCGCACGCGCCGGGTGGGACCCCCGCAAGAAGCACGGTCTGCTGCGCGCCTACGAGACGGACCGGGCCGTGTATGAGGTGCTGTACGAGGCCCGGCACCGCCCCGACTGGCTTCCCGTACCCATGGCGGCGATCGAACGACTCGCCGTGAGAGGAGACTGACCCGTGGCCCTCCGCGACACCTCGCTCCCCGAGCCGTCCGCTCCGGTCCCGCACCCCGCCCCCGGTGCGTGCGGGACCGCCCCGCCGCTGGACCCCACCGACCGGGGGCGCCTGCTGGCGGGCGCCCACCACGACCCGCACGCACTGCTGGGCGCCCACCCGGTGCCCGGCGGGATCGCCTTCCGGGCGCTGCGCCCCTTCGCCCGCGAGGTGAGCGTGGTCGTCGACGGCGAGCGCCACCCGCTCGTGTCGGAGGGCGACGGTCTGTTCTCCGGCGTACTGCCCCTGGACCGCATCCCCGCGTACACGCTGGTGGTGGCGTACGAGGAGGGCGAGCTGGAGACGCACGACCCGTACCGCTTCCTGCCCGCCCTCGGCGAACTGGACCTGCATCTGATCGGTGAGGGCCGGCACGAGCAGCTGTGGCGGGCGCTCGGCGCGGAGCCCATGACCCACGACGGCGTCACCGGCACCCGCTTCACCGTGTGGGCGCCCAACGCCCAGGGCGTGCGGGTCGCCACCGAGTTCACCCACTGGGACGGCACGGCCTTCCCGATGCGCTCCCTCGGCGCGTCCGGCGTGTGGGAGCTGTTCCTGCCGGGCGTCGGCGAGGGCACCCGGTACAAGTTCGAGATCCACTCGCGGTACGGGCACCGGTTCCTGAAGGCCGACCCGATGGCGCGCGCCGCGGAGGAACCGCCGAACACCGCGTCGGTGGTGACGGCCTCGCACTACGAGTGGGGCGACGCCGAGTGGATGCGCACCCGCGCCGCCACGCCGGTGCACGAGGCGCCGTTCTCCGTGTACGAGGTGCACCTGCCGTCCTGGCGGCCGGGGCTGACCTACCGCGAACTGGCCGAACAGCTCCCCGCGTACGTCAAGGACCTCGGCTTCACCCACGTCGAGCTGATGCCGGTCGCCGAGCACCCCTACGGCCCGTCCTGGGGCTACCAGGTCACCGGCTTCTACGCGCCCACCGCCCGGCTCGGCTCGCCCGACGACTTCCGGTTCCTCGTCGACGCCCTGCACCGGGCCGGCATCGGCGTGATCATGGACTGGGTGCCGGCGCACTTCCCGAAGGACGACTGGGCGCTGGCCCGCTTCGACGGGGACCCGCTGTACGAGCCCGGGGACGAGCGGCGCGCGACCCACCCGGACTGGGGGACGTACACCTTCGACTTCGCCCGGACCGAGGTGCGCAACTTCCTGGTCGCCAACGCCGTGTACTGGTGCGAGGAGTTCCACATCGACGGGCTGCGGGTCGACGCGGTCGCCTCGATGCTGTACCTGGACTACAGCCGTGACTTTGGGCAGTGGGAGCCGAACGTGTACGGCGGCCGGGAGGACCTGGCGGCCATGGCGTTCCTGCAGGAGATGAACGCGACCGTCTACCGGCGCTGCCCCGGCGTGGTGACCATCGCCGAGGAGTCGACCGCGTGGGGCGGGGTGACCCGGCCCACCGACACCGGCGGTCTGGGCTTCGGCTTCAAGTGGAACATGGGCTGGATGCACGACTCGCTGGAATACATCGCCCACGAGCCCGTGCACCGCAAGTACCACCACCACGAGATGACCTTCTCGATGGTGTACGCGTACAGCGAGAACTACGTGCTGCCGATCTCCCACGACGAGGTGGTGCACGGCAAGCAGGCCCTGGTGTCGAAGATGCCGGGCGACTGGTGGCAGCGGCGCGCGAACGTGCGCGCCTACCTGGGCTTCATGTGGGCCCACCCGGGCAAGCAGTTGCTGTTCATGGGGCAGGAGTTCGCGCAGGGCGCGGAGTGGTCGGAGAAGCAGGGCCCCGAGTGGTGGCTGCTGGACGAGGGCTACCACTCGTCGGGCGACCACCGGGGCGTGCAGGACCTGGTGCGCGCCCTCAACACGCGCTACGGGCGGACCCCGGCCCTGTGGCAGCGCGACACCGACCCGGCCGGTTTCCGGTGGGTCGCCGTGGACGCGGCCGAGGACAACGTCTTCGCGTTCCTTCGGTTCGCCAAGGACGGCTCCCCGCTGCTGGCGGTGTCGAACTTCTCCCCGGTCGTGCGGCACGACTACGGGCTCGCCGTCGGCGACGACACCGGTGCCTGGCAGGAGGTCCTCAACACCGACGCCGAGGAGTACGGCGGCAGCGGCGTCACCAACCCGGACCCGGTCAAGACGGAGGACGGCTGCCTCCGGATCACGCTGCCTCCGCTGGCCACGGTGTGGCTGACGCCCTTCGGCAGGTGAGCCGCGAGGGCCCCGCCGGGTGTCCGGCGCTCTTCCGGGGGCAGTCGGGGTCCGACGGCCGGAACACCCCGGTCCGTCGCCCCGCAGTCCTCGGAAAGGCGGCATCAGGTGCGCACTGTCGGAGTGGAGGAGGAGCTCCTCCTGGTCGACCCGGAGAGCGGTGAGCCGCGGGCGCTGTCCGCTGCGGTGCTCGCCCGGGCCTCCCAGGAGGACGCCGGGCAGGAGGTCTTCGAGAAGGAACTGCACGAGCAGATGCTCGAGTTCGCCACGCATCCGCAGGCGGACATGGAACGCCTGCACGCGGAGATCGCCCGCTGCCGTGAGGAGGCCGGGAGGCACGCCGGGGGCATCGGCTGCGCCGTCGCCGCGCTCGCCACCTCCCCGCTGCCGGTCAGTCCCGCCGTCGGCATGAACCGCCGCTACCGGTGGATGGCCGAGCAGTACGGCGTCGTGGTGCAGGAGCAGCTCGTCCTCGGCTGTCATGTGCACGTGTCCGTGGAGTCGGACGAGGAGGGCGTCGCGGTGATCGACCGGGTGCGGCCCTGGCTGCCGGTGCTCACCGCCCTGAGTGCCAACTCGCCGCTGTGGCAGGGCAAGGACTCGGCGTACAGCAGTTACCGCAGCCGGGTCTGGCAGCGCTGGCCGTCGGCCGGCCCGACGGAGCTGTTCGGGTCGGCGGAGAACTACCACCGGCGGGTCGCGGACATGGTGGCCACCGGCACCCTCCTCGACGAGGGGATGATCTACTTCGACGTCCGGCTGTCCCGGCGGTACCCGACGGTCGAGTTCCGGGTCATGGACGTCTGTCTCGACGCGAGCACCGCCGTCCTGATCGCCGCCCTGGCCCGCGCGCTGGTCGAGACGGCCGCCCGGGAGTGGCGGGAGGGCGTGGAGCCGGCCGGGCACAGTGTGAGCCTGCTGCGGCTCGCCGCCTGGCGGGCCGCCCGGTCCGGGCTGACCGGGGAGCTGCTGCACCCCGCGACGATGCGGCGCATGCCGGCCGAGACGGTCGTACGGGCCCTGCTGGAGCACGTGCGGGAGGCGCTGGCCGACGCCGGCGACCTGGAGCGCGCCCGGGAACTGGCCGGCGGACTGCTGCGGCACGGCAACGGCGCCCGGGTGCAGCGCGAGCTGCTGGAGCGCACCGGCAGCCTGCGGGAGGTCGTCGCCGCGTGCGTGCGCCGCACCCAGGCGGCCTGAGCCGGCCCGTGACCGGCCGGGCCGGCCGCGTCCTCGTCGGCCTCGTCTCCGTCGCCGCTCAGAGCATCAGGGCCAGGGCGTAGGCGAGGAAACCGGCCGCGATCAGCACCACGAGGGCGAGGATCAGGGTCAGCGGCCCCTTGGCCCAGCCCTTCGTGGGGTTGTGCACCTCGCGCGGGCCCGCCTCGGGCAGGCTGCTCTCCGCGGGCGGGGTCTCGCCGGGAGGTACGCCGCCGCCCGGTTCCAGGCCGGTGGTGCGTTCGGGATCGGGATCGGGGTTCGTATAGCTCATGCCGACCGGGTCCCCCGATCCGCCGGGATCACCGGGCGGGATCACTTCTGCCGTCCCGGCCTCCCCGCCGGCGCGGCTCGGCTACATTCGAGCCGCGCCGACGACGGTGGCCGTCGGCGAAGCCACCCCCCGTACATGTCAGGAGCAGCGCATGCGCGACCTCGCTCTCGCTCCCCCGGCCGTCCCGCCGCCCCTGACCGGAGGGCTCGCCGACAGTCTCTTCGACACGGCGGCCCGCACCCCCGGTCTGCCGATGCTCGCGCGCCGTTCCGCCACGGCCCCGTCCGGGTGGGAGGAGGTGACGGCCGCCGGGTTCCGCGACCAGGTGGCCGGCCTGGCCGGGGGACTGATCGCGTGCGGGATCCGGCCGGGCGACCGGGTGGCGGTCCTGGCCCGCACCCGGTACGAGTGGACGGTCTTCTGCTACGCCCTGTGGACGGTGGGCGCCGAGGTCGTGCCGGTCTACCCGACGTCCTCGCGGGACCAGGTCGAGTGGATCCTGCGGGACGCGGGCTGTGTGGCCGTGGTCGTCGAGGACGAGCAGGGCGTGATGACCGTCGGCTCGGTGTGCGCGTCGCTGCCGGCGCTGCGCCACGTCTGGCAGCTGGACACGGGCGCGCTGGAGACGGTGACGGCACGCGGCGGGTCCGTCCCGTACGCCACGGTCGACTCGATGCGGCGCATCGTGCCGCCGGACGCCACCGCGGTCGTGGCCTACACCTCCGGGACCTCGGGCCGCGCGCTGGGCTGTGCGCTGAGCCACCGGAACCTGGCCAGTCCGTGCGACACGCTGCTCGCCGGCTGGGGCCACACGGTGGCGCCCGCAGGGGAACAGGGCGCGGTCCTCGCCTACCTGCCCTTCTCCCACGTGTACGGGCTGATGATCCAGACCCTGTGCGTCCGGGGCGGGCTGCTCATGGCGCACGAACCCGCGATGACCGAGGAGGCGCTGGGCGCGGCCCTGCGCTCCTTCCGGCCCACGTACTTCTACGCCGTGCCCTCGGTCCTGGAGAAGATCTACAAGGATTTCCTGCGCACCGCCCAGCAGGCGGGGCGCGGGGCGCTGTTCGAGCGGGCCGCCGCCACGGCCCGGGACTTCGCCGTGGCACTGGAACGCCGGCGGCTCGGCCGGGGGCCGGGACCCGGCCTCGACCTGCGGCTGCAGCACGCCCTGTACGAACGGACGGTGTACCGCCGGCTGCGGACGGCACTGGGCGGCCGGGTCCGGCGGGCGACCTGCGGCGGTTCGCCGCTCAGCCGGGAGCTGGCCCTCTTCTACGAGGGCATCGGCATCCCCGTGCACGACGGCTACGGTCTGACCGAGACCGGCGGCGGGCTGACGATGCAGCCGCTGGGCCGGGAGAAGTCCGGCACCGTCGGGCAGCCGCTGCCCGGCACGGATGTCCGGGTGGCCGACGACGGGGAGATCCTGGTGCGCGGTCCGTCGCTGTTCCAGGGATACGTCGGTGACGAGGCCGCCACCCGCGCCGTGCTGCGCGACGGCTGGCTGGCCACCGGGGACCTCGGGCATCTGGACGACGAGGGGTATCTGGCGATCACCGGCCGCAAGAAGGACGTCATCATCACCAGCGGCGGCAAGAGCGTGGCCCCGGCCGCCCTGGAGCAGCGGCTGCGCATGCATCCGCTGGTCCACCAGGCGGTCGTCGTGGGCGACAACCGGCCCTGCGTCGGTGCGCTGATCACTCTGGACCCGCAGTTCCTGACGCACTGGCGGGCGGGGCTCGCGCTGCAGGGCGACGCGTCGGTGCGCGAGGCGCGCGAGGAGAACGCGCTGCGGGAGGAGATCGGCCGGGCGGTCGCGGCGGCCAACAGCGCCGTCTCACGCTCGGAGTCCATCCGGGTCTTCCGCATCCTGCCGGAGCCGTTCGGCGTCGGCAACGGGCTGCTGACGCCGTCGATGAAACCGCGCCGGGACGAGATCGTGCGCGCCTACGCCGACGAGATCGACGCGATGTACGCGGCGCGTTCACGCCGTCGCCCCTCGGTCCCGGCGCCGGAGCCGGCCGGCTGGGAGGACTCGGACAACGTCTTCTTCCGGTGACCGGGAGCGCCGCCGGCGGTGCGGCGCGCCGTTACCCGGCACACACACGCGCGTAGCCTCCGCCGGCTCGGGAACTAACAACGGGAAGGGACACACGGAAAGGACGACGCCCGGTGGACGCCGGGCCGGGAAGGCGAAATGGCAGCCGAGCCGCGTTGGGACAGGACACTGGCTTCCGAGGAGATCACCAGCCGGACCGCGGGCTTCACCGGGGAGTTGCACAATGTGACCGGTGCTCGCCTCGTCGCGGAGGAGTTCCTCTACGACCTGGCGCGCCTGTCACCTCCCTCGGCGCCCGAGCACTGGGACGACATCCTGCTGGTGGTCACGGAGCTGGCGGCCAACGCGGTGCAGTACGCGCCGGGCCCCTTCGAGCTGCGGATGCGCCGGACCTTCGACGGCGTGCACGTGGTGATGCACGACACCAGCACCACGAAGCCCGCGCCGCGTCCCTTCCATCCGAGCACCGGCGGCGGCGGTATCGGCTGGCATCTGATCCACACCCTGTCCGACCAGGTGAGCGTCGTCACCGGTGAACGGGGCAAGGACATCCACGTCTTCCTGCCCTGGTGACCCGGCGGGCCGGCGCCCTGCTTGCGGCTCCGGCCACGGTGGGCGGTCCGGTCAGGCGCCGGCGGCCGGGCGCATCGGGACCAGCACGCCGATCGTCTTGCCGCCCTCGGGCCGGGGGGTGACGGAGATGTCCCGGGCGAGCCTGGCGACGAGCGGCCAGCCGTAGCCGCTGCCGTGATGCCGGGTGGGGAAGGCGTCCGCCGCCCGCGGGATCACCGGGCTGTGGTCGTGGACGGCGATCCACACACCCTCGTCCACGATCCGCACGTCGAAACCGGCCAGTCCGCCGCCGTGCCGGATCGCGTTGGTGACCAGCTC
Source organism: Streptomyces sp. NPDC006384 (assembly GCF_042870695.1). Classification (NCBI taxonomy): domain Bacteria; kingdom Bacillati; phylum Actinomycetota; class Actinomycetes; order Kitasatosporales; family Streptomycetaceae; genus Streptomyces; species Streptomyces sp. NPDC006384. The sequence continues at coordinate 10,198 of NZ_JBIAHR010000001.1, forward strand.
GGAGACGACGAGCAGCAGATCGATGACGTCCTCGTCGCGCACCGCGCGGCCGCTCCGCCCGCGCACCACCGCCTCCGCGAGGGCACGTGCCTCACCGGCGGTGGTCACGGTGCCCGTCGCCGGTGTCGCGGAGGGCGCGGCGCCGGACGCGGCCGGTGTCCCCGGAGGCACGGCGCCGGACGCGGCCGTGGCGGTCTGTTCGGTTCGTTCCATGTCTGTGGTGTCCCTGACGTCGGCCGTGCGGTCCCCCGGCACGGATCAGCCGGCCGCGGTCTCCCTCGGCGGCAGCCGGTGGTAGTACTCCCCCACGGCCGCCAGATAATCCCGGTCCATGGTCTCGCTGTCGGTCCGGAAGCGGGGCGCGGCCTTGATCTCCGCCCTGGTGCAGGCCAGGGTGACCGTGCGGGCCCCGGGGTCGATGCCCTGGACCATGCCGACCGGCACCAGCACGCTGCGGCCGAAGATCCAGACGCCGGTGTCGACGACCAGGTGCCGCATACCGAAGTGGTCGCCCTGCCGGTCCACGTGACCGACCGTGCCGTCGCTCGCGTGGACGGCGCAGCCCGTGAGGTCCTGCTCCTGCGCGTGGCCGCTGTCCGCCGCGTACGACCAGATGTTGTCCGTCGGCACGCTGTCCCTTCCTCCCGCATGGATCGGCGACTGACGGGCCGGGCGCGGACGAGGCGGTCCCGACCGGCTCCACAGCAGCGGATACCCGGCCCGGGCCGCCCCATTCGGGGCGGGTGCCCGGACGGCGGCACGAGCGCCCGCCGCGGCGCCCGCGCCCGGCGGGAACACGCCGTGCGCCCCCTGTCCGCGCCGCACGTCGCAGCGGGCGCCCCGCTTTGTCCGCCGCTGCACGCGTGCGTTAGCCTCTGACGTATTTTTCTCATCGAGCACTTCCGTGAACAGCGGAAACGCACACACGACAGGCCGGGCCGACCGACAGGTCCGGAAGGGGTTCCGAGTCCTCGGGTGCCGAGGGCTCCTGGGGAGCGGAACGAGGGTGCGCATGACCAGCGACAGCACCGGGACCGTGGACACGGTGCCGGGCGATCAGGAGTTGCGGCGCCTGCTGGCCGGTCTGACGGCCGTACGCGACGGCGACTTCGGCACGCGCCTGCCGGACGAGGCGGACGGCCTCATGGGGGACATCGCCAAGGTCTTCAACGGCATGGTGGACCAGCTGTCCGTGTTCACCTCCGAGGTCACCCGGGTGGCCCGTGAGGTCGGCACCGAGGGCACCCTCGGCGGACAGGCCAAGGTGCCGGGCGTCTCGGGCACCTGGGCCGATCTGACGGACTCGGTCAACGCCATGGCCGGGAACCTGACCACGCAGGTGCGCGACATCGCCCAGGTGGCCACGGCGGTGGCCGAGGGCGACCTGTCGCAGAAGATCGACGTGGACGCGCGCGGCGAGATCCTGGAGCTGAAGAACACCATCAACACGATGGTCGACCAGCTCTCCGCCTTCGCCGACGAGGTCACCCGCGTCGCCCGCGAGGTCGGCACCGACGGACGGCTCGGCGGCCAGGCCGACGTCCAGGGCGTCAAGGGGACCTGGCGCGACCTCACCGACTCGGTGAACTTCATGGCGGGCAACCTGACCAACCAGGTCCGCAACGTCGCCCAGGTGGCGACCGCCGTGGCCAAGGGCGACCTCTCCCAGAAGATCACCGTGGACGCGCGCGGCGAGATCCTGGAGCTCAAGAACACCATCAACACGATGGTCGACCAGCTCTCCGCCTTCGCCGACGAGGTCACCCGCGTCGCCCGCGAGGTCGGCACGGCCGGCAACCTGGGCGGACAGGCCCAGGTGCGCGGGGTGTCGGGCACCTGGAAGGACCTCACCGACAACGTCAACGTGATGGCGTCGAACCTGACGGGGCAGGTCCGCTCCATCGCCCAGGTCGCCACCGCGGTGGCCCGCGGTGACCTGTCGCAGCGGATCACCGTCAAGGCCGAGGGCGAGATCGCGGCCCTGGCCGAGGTCATCAACACGATGGTCGACACGCTCTCCGCGTTCGCCGACGAGGTGACCCGGGTGGCCCGCGAGGTCGGCACCGAGGGCCGGCTCGGCGGGCAGGCGCACGTGCCGAACGTGGCCGGGACCTGGAAGGACCTCACCGACAACGTCAACTCGATGGCCAACAACCTCACCGGCCAGGTGCGCAACATCGCGCTGGTGACGACGGCGGTGGCCCGGGGCGACCTGTCGAAGAAGATCGACGTGGACGCGCGCGGCGAGATCCTGGAGCTCAAGACGACCATCAACACGATGGTCGACCAGCTCTCCGCCTTCGCCGACGAGGTCACCCGGGTGGCCCGCGAGGTCGGCACCGAGGGCCGGCTCGGCGGCCAGGCCGAGGTGGAGGGCGTCTCGGGCACCTGGAAGCGGCTCACCGAGAACGTCAACGAGCTGGCGGGCAACCTCACCCGCCAGGTCCGCGCGATCGCCGAGGTGACCAGCGCGGTCGCCGAGGGCGACCTGACCCGCTCGATCAACGTGGAGGCGTCCGGCGAGGTCGCCGAGCTCAAGGACAACATCAACGCGATGGTGCAGTCCCTGCGCGAGACCACCCGGGCCAACCAGGAGCAGGACTGGCTCAAGACCAACCTCGCCCGTATCTCCGGCCTGATGCAGGGCCACCGGGACCTGCCCGTGGTCGCCGAGCTGATCATGGACGAGCTGGTGCCGCTGGTGTCGGCGCAGTACGGCGCCTTCTATCTGGCCGAGGACGGCGACGACGGCCCCGAGCTGCGGCTCGTCGGCTCCTACGGCTATCCCGAGGACGCGGACCGGCCCACCCGGATCGCCTTCGGCCGCACCCTGGTCGGCCAGGCCGCGCGCAGCCGGCGCACCATAGTGGTGGACGAGCTGCCGCCGGGCTACGTGACCATCTCCTCCGGGCTCGGCCAGGTGGTGCCCACCGCCCTGGTGCTGGTGCCGATCGTGGTCGAGGGCCAGGTGCTCGGCGTGATCGAGCTGGCGTCGGTCACCGCGTTCACGCAGATCCACCGGGACTTCCTGGAACAGCTGATGGAGACCATCGGCGTCAACGTCAACACCATCGTCGCCAACGCCCGCACCGACGAGCTGCTCGCCGAGTCCCAGCGCCTGACCGCCGAACTCCAGGCCCGTTCCACGGAGTTGCAGGTGCAGCAGGAGGAGCTGCAGCGCTCCAACGCCGAGCTGGAGGAGAAGGCGTCCCTGCTGGCCGCCCAGAACCGGGACATCGAGGCGAAGAACCTGCAGATCGAGCAGGCCCGGCAGGAGCTGGAGGCCCGCGCCCAGCAGCTGTCGCTGGCCTCGAAGTACAAGTCGGAGTTCCTGGCGAACATGAGCCACGAGCTGCGCACCCCGCTCAACAGCCTGCTGATCCTCGCCCAGTTGCTCGCCCAGAACCCGTCGCGCAACCTCACCCCGAAGCAGGTCGAGTACGCGGGGATCATCCACTCGGCGGGCTCGGACCTGCTCCAGCTGATCAACGACATCCTGGACCTGTCGAAGGTCGAGGCCGGGAAGATGGACGTCTCCCCGGAGCGGGTGACGCTGCGGCAGCTCATCGAGTACGTCGAGGCGACCTTCCGGCCCATGACGACGCAGAAGGGGCTGGAGTTCACGGTGACGACGGCGCCGGGCGCGCCGGCGGACCTGCTGACCGACGACTCCCGGCTGCGTCAGGTGCTGCGCAACCTGCTGTCCAACGCGGTGAAGTTCACCGAGCGGGGCGGGGTGGAGCTGGCCATCGAGCCGGCGCCGGACGACGAGGTACCCCGGGGCGTGGTCCGGGGCGGCGCGGTGGTGGCGTTCCGGGTGAAGGACACGGGCATCGGCATCCCGGAGCAGAACCTGGAGTCGATCTTCGGTGCGTTCCAGCAGGCGGACGGCACGACGAGCCGCAAGTACGGCGGCACCGGGCTCGGTCTGTCGATCACCCGGGAGATCGCCCAGCTGCTGGGCGGGGCCGTCTCGGTGGACAGCACGCCCGGCCGGGGCAGCACGTTCACGCTGTTCCTGCCGGTGGCCCGGCCCGACTTCGAGGAGCTGCTGGGCCGGGGCGGCGAACCGGCGCCGGCCGAGTCGCCCGCGGGCGCGCTCGCGCGTCCGGCCGCACCGTCCGAGCCGGTCCTCGGGCACCGGCAGCGTCCCCGGCGCCTGCTCGTGGTGGAGGAGCGGCCGCGCGGCCTGCTGACCCTGGTCGCGGAGAGCGTGGTCGCGGACCTGTCGCACGGCCGGGACGACGCGGGCGGCAGGCCCCCGCTGGACGTCATCACCGCCGTGGGGGCACAGGAGGCGGCGGGTGCGCTGGCGGCCGAGCCCTGCCACTGCGTCGTCCTGGAGCTGGGCATGCCGGACTCCGAGGCGTCCCGTTTCCTGGAGGCGCTGCGGGGCGACTCGGCGCTGGCGAGCGTGCCGGTGCTCGTGCACAGCGGTCACCGCGCGGACGCAGCGCTGGAGGAGAGGCTGCGCTCCGCCGCGGGCGGCGGGGCGCTGGAGTTCCTCTCCAGCCTCGACGAGCTGCGGGAGCGGATCGCGCTGCACCTGGCCGCCGAGGAGCCCGGCGACGTGCTCTCCCTGGTCCGTCCCGAGGAGCCGCAGCGCCTTGCGCCGCCGCCCCTGGAGGAGTCGCCGTCGGGCCGTACCGTCCTCGTCGTGGACGACGACGCGCGCAACCTCTTCGCGCTCAGCGGGATCCTGGAGCTGCACGGGTTCCGGGTGCTGCACGCGGAGAACGGGCGCCGGGGCATCGAGACCCTGATGGCCCACCCGGAGGTCGGCCTGGTCCTGATGGACGTGATGATGCCGGAGATGGACGGCTACACGGCGACCGCCGAGATCCGCCGGATGCCACAGTACGCCGAGCTGCCGATCATCGCGGTGACGGCGAAGGCGATGCCCGGCGACCGGGAGAAGAGCATCGCCTCGGGCGCCAGCGACTACGTCACCAAGCCGGTCGACACCCAGGACCTCATCGCCTGCGTCCGGCGCTGGCTGCCCGCATGAGCACGCCCGCTCCCGTCCCGTACACCGGAGGGCCGGGCGGCGCGCGGCGCGTCCCGCCGTGCGCCGTGACGGTCCCCAGCCGAGGAGTGACCCGACCGTGAGCATCTTCGAGCAGCCGCGCGAACCGGGCGCCGGCGAGCCGCCCCCGTCCCGCGCGGCCGGCGGCGCCGGCGGCGACCTGCGCGGCATGTCCCCGCAGTCGCCCGTGGGCAGGCTCGCGGCCACGGTGGAACGGCTCAGCCGCGAGGTGCGGGCCGCCCAGGCGGAGGCCGAGGGCCGGGCCCTGATCGAGCTGGCCAAGGGCATCCTGGTCGCCCGGCTGGGCTGCGGTCCGGCGCAGGCCGCCCGGCAGCTCGCCGAGCTGGCCGAGCAGTCCCAGGTGACGCCGCTGGAGTTCGCGGTCGACGTGATCAACCAGGCCGCCCGTGACCGGATGTCGGAGGTCACGGACGCGTTCCTCGCCGCCACCGCCGCCGAGGAGGCGGAGAAGACCGACGGGACCGACGGGCCGGAGGAGGCCGGACGGCCGCCGGCCGGGTCGGCGGCCGTGCGGCTGCGGGCCGCCGAGAGCGGCGCGCTGGCCGCGAACGACACCCAGGCGGTCGCGGACGCCCTGCTGGAGCAGGCGCTGCGCCCGCTCGGCGCGGTGGCCGTCGCCATCTGGGCGGCCGGCTCCGACGGGTCGCTGACGCTGGCGGGTTCCGCCGGTTTCCCACCCGCCGAGGCCGCCCGCTGGCGCTATGTGCCGCCGGACGTGTCGACGGTGGCACGGCGCGGCCTGACCGAACGCGCGGGCCAGTGGATCACGTCGCTGGACCGGACCGGGCTGCCCAGCGTGGGCCGGCACCAGTACCCCGAGGGCGGCCGTGCCGCCGTGCCCGCCGGCACCGGGGGCCGTGTCCACGGCGTGCTGGAGATCGCGTGGGCGCGGCCCCTGCCCCCGCAGCCGCCGCAGGTGGTGCGCCAGGTGGAGGCCCTGGCCGAACTGTGCGCGCACACGCTGGAGACGTACACGCCACCGCACGCGGCCGGGCTCGAGCCGCGGGTCATGCCGGACGCCGCGGAGTTGATGGACCTGGCCGACGGCCTGCACGACCCCGCGCTGGTCCTGGTGCCGCACCTGGACGCCGAGGGGCATCTGGCGGACTTCCGCATCCAGCACGTGAACAAACGCTTCATGGACCCCGCCGGGCGGCCGCGTGCCGTCGTGGGCGGCGCGCTGCTGCTGGAGGCCTATCCGATGGCCGCCGGGGACAGCGAGCTGTTCCGGAGCGTGGAGCGGGTGTACGCGACGGGGGAGCCGTTCCGGGCCCGGCGGATGAACCTGACGGCCCTGGTCGACCAGGTCCCGCTGTCGGCCGTCGCGGACATCAGCATCAGCCGGCACGGCAACGCCGTGCTGCTGATCTGGCGCATCGAGGACGAGACCGCCCGGCTGGCCAGTCTCCTGCAGCACGCCCAGCGGCTCGGCCGCATCGGCGGTTTCGAGGAGAACCTGCTCACGGGCGAGATCACCTGGAACGGGCAGCTGTTCGACCTGTACGGGCGGCCGCAGACGAGCACCCCGGTGCCGCTGGAGGAGCTGACGGCCCACGCCCACCCGGACGACGCCGTGCCCATCGGCCGGTTCCTGCGCACGCTGCTGCACCACCGCAGGCCGGCGTCGGCGGCCTTCCGGCTGCAGCGGCCGGACGGCGTGACCCGGCATGTGCGGGTGGTGGCCGAACCGGTCCTGGACACCGACGACCGCCTGCTCGTCGTACGCGGCGCCTACCAGGACATCTCGGCGCAGCACTGGACGGAGGTGGCGCTCGCCGCGACCCGCGACCAGCTGGCGCACACCGAGCAGCAGGCCATCGAGCGCAACCGGCTGACGCTCCAGCTGCAGCACGCGATCATGCCGCCCGCCCACACCCCGCTCACGGTGCCGGATCTCCAGGTGGCCGTCCGCTACCGGCCGGCGGAGACGGAGCAGCTGGTGGGCGGTGACTGGTACGACGCGGTGCTGCTGCCCAACGGGATGGTGCTGCTGTGCGTGGGGGACGTGGCAGGGCACGGCATAGAGGCCGCGACCAGCATGGTCGTCCTGCGCAACGCGCTGCGCGGGCTCGCGGTGACGGGCGCGGGCCCGGGCCAGCTGCTGTCGTGGCTGAACATCGTGGCGCACCACCTGACGGGCGGGGTCACGGCGACGGCGGTGTGCGGTCTGTACGACCCGGCCCGGCGCACCCTGCGCTGGGCGCGGGCCGGACATCTGCCGCCGGTGCTGGTGCGGGGGCCCGAGGCGGAGCCCCTGCCGCTGGTGCGGGGCATGCTGCTGGGCGCGGTGGCGGAGGCCGCCTACGAGGAGGACGAGATCCAGCTGGCCGCCGAGGACACGCTGCTGATGTACACCGACGGCCTGATCGAGCGCCGTGACCGCCCGGTGGAGGAGTCGCTGAAGCATCTGCTGGGCACCGCCCGGCCCTCCCCCGCCTCGCTCGACCAGCACCTGGACCGTCTGCTCACCTACAGCCGGTCGGACACGGACGACGACACGTGTCTGGTGGGCATCCGGGTCGGGTGACGTGTGCGGAGCCGGATCGGGGGTATGCGCCGGGCGCGGTGAGGGTGTCCGCGGACGGAGGGCACGGCGGCGGTGGGACATCGGTCACCGTCCGTGCCCTCCGTCCGCGGGCTCCCCGCCGTTCGCGGGGGTGGACCGGCCCCTGGCTGTCAGGATCGTTGGAGGTACACGTGCCCATTGCCCCGAACCCGCTGTCCGTCGAGGTGACGCTGCCCCGTGAGGACGTCGCGCTGCTCAAGGTGAAGGGTTATCTGGACGTCGACACCGCGACCGAGTTCCAGCACCACCTGGCCAACCAGCTCCACCACGGCCGGCGGCACTTCCTGCTGGACCTCTCGGACGTCCCGTTCATGGACTCCTCCGGGATGAACATCGTCCTGCGGGTCTACCAGGAGGCCCGCGAGCTGCCGGGCAGCGTGCACATCATCTCGCCCACCCCCGCGGTGCTGCGCATATTGGACCTCACCGGTGTGAGCATCACGGTGCCGGTCTCGGACACCGTCGAGGAGGCGCTGGCCCGCGTCGACGGGCAGCCGCAGGGGCCCGGGGTGCCGGGGGCCTGAGCCGGCCCCGCACCCGACGCTCCTTCGGACCGCGCGTACGGGAGCAGGTGTCGTACGAGGTCGACGGGTGGTTACAGTTGTCGCCCGGCAGAGTCACGTCGCCGTCACGTCGCCCCAGGGGCCGGTGCGGCGCAACGCGGATGAGGAGTGGAACAGGTGCCGGAACAGGCGGAGGGTACGGCCGGATCGGCGACGCAGGAGGTCAGGGAGTTCCTGCGGCGCCGCCGGGAGCAGATCGCCCAGCGGTGGGCGGACGAACCTCTGTTCAGGGCGGTGTTCACGGTTTCGCGCGACGAGGCCGTCGAGGCCGGCAAGTCCGTGGTGGACGCGCTGGCCCAAGTCGCGGACGCGGCCCGCGTGGAGGACCCGGACGCCGCGGGATTCACCACGGTGCGCGAGCAGTTGGCGCGGATGGGCGCGGCCCGTTCCCGGGCCGGTCTGAGCACCGCCCAGGTGTCGAGCGAGCTGGCGGCCCTGCGGCCGCCGGTGGAGAAACTGCTGCTGTCCGATCTCCCGGACGCCTCGGCGGACCACGCCCGGGACTGTGTCACCACGCTGAGCGTGCTGATGGGCACCCTGCGGGTCGTGGTCATGCAGACGACGCTGAACGAGAACCAGGCCCTGATCGACCGTCAGCGGCTGCAGCTGCTGGAGGTGGCCACGCCCGTCATCAAGCTGTGGGACGGCATCGTGGCGGTGCCGCTGATCGGGACGCTGGACAGCGCCCGCAGCCAGGTGGTGATGGAGACCCTGCTGGAGTCCATCGTCGAGCAGCAGGCGCGCTACGCGATCCTGGACATCACCGGGGTCCCGACGGTGGACTCGCTGGTGGCCCAGCACCTGATGAAGACGGTCGCGGCGGCCCGGCTGATGGGCGCCGAGTGCATCGTCTCCGGCATCCGGCCGGCGATCGCGCAGACGATGGTCCACCTCGGCCTGGACCTGGGCACGGTGGTGACCCGGGCGAGCCTCGCCGACGCGCTGGGCTACGTCCTGCACCAGCTCGGCGTCGGCATCGTGAACCCCGTGGCGAACGGTCCGGTCACGCGGTGAACGAGGCTTTCCCCGGACCCCGCCCGGGTCCCGTGTCAGGTCATGTACCGGTACTGCGGCTCGGTGACGTCCTCCTGGTCACCCTGCAGGGCGACCTGCACGACAGCACGGCGCAGCAGCTCCAGGAGGACCTCGCCGAGACCATCGTGCGCACCGGCGCCACCGGTGTGATCATCGACATCTCCGGTGTGGAGATCGTCGACTCCTTCCTGGGCCGGGTGCTGGCCGAGATCGCCGGGCAGACCGACCTGCTGGCCGCCCGTACCGTGGTGGTCGGCATGCGGCCGGCGGTCGCCATCACCCTGGTGGAGCTGGGTCTGACGCTGCCGCGGGTGCACACCGCGCTCAGCACCGAGGTGGCCATGGAGCTCCTCGCCCGGCATGCTCCGTCGTCCCGCTACGGCGGACTGCGCCAGGAGAGTCCGTGATGCACACTGCCGCGGGCGCTCAGGCCCGCCTGCCGATCCGTTCGGACATGGATCTGGTGTGGGTGCGACAGCATGTGCGGCAGGCCGCCGCCCAGCTCGGCTTCGGGCTGGTGGACCAGACGAAGCTGGTCACGGCCGCCAGTGAGCTGGCCCGCAACACCCTGGTGTACGGGGGCGGCGGCACCATGGACACCGAAGCCCTCACCGAGGGCGGGGTCCGGGGACTCCGGCTCACCTTCAGCGACGAGGGGCCCGGGATCCCGGACCTGGAGCAGGCGCTCAGCGACGGCTACACCTCGGGGGAGGGACTGGGCCTGGGGCTGGGCGGCGCCCGGCGCCTGGTGCACGAGTTCTCCATCGACAGCACCCCGGGCGCCGGCACCACCGTGCGGGTGACCTCCTGGGTGGGCCGTCCGCCGCGTCCGCGGGAGGAGCTCTGATGCCCCGCGTGTGGGACGTCCCCGTGCACGACTCGACCCGGGTGCGCGACGCCCGGGTGGCCGCGGAGCACGCGGCCGGCCTGGCCGGGCTGGACGACCAGTGCACGGCCTCGGCCGCGCTGGTGGCGACCGAGCTGGCCACCAACCTGCTCAAGCACGCCGACGGCGGCCAGGTCCTCATCGACGTAGTGTCCCCGCCCCTGCTGACCGCGGGCCGCGAGGAGGCCCGGGCCGTGCAGATCGTGACGGTCGACCACGGCCCGGGGATCCCCGACGTGTCCGCGGCCCTGAGCGACGGCTTCACGACGACGGGCTCGCTCGGCGCGGGCCTGGGCACCTGTGCGCGCCTCGCCGACGACTTCGACCTGCACAGCGTCCCGGGCCGGGGCACGGTGGTGCTGGCCCGGATCGGCGGCGCGCCCCGCGGCCGGGACGCGGGCACGGGCGCGGACCCGGTGTCCGGGGTGCGGGCCGGCGGCGTGAACGTGCCCTTCGGCGGCGCCGACTGCTCGGGCGACGCCTGGGCGTGGGTGCGGACCGGGGACCTGGTGACGCTCATGCTGGCCGACGGGCTGGGCCACGGCCCCGAGGCGGCCCGGGCCTCGTCGGCGGCGGTGGAGGCACTGCGCGGCGCGGCCCACCTGGCGCCCTCCGAGGTGGTGAAGCGGCTGGACGCGGCGCTGGCCCGCACCCGGGGCGCGGCCGTCGCCGTGGCGCAGGTCGACCCGCGCGCCGGACGGCTCAGGTTCGCCGGTGTCGGCAACATCGGGGCCCGGCTGTGCGCGGGCGGCACCTGGCGGACGCTGGTGTCCCAGCCGGGCATCGTCGGCACGCACCGGCCCACCACCGTGCGCGACGAGGAGCGCGAGTGGGCGCACGACCGGGTGCTGATCCTGCACAGCGACGGTCTGCCGAGCCGCTGGACCCCCACGCCCGACGCCTGCGCTCCGGGCGTCGACCCGGCGGTGACGGCCGCCGTGACGATCCGTGACGCCAGCAGTCCGGCCCGCCCCGTGCGGGACGACACCGCCGTGGCTGTTCTGTCCCCGACCCCGCCGGATGGCCCATGACCCGTACCTGGCAGATCACCGGTGTCACCGACGCCGCCCGGGCCCGTATCGCCACCGCCCGGCTGGCGGCGGCCTACGGTGTGCCGCCGCTGGAGCGCACCCGGCTGGCGGCGGCGCTGAGCGCGCGGCTGCGGCAGTGCCTGACCAAGGGCGGCACCTGGCGGCTGACCCTGGAGGCGTCCGCGGCGCCCGCCGGCACGCCGGAGGCGGGGCAGGGGGTGCTGCACGCCGTGGTGACGCCGGCCCTCGGGGCCGCGGCCGACGGTGAGCCTCCGTGGCGGATGACGGTGCCCTGCCCCGAGGCGTCCCCGGCCGCCGACGAGGGCGTCGTGACGGACGACCCGGCGTCGCTGGCGGAGGCGCTGCTGGGGGCCGACGAGGACACGGCGCTGGTGCTGGACCGGCTCGCCGAGCAGGAGGACCTGGTCGCCTTCCACCGGGAGGAACTGCACCAGACCAACCAGGGCGTCGTGGCGCTGCACGCCGAGCTGGACGCCGCCGGGCGGGCCCAGCGGGAGGCGTTCGCCGCCGAGCGCAGGGCGCGCACCGAGGCGGAGAACGCCCGCCGCAGGCTGACCTTCCTGGCGGACGCGAGCGCGGTGCTCACCGCGTCGCTGGACCATCACGAGATCGTGCGCCGCCTGCCGGACCTGCTGGTGCCCGAGTACGCCGGCAGCGTCGACGTCTGGATCTTCGACCAGGACGGCGACCGGAACCGGCCCCCGGTGCACGCCGCCGCGGCCGTCCTCGCGGCCCGCACCGGCAGGCCGCAGTACGCCGCCGAGCACCCGGGCGGGCTGCCCGGCGTCGACGACCAGCCGCCCTCGGCCCTGGCCCCGGACCGGCCGCTGCTGTGCATCCCGCTGCCGACCCGCGGGGCGCCGCTCGGGGTGCTGACGCTCACCCCGCCCGGGGAGCGCTGGGACCCGGACGACGCGGTGATGCTGATCGAGCTGACCCGGCGGGCCGCCATCGCGATCGACCACGCCCAGCGCTACCAGCACAACCGCGACATCGCCGAGACCCTGCAGCGCGCCCTGCTGACCGAGCTGCCGGCACCGCCCGGTCTGAGCCTGGCCGCGCGTTACCTGCCGGCCACGCACGGGCTGAACATCGGCGGCGACTGGTACGACGCGTTCCGCCAGCCCGACGGCGGCGTGATCGTCGTGGTCGGCGACGTGACCGGGCACGGGCTGCGGGCGGCGGTGATGATGAGCCAGCTGCGGACCGCGCTGCGGGCCTACGCGGTCGACGGCGGCAGCCCCGGCCGGCTGCTGACCCGGCTGCACACGTTCCTGCACCACCTGCAGCCGGACCTGTTCGCCACCGCCGTCATCGCGCGGTTCCACCCGGACGACCCGACGATGACGTGGGCCGCCGCCGGGCACCCGCCACCCGTGCTGCGTACCCCGGACGGCCGAGTGCGGACCCTGGACGCCAGACCGGGGGCGATGCTCGGCATTCCGCTCGAGCAGGAGATCGCCGACCACACGGAGCTGCTCGCGCCGGGTTCGACGCTGGCGCTGTACACGGACGGTCTGGTGGAGCGGCGGGCCCGGGGCATAGACCCGGGCATCGAGCGGCTGGCCACGGCCCTCGGCTCGTTCACGCCCCGGCAGCTGGAGGAGGACCTGGAGGGTTCGGCGGACGGGATCCTGCGGCCTCTGCTCAGCGACTCGGAGCGCGACGACGACGTCTGCCTGCTGCTGTGCCACCTCGACGGCACCGGCTGACCGGTCTGCCGTACCGCTTCGGCGGCCCCGGCGGCCGGCCGGCCGTCGCCGCTCCCCGCCGGACGGTCCCCCGCCGTTCACGCCCGTCCGGTGCGCTTCGGCCCCGGGCGGGGCATGGTGGATCCCGGGGTGTGTAGCCCGCCCGGCACTCCCCGCTCGCCGGACCGCCGCGGACGCGGTGGGATCGACGAGGTGCGAAGCAGCGATCCAGGGGCAGGCGAATGGCGTTCGCGGCAGACCGCCTGGAGCAGAAAGGGATGAAGACCGTGACACGACCCAGGATCCTGGTGGTCGGCGCAGGTTTCGCCGGCGTGGAGTGCGTGCGCCGGCTCGAGCGCAGGCTCTCCCCCCACGAGGCCGACGTCACCCTGGTGGCGCCGTTCTCCTACCAGCTCTATCTGCCGTTGCTGCCCCAGGTGGCCTCGGGGGTGCTGACGCCGCAGTCGATCGCGCTGTCCCTGCGCCGCAGCAGCCGGTACCGCACGCGGATCATCCCGGGCGGGGCCATCGGCGTGGACCTCAAGGCGAAGGTCTGCGTGGTACGGACCATCACCGGCGAGATCGTCAACGAGCCGTACGACTACATCGTGCTGTCCCCCGGCAGCGTCACCCGCACGTTCGACATCCCGGGGCTCACCGATCACGCCTTCGGCATGAAGACGCTCGCGGAGGCCGCCTACATCCGCGATCACGTCATCTCGCAGCTCGACCTCGCCGACGCCAGCCAGGATCCGGCCGAGCGCGCCTCCCGGCTGCAGTTCGTGGTGGTCGGCGGCGGTTACGCGGGCACCGAGACCGCGGCCTGCCTGCAGCGGCTCACGCACGCGGCCGTCAAGCGCTATCCGCGGCTGGACCCGGCCCTGATCAAGTGGCATCTGATCGACATCGCGCCGAAGCTGATGCCCGAGCTGGGCGAGAAGCTCGGGCGCAGCGCCCAGGAGGTGCTGACGCGGCGGGGTATCGAGATCTCCCTGGGCGTGTCCATCGAGAAGGCCGGCCCCGAGGAGGTCACCTTCACGGACGGCCGGGTGGTGCCCACCCGCACGCTGATCTGGACCGCCGGCGTGGTCGCGAGCCCGCTGATCGCCACGCTGGGCGCGGAGACGGTCAAGGGGCGGCTCGCGGTCACCGCCGACATGTGCCTGCCGGGCCACGACGGGGTGTTCGCGCTCGGCGACGCGGCGGCCGTGCCCGACCTCGCCAAGGGCCAGGAGGGCGCCGTCTGCCCGCCCACCGCGCAGCACGCGATGCGCCAGGGCAAGCACGTCGCCGAGAACATCATCGCCACCCTGCGGGGCCAGGCGATGCGGCCGTACGTCCACAAGGACCTCGGTCTGGTCGTCGACCTCGGCGGCACCGACGCGGTGTCCAAGCCGCTCGGCGTCGAGCTGCACGGCCTGCCCGCCCAGGCCGTGGCCCGCGGCTACCACTGGTCGGCGCTGCGCACCGGCGTCGCCAAGGCGCGCGTGGCGGCCAACTGGATGCTGAACGCGGTCGCCGGCGACGATTTCGTGCGCACCGGTTTCCAGGCCCGCAAGCCGGCCAAGCTGAAGGACTTCGAGTACACCGACGCCTACCTGACGCCGGAGCAGGTCCGCGAGCAGGTCGAGGGGGCCGGCCGGGCGCAGTCGTGACCCGCCGCCCGGGGTCCGCTCGCGGCATGGCATGCTGGCAAGTGGATCTTTGCGTGAACCGGAGCTGAATCGGGAGAGTGTGCGGCGGCGTGAGGCAGGCGGGGCGCTCGGTGCGGACACGGCTGCGGGACCGCGCCGCCGCGTCCGATCCAGGTCTGCTGCGGCTGACGGCCGGCCTGCGGACGGTGGGCGCCATCGCCCTGGCGCTGGCCGTGCTGGCCCTCCTCGGCGCGGACGTCAAGCACCTGGTGGCGGGCGCCATGTCGGCGATGGTCGCCACCTTCGCGATCCGGGAGAAGCAGCCCGGCGCGCAGGCCGTCACCCTGGCGCTGGGTCTGCCGGTGGCGCTGGCGTCCGTGTCGGTGAGCGCGCTGCTCGCCCAGCGGGTCGTCGTCGGTGACGTCTTCTTCGTTGCCCTGATCTTCTGCGCCGTCTACAGCCGCCGGTTCGGCGACCGCGGCAACGCCCTGGGCCTGATCGGCTTCCAGGTCTACTTCGTGTCCCTGTTCGTGGGGGCGAAGACGTCGGGGCTGCCGTCGCTGTGGGCCGCGATCGCCGTGGCGTTCGCGTGCAGTGCCCTGGTGCGTTTCGCGATCGTGCCGGCGACGCCCGCACGCGTGCTGCGGCGGCTGCGCCAGGCCTTCCGGGCCCGGCTGGCGCAGCTGATCTCGGCGCAGCTCGAGCTGCTGGACGCCGGGCCGGACGAGATCGACAGGGCGCTCGGGCATCTGCGGGACGGCACGGCGCGGCTGCACGAGACGGCCCTGATGATCCAGTCCCGGCTGGAGGAGGGCACCCCGGACGCGTCCACGGCGCGGCTGGTGCAGCGCCGTATCGCGGACGCCGAGATCGCCGCCGAGCGTCTCGGCCTGCTGCTGCTGAGCGCGCGCAGCGCCGAGCGCGCGGACACCCTCACCCTGCATCTGCCGGGCGCGCCGGCGCCCTCGGTGGGGAGCACGCCCGCGCCCGGCGAGGCGACGGCGGTCCTGCGCCGGGACCTCGGCGCGCTGCGCGCGCTGGTGCTGCGTCCGCCCTCCGAGGCCCGCGGCACGGCGCTGTCGCACCTGCGCAACCGGCTGCTCGGCTACCGCGACGAGGAGAATCTGCCGGAGGCGACGCCGGCCGTGCAGGACGTCTTCCGCGGCATCGGTGAGACCGCCCGGGCCGTGATGGGCCTGAGGATCGCGCTGGACGGGCCGCAGGACGACTCGGACGACTCCCCCTCGACGGCGCGCTCGCGCGAGGAGCTGGACGCCGAGGACGCCGCCATCGACGCCGGCGAGGAGGAGTCGGCCCAGGAGGAGCCGACCGGGCTGCGGCGGCCCACCACCCGCGCGGCCGTGCAGGTGGCGGTGGGATCCTCGCTGGCCATCGTCGGCGGGGAGTTCCTGTCCTCGCAGCGCTGGTACTGGGCGGTCCTCACCTGCTGGATCGTCTTCCTCAACACCGCCTCCACCGGCGAGATCCTGGTCAAGGGCTACCGCCGGCTGCTGGGCACGATGCTGGGGGTGGTGGCCGGGATCGTGCTGGCCGGGCTGGTCGGCGGCCACACCTGGACCGCGTTCGGGCTGGTGCTGCTGTTCATCTTCGCGATGTTCTACACGGCGCCGCTCTCCTACACGCTGATGTCGTTCTTCGTGACGGCCATGCTCGGGCTGCTGTACACCCTGCTGCACACGTACAGCATGTCGGTGCTGCTGCTGCGGGTGGAGGAGACGGCGCTGGGCGCGGCCTGCGGGATCATCGCGGCGGCGCTGGTGCTGCCGATCCGCACGGACCGGCGTACGAACGAACTGCTGGGCACGGTGCTGGAGCGGCTGGTCGACGTCACCGAGGGTGCCGTGGACCAGCTCAGCGGCGGGCCGGCCGCCGATCTGCTGGACACGGCGCGGGACCTGGACCAGGCGCTGGGGGATCTGCGGGGCGCCACCCAGCCGCTCACCCATCCGATCACGCCGCTGCGGTCCCGCCGGAACACGGCCCAGTACGTGGTGGCGCTGCTGGAGACGTGCGCCTATCACGCGCGGTCGCTGGCGGCGACGGCCGAGCTGCTGCCCACCCATCCGTCGATCGCGGCCGATCCGAGGCTGCGCGGGGCGGTGCGGCGCACGGTGCGCAACATCGAGGCGATCGCCGCCCACGTCGCCGACGAGCACGCCGGCACGGAGGTGGAGACCGGGCCCAGCATCGCCTCGCTGCTGGAGCCGGGGGGCGCGGGGGTGTCGCGGTACGGACGTGTCACGGGGCGTGTGCTGCGGCATCTGGAGCGGCTGGACGAGGCCGTGGTGGGCCTCGCCCGGCCGCTGGGTGTTCCCGTCGCGGCGCCGAAGCGGTGACGGGCCCGGAAGGAAGCGGTGACGGGCCGGGGGCCGGGGTCAGAAGTCGCTGGGCATGCCGCTCGCCTCGGCTATGCCGCGCAGTTCCTCGTTCTGCCGGTGGCGTTCCTTGAGGTAGTCGGCTATCTCGCCGAGGCGCTCGGGGTCGCAGGCGGTGTCCGCGTCCGTGACGACGCGGACGGGGCCGGTCTCGTCGGTGCTGATCTCGACGACCTCGTTGTCGAGCCGGCCGGTGACGGCGGTGGCGATGACCAGGGCGGCCTCGTCCCGGATCTCCTGGGGCAGTGCTTCGGTGCTGTCGCCGTCCAGGGAGAAGTCGATGGTGGGCATCTGGTGCTCGTCGATCGCCTGGAGGACCGGTTCCACCACGCTGAGCAGCAGCTGGTAGTCGTCGGTCTCCATGCGCAGGCGCAGGAGGTCCAGGTAGACGTCCACGGGACGTCCGTCCGGCGGAGGAATCTCGTGTTCGTTCATCCGCCCCGTGTTCCCCGCGCCGGGCGGCTCAGACCTCGTTCACACCCTGCGCCAGCGGGCGAGGGCGAAGGAGAAGACGCCGAACAGCATCAGACCTGCGGCGACGCAGACCAGCAGCCACGGTCCGAGCGGGGTGCCGGCGAAGGCGCGCAGGGTGTCGTCCAGGCCCTTGGCCCGGTCCGGTTCGTAGTCGACGGCGGCGCGCACCGCGAAGGCGCCCGCCGCGGCGAAGACGACGCCGCGCGCCGTGCCGCCGCCGACGCCGGTGACGTCGACGAGCCGTCGCATCGGCCGGCTCAGCTCGCCGTGCTTGAGCTTCTTGTGGTAGCTGCGCCGCAGCGCCTGGACGGCGATGACCACTCCGGCGACCACGATCGCGGCCCCGGCAACGCCCACGGCCCACCGTCCGGCGGGCAGCTCCAGCACCTTGGCGGTGACGTCGCGGGACTGCCGGTCACCGGTTCCGCCGCCGCTGCCGCGGGAGCCGGCCGCGAAGGCCAGGACGGAGTAGGCGACGAACGCGTAGAAGACGCAGCGGGCGGCGGCGGGCAGCCGCTTCTTCGCGGTGCGGCCGTCCTCGCCCACGGTGCCGAAGAGCGCCTCGGAAAGGCGCCACAGGGCCATGCCGACGAGACCGGCGCCCAGCGCCCACAGCAGGACGGCGCCGAACGGCTTCTCCGCCAGTTCGGCGAGGGCGCCGCCGCGGTCGGCCTGCCGCTGTCCGTCGCCGAAGGCGATCCGCAGGGCCAGCAGGCCGACCAGCAGGTAGATGACGCCGCGGGCGGCCAGTCCGGCCCTGGCGGCCCCCTCGGCGGCCGTTCCGTCGGCCGCGCGCCGTACCCGGCCGTGGCCGGTGCGTGTCAGAACACTCATGCGAGCCTCCCCTCCGGGACTCCGCATGCCCCGCGTTCCTCCCCGCAATCCGCAGGGGGCGGGTGTGTCCCGGCCGACGGGACACGCCCGTGCGCCCCGTACGCCCGGTCAGGCGTACGGGGCGCACGGCATCACGCCTTCCCGCACCTCACGAGCCGGCCCGCGGCGGTCCCGGCGGCCGCCGGGACGGCGGACCGCGGTCCGGGCGGCGTCACCGCCCGGGGGGGCCGTCACGCCGTGGCGCGCCTGCGGCCCGGGCGCCGGCCCATCGCCTCGTCGCGCACCCGGGCGCAGCTGCGGCTGATGAGCCGGGAGACGTGCATCTGGGAAATGCCCAGGCAGTCCGCTATGCGGCTCTGCGTCATGTCCTCGAAGAAGCGCATGTAGAGGATGGCGCGCTCGCGTTCGGGCAGCCGGCGCAGGCCCTCCTTGGCGGACTCGCGGTCGATCACGGTGTCGTACGAGGTGTCCGCCGTGCCGAGGGTGTCCGCGAGGCTGTAACCGTCGTCGCCGGCGGACAGCTCGGCGTCCAGCGACAGGGTGCTGAAGCTCTCCAGCGCCTCCATGCCGGCACTGACCTCGTCCTCGGTGAGCCCGGTGTGGGCGGCCAGGGCGGCGACGGAGGGTTCGGGGCTGCCGGGGCTCTGGGTGAGCTCGCGGCGCGCGACCCGCACCTTGTTGCGCAGTTCCTGCACCCGGCGGGGCACCCGCAGTGCCCACATCCGGTCGCGGAAGTGCCGCTTGACCTCGCCGGTGATGGTGGGCACGGCGTAACTCTCGAAGGCACCCCGCTCCGGGTCGAAGCGGTCGATGGCCTTCACCAGCCCGAGCGCCGCGACCTGGCGCAGGTCCTCGATGGACTCGCCGCGGTCGCGGAAGCGGCCGGCGATCCGGTGGGCCATGGGCAGCCAGGCGGTGACGAGCTCGTCGCGGACGGCTTCCCGCTCGGGCCCGTCCTCCAGTTCCGCCAGCCGGCTGAAGAGGGCCACGGTGTCCGGTGCGTCGTCGTGCCGACGACGGGCCGTGGTGGTGGGACCGGCGTCGGGGGCGTTCGTGGCCTCGGGGGTTCCGGGACGGACGGTGGGCGTTTCGATGGGCATGCGGATTCGCTCCTGAACGGTGGTCTCAGGGGAACTTTCCGCGGAAGCGGCGCTGTCCGGGGCCGCTCGGAAGGGCCGAAGCAGCCATACCGCTCCCGCTGCTGCGCCTCCGGTCCGAAGCACGAACTTGCGACTGCCCTCACCCCGGTGGAACAAACTCCGCTTTTGCAAAAGTACTCGGAACGGCCGAACGACCGCGGTGCTGAGCTTGCCCTGCGGCGGAAGGCATGCCGTGTGCACGCCGGGCGCCGCCGGAGGGTTCCGGCCGGTTTCCGGCCGCGTTCCGGAACAGCGGTCCTCCGTGCGGGCCGGCGGGCCATCCGGGCGCCGTGCGGGGGTACGCGGAAGGCATGACGGATGTTGTGGACTCGGACGAACTGCTGCGCCGTATGCACCGCGCGAGGGCCTGCGCGCTGGAACAGGAGCGGACGTGGCGGACGCGGAGGGAAGAGCTGCGCTCGACCGACCCGGAGGGCTCCCGCGAGGCGGCCGTGCGGACGGTGGCGTACGAGGCCGTGCTGCGGGTGCTGGACGAGGTGCTGACGCCGGGGCGGCGCACGGAGCCAGGCTGACCGGCGGCCGCCGGGACGACGGATTGGCGGGGCGCGCACCGGGAAACCGGGTCGGCATGACAGCCGACCACACCCGCGCACCGGTCCTGGAAGCCCTCGCCGACTACCGCCGTGAGGGACGGTTGTCGTTCACGCCCCCCGGCCACAAACAGGCGCGCGGCGCCGATCCGGCCGTGCGCGAGGTGCTGGGGGACGCGGTCTTCCACAGCGACCTCCTGGTGACCGGCGGACTCGACGACCGGCTCACCCGCGGCCGGGTGCTGCAGCGCGCCCAGGAACTGATGGCCGACGCGGTCCACGCCGACCACACCTTCTTCTCGACCTGCGGGAGCAGTCTGTCGGTGAAGGCGGCGATGCTGGCCGTGGCGGGCCCGCACGAGAAGCTGCTCATCGGCCGGGACGCCCACAAGTCGGTCGTGTCGGGGCTGATCCTGTCCGGCATCGAACCGGTGTGGGTGGAGCCCCGCTGGGACGCCGGGCGGCATCTCGCCCACCCCCCGTCGGCCGAGGAGTACGAGCAGGCGTTCGCCGCCCATCCCGACGCGAAGGGCGCGCTGATCACCAGCCCCACGCCGTACGGGGCGAGCGCGGACCTGCGGGCCGTCGCCGAGGTCTGCCACCGGCGTTCGGCGCCGCTCGTCGTGGACGAGGCGTGGGGGGCGCACCTGCCCTTCCACCCCGATCTGCCCACCTGGGCGATGGACGCGGGCGCCGACATCTGCGTGACCAGCATCCACAAGATGGGCAGCGGTCTGGAGCAGGGTTCCGTCTTCCATCTGCGCGGCGACCTCGTCCCGCCGGAGCTGCTCGGCATGCGGGCCGATCTGCTGGGCACGACCAGCCCGTCGGCGCTGATCCTCGCCGGACTGGACGGCTGGCGCCGCCAGATGGCGCTGCGGGGACGGGAGGTGATGGGCGCGGCGCTGGAGCTGGCCGCCGAGGTCCGCGCGGCCGTCGAGGAGATCGACGGGATGCACGTCGACGACCGGGAGGACTTCTGCGGCCCGGGGGCGGCCCACGGCTTCGATCCGCTGCCCGTCGTCATCGACCTCGACGGTCTCGGCGTGTCCGGCTTCCGGGCGGCGGACTGGCTGCGCGAGAACCGCTCCGTCGTGGCACATCTGACCGACCACCGCCGTATCGGCGCGCAGATCACCCACGGTGACGACCGGGAGACCGCCGGCGAGCTGCTCGCCGCGCTCAAGGACCTGGCCCGGGCGGCGCCCACCCTGGCTCCCGCGCCGCGCGTCGAGGTGCCCTCGCCGGCCGGGCTGAGGATGCCGCAGGCGATGCTGCCCAGGGACGCGTTCTTCGGCCCGACCGAGGACGTGCCGGTGGAGCGGGCCGCCGGGCGGGTGGCCGCCGAGATGATCACGCCGTACCCGCCCGGCATCCCGGCCGTCCTGCCCGGTGAGCGGCTGTCCGAGCCCGTGCTCCGGTACCTGCGCACCGGCCTGGAGGCGGGGATGTACCTGCCGGACCCGAGCGACCCGTCGCTCGGCACGGTGAGGGTAGTCGCGGGTGATGCCGGGTGACGCTTCCTCACCGTGTGCGACGGGGCAGTGAAACAGGTCACGCGACCCGGTTTCCGGTTCCCCGGACACCGGGAGATGGTTTAGCGTTCACTCACACGTGGCGGCGGAGTCGACGACAGGTCCTCCGGACGTCACCGCTCACGGCCCTGGCTGGTTTCCCCCGTCCAGCCAGGGCTTTTTCATGCCCGGCGCCGGTGCCCGCCGGACCGGCACGGAATCCCCTCGGGAACCGTCGTCCGCCGAGGTGCCCGGGGCGCCGGCGGCGGCTGAAGATGGACGTAGGGAAAGCACCGGAACCGAACCGTCGGCGAGGAGCCCCACACCATGACCAAGGCGATCAAACTGCTCACCGCCCTCCCCCCGCCCCAGCGGGCCCGTCTCATGGAACTCGCCCAGGAGGTCTCCTTCCCGGAGGACGTCCGGATCTTCGAGGCGGGAGGCAGGGCCGACCGCTTCTGGGTCATCCGGTCCGGCGCGGTCTCCCTGACCCAGCAGGTGACGCCCCTGCAGCGGGTGACGGTCGCCAGCCTGGGCGCGGGCGACCTGCTCGGCTGGTCCTGGCTGTTCCCGCCCTACGAGTGGGACTTCGGCGCCGAGGCCTTCAGTCCGGTGCGCGCCTACGAGTTCGAGGCCGCGTCGGTCCTCGCGCTGTGCGAGCGGGATCCCCAGCTCGGCATCGTGCTGGTGCGGACGGTCGCCGAGATCCTCGCCCACCGGCTGGAGGCCACCCGCGGCCGCCTCATGGAACACGCCGCGCTGCACGGGCGCGGCGCGCTGTGAGGCGACCGCGCGCCGTGCCCGTGCCGCGCACCGGGTGACGGCCGCGCCTCGCCCCCGGTTCAGGCGCCTGCGACGAGGGTGAGACCGAGGGCGATCATGACGGCCGCGACCAGCCCGTCCAGGACGCGCCAGGCCGCGGGCCGGGTGAGGAACCGTCCGAGGTGGCGGGCGCCCAGACCGAGCGCGGCGAACCAGCACAGGCTGGCCAGGGCGGCCCCCAGGCCGAAGGTCCAGCGCAGCGGTCCGCGGTCGGCGGCCACGGAACCCAGCAGGAAGACGGTGTCGAGGTAGACGTGCGGGTTGAGCCAGGTCAGTGCCAGGCAGGTGAGCACCGCCCGCCGCCGCGAGCCCGCCGCCTCGCCCTGCGTCCGCAGCGCGCCGGCCGGGCGGAACACGCGCCGGGCGGCCAGGGCGCCGTAGCAGAGCAGGAAGGCGCCGCCGACCCAGCCGACGACCGTCAGCGCGTCCGGCCAGGCCACCACCACCGCGCCGACGCCCCCGACCCCGAGGGCGATGAGGACCGCGTCGGACAGCGCGCAGATGGCGACCACGGTGAGGACGGCGTCACGGCGGACGCCCTGCCGCAGGACGAAGGCGTTCTGGGCGCCGATGGCGACGATCAGTGAGAGGCCGGTGCCGAATCCGGCGGCCGCGGCGGTCAGGGCATTGCTCATGACCTCGAAGCTAGACGCGCGATCACCGCACGTACAGCTAAAGATTCTTACGTATCCTTAGACCTTCTGAAGAGATCTCCTGGAGAGATCTCCCGAGGACGGCGCCGGGACGACGGCGGAAGAGGGCGGGGCGGCAGTGACGACGGAACCGGCGGCGGCGTTCGCGGACCTTCCCCTGGACCAGGTGCGCACCCTGCTGACCGTGGTGGACGAGGGCACGTTCGAGGCGGCCGCCGCCGCGCTGCACGTGACGCCGTCCGCGGTCAGCCAGCGGGTGAAGGCGCTGGAGCAGCGCACCGGACGGGTCCTGCTGCTGCGCACCAAGCCGGTGCGGCCCACCGGGTCCGGGGCGGTGCTCGTGCGCCTCGCCCGTCAGGTGGCCCGGCTGGAGCGGGACGCGTACGCGGAGCTGGGGCTGAGCGGGGCCGGGGAACCGACGCGGGTGTCGGTGGCCGTCAACGCCGACTCGCTCGCGACCTGGTTCCTCGGCGCCCTCACACGGGTGCCGCAGGAGCCCCGGCTCTGTTTCGATCTGCGCCGCGAGGACGAGGACCACACGGCGGCGCTGCTGCGCGAGGGCGTGGTGATGGCCGCGGTGACCTCGTCCCCCGACCCCGTGCCGGGCTGCACCGTCCGGGCGCTCGGCCGCATGCGCTACCGGCCGTGCGCCGCGCCCGGGTTCGCCGGCCGGCACCTGGACGGGCGGCCCCTGCGGGAGTCGCTCGCCGAGGCGCCGGTGGTGTGCTTCGACCGGCGGGACGACTTCCAGGACGGCTTCGTGCGGCGGCTCGGGGCGGCCGGCGCCGGTGCCGCCCGGCATCACGTACCGACCCCGGAGGGCTTCGTGGACGCGGTGGCCGCGGGGCTGGGCTGGGGCATGGTGCCGCAGCCCCAGGCCGAGCCGCTGCTGCGCGCCGCCCGCCTCGTCGACCTGGCCCCGGACCTGACCGTCGACGTCCCGCTGTACTGGCAGCAGTGGAAGCTCGACTCCCCGGCGCTGGCGGCCGTGGCCGACGCGGTGGTGTCGGCGGCGGCCGAGGCGCTGCGGTGGTAGACGCGCACGGCGCCGTCGGTCACGGGCGGTTTCGCCCCGGTGCCGGCGGGTCACCCGGACGGAGCAATGCATTCACGAAGGCGCGAACGATTCGATCGCAGGTGACTTTGATGGACAACTGGCGAGAGCACGCCGCGTGCCGTACGGAGGACCCCGACCTGTTCTTCCCGATCGGCGCCACCGGCCCGGCCCTGTTGCAGACCGAGCAGGCGAAGGCGGTCTGCCGGCGCTGTCCGGTCCAGGAGCAGTGCCTGCAGTGGGCGCTCGACACGGGACAGACCCTCGGCGTGTGGGGCGGGACCAGTGAGACGGAGCGCCGGGCGCTGAAGCGGCGCGCGGCGGCACGGCGGCGGCACGGCTGACGGCCGCCGCCGGCAGGCCCGAGCGCGTCGGGGCCCGCTGCGCCGCACCGCCCCTCCTCAGCGGGCGGTGCGGCGCAGCGGGCCCCAGGGGCGTTCCTGGCGTGCCACCTCCGTGCGGGCCTCGTCGATGACGCCGGGCGCGATCCAGCACAGCGGCCGGACGTCGGCCACCAGCGGCTCGTTGTCCGGGCCGCGGCCCGTCTCCCGGCCGGTGAGCACCCAGGGCCGTACGCCGGGGCCCTTCTCGTGCGGCAGATGCGCGTAGTCGTGCAGCCGGCGCGCCGCCCACACCCGTACGGGCCGGTCCCCCCACCACTCCTCCACGTCCAGCGGGTTCGCGGACAGGCCCGGCATCGGTACGCCGGTGAGTTCGTCGGTGCTGGAGGTCCGGGCGAGATCGGCGCGGGGGCCGCGCGACCAGCGCACGTACAGGCACTGCCGGCGGGCGACCAGATCGGCGAGCCCGGCGAGTGTGCGTACGACCGGCAGGTCCTCCGGTGCGCCCATGCGCTGACCTCCCTCGTCGGCGGTCCGTCAGGCCGACGGAGTACCCGGGCGGCGCGCGGGGGAATCACGCCGGGAAGTCCCGTTCCCGGCGCCCCCCGGGCGGCGGTGCGCGGGTGCCGGCGGACCGGCTGTGGCCGAGGGGCGCGGCGGCCGGGCGGTTCAGGCGGTCTGCCGCGCCGCGGCCCGGCCCGCCGCCCGTCCGGAGAACAGGCAGCCGCCGAGGAAGGTGCCCTCCAGTGCGTTGTAGCCGTGCACCCCGCCGCCGCCGAAGCCGGCCACCTCACCGGCCGCGTACAGTCCTTCGACCGGTGTGCCGTCGGCGCCCAGGGCGCGGGAGTCCAGGTCGGTCTGGATGCCGCCGAGGGTCTTGCGGGTGAGGATGTGCAGCTTGACGCCGATCAGCGGGCCCGCCTCCGGGTCGAGGATGCGGTGCGGGCCGGCGACGCGGCCGAGGCGGTCGCCGAGGTAGCGGCGGGCGTTGCGGATGCCCTGGACCTGGGCGTCCTTGGCGTACGGGTTGGCCATCTGCAGGTCGCGGGCCTCGATCTGACGCCGGATCGAGGCGGCGTCCAGCAGCGGTTTGCCGGTGAGCCCGTTCATCCGGTCGACCAGCAGTTCCAGGGTGGGCGCGGTGACGAAGTCGGGGCCCTTGCGCAGGAAGGCGTCCACCGGGCCGGGGGCGCCCTTGCCGATGAGGCGTTCGCGCAGGAAGCCGGCGCGGTCCTTGGCGGTGATGTCGGGGTTCTGCTCGGAGCCGGAGAGCGCGAACTCCTTCTCGACGATCTTCCGGGTGAGGATGAACCAGGAGTGGTCGTGGCCCGCGAGACCGTCGGCGGTGCGCAGGTGCCGCAGGGTGCCGAGGGTGTCGTAGCCGGGCAGGTACGGCGAGGGCAGGCGGCGGCCGAGGGCGTCGAACCACATCGACGACGGCCCGGGCAGGATGCGGATGCCGTGGCCGGGCCAGACCGGGTCCCAGTTGCGCACCCCCTCGGTGTAGTGCCACATCCGGTCGCGGTTGACCAGGCGTGCGCCCGCCTCGGCGCTGATGTCGAGCATCCGTCCGTCGACGTGGGCGGGGACGCCGGTGACCATCTCGGCGGGCGGGGTGCCCAGGCGTGCGGGCCAGTGACGGCGCACGATGTCGTGGTCGGCGCCGATGCCGCCGGAGGTGACGATCACGGCCCGGGCGGTGAGGTGGAACTCGCCGACGGCGTCCCGGTTGGAGGCGACGCCCCGGGGCGAGGTGTCCTCGGCGAGGACCGTGCCGCGCACGCCGCGCGCGGTGCCGCCCTCGACGACCAGGTGGTCGACGCGGTGGCGGTGGTGGAAGGTGAGCAGCCCGTCGCGCGCGGCCTGCTTCGCGTACCGCACGAACGGTTCGACGACCCCGGTGCCGGTGCCCCAGGCGACGTGGAAGCGGGGCACCGAGTTGCCGTGCCCGCCGGCCGTGAGGTCGCCGCGCTCGGCCCAGCCGACGGTGGGCAGGAAGGTGATGCCGTGCCCGGCCAGCCAGGACCGCTTCTCCCCCGCCGCCCACTCGACGTACGCCCGCGCCCAGCGCACCGCCCAGGCGTCCTCGTCCTCGGTCCGGTCGAAGCCGGCGCTGCCCTGCCAGTCGCTCCAGGCCAGGTCGAAGGAGTCCTTGACGCCGAGGCGCCGCTGCTCGGGCGAGTCGACGAGGAACAGTCCGCCGAAGGACCAGAAGGCCTGTCCGCCGAGGTTGGCCGCGTTCTCCTGGTCGACCAGCGCGACCCTGCGGCCCCTGCTGGTCAGTTCGTGCGCCGCGACCAGGCCCGCGAGGCCCGCTCCGACCACGATGACGTCGGCGTCCATGGCGACCGTCCCTTTCCTCGTCCGTCCCGTCGGGTCGGGCGGCACCCCGGTGACGCGGACCGCGACGAGGGCGGTGCGTTCGCGGTGAAG
Organism: Streptomyces sp. NPDC006384; assembly: GCF_042870695.1. Classification (NCBI taxonomy): domain Bacteria; kingdom Bacillati; phylum Actinomycetota; class Actinomycetes; order Kitasatosporales; family Streptomycetaceae; genus Streptomyces; species Streptomyces sp. NPDC006384. Next base: position 36,883 of record NZ_JBIAHR010000001.1, read on the forward strand.
AGCGAGGAACGGTCCCGTCGTGGCCGCCGGAACCGGAGAAAAGCATGTTCACGCCACCCGCCGCCGAGTACGGGAATGTATCGGATGCACCGGCGTGCCGGAAGGGCCGGGACGGATCCGGGGCCGTTCCCGGTCACGGGGGTGTGCCGGGCGTCGGGCACCCGTGCGCGTGCCGTTTCTGGTTGGGTGTCCCCGTCGGGCAGCCACCTGGGAATGCGAGGTCGTCGATGCGCGCGGACGTGCGGCAGGTCGCGGACGGCACCTATCTGGTGCACGGGAGCCACACCAACTGGGTCCTCCTGGCCGAGGGCGACGCGGTCACCCTCGTCGACACCGGTTACCCCGGCGACCGGGGGCTGCTGCTCGACTCCCTCGCGCGGATCGGGAGTTCGCCCGAGGCGGTGACGGCCGTGCTGATCACCCACGCCCACAACGACCACCTGGGCTCCGCCGAGCACCTGCGCGCCGCCCACGGCACCCCCGTACTGCTGCACGAGGCAGAAGTGCCGCACGCCCGGCGGGACTTCCTGCAGCAGGTGTCGGTCGGCACGGTCCTGCGCAACGGCTGGCGTCCGGGCGTGCTGCCGTGGGCGGTGCACGTGATCCGCCGCGGCGGCACCGAACACCACCCGGTGACCGCGCCCGCCCCCTTCCCCGCGGACGGCGCGCTCGACCTGCCCGGCCGGCCCGTGCCCGTGCACACCCCCGGGCACACCGACGGGCACTGCGCCTACCACCTGCCGGACGCCGGGGTGGTGATCTCCGGCGACGCGCTGGTCACCGGGCACGCCACCTCGCGGCTGCGGGGGCCCCAGCTGCTGCCCGGCATGTTCCACCACGACCGGGAACGCGCGGCGGCCTCGCTCGACGTCCTCGCGGAACTCGACGGCGACGTGCTGCTGCCCGGGCACGGCCCCCTCCACCGCGGGCCGGTGGGGGACGCCGCGCGACAGGCGCGGGAACGGACGTTCTAGAGTCGGGGCATGGCCTTGCAGATCAGTGCCACCAATCCGGAGCACCCCGCGCTCCTGCTCGAACTGCCGTGGCAGCTTCCGCTGGAGGAGTGGCCCGAGGAGTACCTCGTGCCGCTCCCCCGCGGCATCTCCCGTCACGTCGTCCGCTACGCCCGGGCCGGCGACGAGGTGATCGCCGTCAAGGAGCTGGCCGAACGGCCCGCGCTGCGCGAGTACGAGCTGCTGCGCGACCTGGACCGGCTCGCCATCCCCGCGGTGGACGCGCTGGGCGTGGTCACCGGCCGCACCGACGGAGCCGGCGAGCCGCTGGAGCCGGTGCTGATCACCCGGCACCTCGGCGGTTCCCTGCCGTACCGGTCGATGTTCGAGACGACACTGCGGCCGGCGACCATGCACCGTCTGATGGACGCCCTCGCCGTGCTGCTGGTCCGGCTGCACCTGGCGGGGTTCGCCTGGGGCGACTGCTCGCTGTCCAACACGCTCTTCCGGCGCGACGCGGGCGCCTACGCCGCCTACCTGGTGGACGCCGAGACCGGCGAGCTGCACCCGAGGCTGAGCGACGGGCAGCGCGACTACGACCTCGACCTGGCCCGGGTGAACATCAGCGGCGAACTGCTCGACCTGGAGGCGTCGGGGGCGCTGCACCCCTCCGTGGACCCGGTGGACTTCGGCAGGGAGATCTGCGCCCGCTACGGCCGCCTGTGGCAGGAGCTGACCCGCACCTCCGTCTACCCGGCCGGCAAGCACCACTACATCGAGCGCCGCATCCGGCGCCTCAACGACCTCGGTTTCGACGTGGCCGAGATGCAGATCGAGCACGCCTCCAACGGCGACACGGTCACCTTCGTGCCCAAGGTCGTCGACGCGGGCCACCACCAGCGCCAGCTGCTGCGCCTGACGGGTCTGGACGCCGAGGAGAACCAGGCCCGGCGGCTGCTGAACGACCTGGAGTCCTGGATGGCCACCCAGGACGACTACGCCCCGGGCGATCCCCTCGGCGCCCGCCCGGAGGTCCTCGCCCACCGCTGGGTGCGGGAGGTGTTCCGGCCGACGGTGCGGGCGGTGCCGGTGGAGCTGCGCGGCTCGATGGACCCGGCGGAGATCTACCACGAGCTGCTGGAGCACCGCTGGTACCTGTCCGAGCGGGCCCAGCACGACATCGGCCTGGACACCGCCGTCCAGGACTACATCACGAACATCCTGCCGAAGGCCCGGGAGACGCTCCAGCCCACGTCGGACTGAGCCGTCCCGCGGGCGGTTCAGCCGTGCGGGACCACCGCCACCGGGCAGTGCGCGTGGTGCAGCACGCCGTGCGCCACCGAGCCGATCCGGGCGCCGACGGCACTGCGGCGGGCACGGCGGCCGACGACCATCAGCTGGGCGCCGGGGGCGACCGACAGCAGGACCTGTCCCGCGCTGCCCATCTCCACGTGCTCGGTCACCGGGACGTCGGGGAAGCGCTCGCGCCACGGCCCGAGCGCCTCGCCGAGAGCCTTCCGCTCGTACTGCTCCAGGCCGCCGGCCTCGTCGGCGAGCCGCATCGAGCCCGGGCTGTAGGTGAACACCGTCGGCAGGGTCCAGGCCCGTACGGCGCGCACGGCGGCGCCGCGCGCGGCGGCGGTCTCGAAGGCGAAGCCGATCGCGTCGGCGCTGTCCTCCGGCTCCCCCTGCTGGCCGACGACGATCTCGCGGCCGGCGGCCTCCGACGCGGCCTCGTCCCCGGCCCGCACGAGGACGACGGGCCGGGTCGCCCCGGCGATCACCTGCCGGCCGACCGAGCCGAGCAGGAAGCCGACGACCGCTCCGTGGCCGCGCGAGCCGAGCACCAGCGTCCGGGCCTCGGCCGCGGCGGCGAGCAGTACGGCGACGGCGTCGTCGGCCTCGGTGACGTCCGTGGTCACCGTGAGCCGCGGGTGCCGTTCGGTGACGGTCCGGACCGACTCGGCGACCGCGTCGCGGATCCACCGCTCCTGCGTGTCCCTGTCCCCCGCGCCGGCCGTCTCCGGCCCCGCCCGCCAGGCGTGCACGACGTGCAGCGGGGCTCCCCGGCGGGCCGCCTCCCTGGCGGCCCAGGCCAGTGCGGCCAGGCTCTCCTCGGATCCGTCCAGCCCTGCCGTGATCGGGCGCGTCATGCGGGCCCCTCCCTGTGTCGCGGTCACGTCCATGGGGGCCAGTCTTCCCCGCACCGTGCGTGTGACCCCGTGAAGGGAGGGGAGGCGGGACGGACTTGGCGGAGGCGGGCGCTCCGGGACAGGATGCCCGCATGAAGGGTGATCTTTTCTCCAGCGAGTACGTGGTACAGCCCGCCGCAGCGCCGGGCATGTCCGTCGAGAACGCCAAGTGCCTGCGGTACGTGGTGGACGGCGAGATGCTCGCCCGGCAGGGGGCGATGATCGCCTACCGCGGCAGCCTGCAGTTCGAGCGCAGGAGCCAGGGCGTGGGCGGCATGCTCAAACGCGCGGTCACCGGCGAGGGACTGCCGCTGATGACGGTGCGCGGGCAGGGCGAGGCGTGGTTCGCGCAGGAGGCGCAGAACTGCTTCGTCGTGGAGGTGGAACCGGGCGACGAGTTCACCGTCAACGGCCGCAACGTCCTGTGCTTCGACGCGTCGTTGGCGTACCGCATCGCCACCGTGAAGGGCGCGGGCGTCACCGGCGGCGGGCTGTTCAACAGCGTCTTCACGGGCCACGGCAGGCTGGGGCTGGTGTGCGAGGGCAACCCGCTGGTCATCCCGGTGTCGCCGCAGTCCCCGGTGTACGTCGACACGGACGCGGTCGTCGGCTGGTCCGCGGGGCTGACCACCTCCCTGCACCGCTCGCAGTCGCTCGGCTCCATGCTGCGCGGGGGCTCCGGGGAGGCCGTGCAACTGGTGCTCCAGGGCGAGGGACACGTCGTCGTACGGCCGAGCGAGACGACGCCGCAGAAGCCCCAGCAGCACTGAGCCCCACCGGGCGGCCCGGGGACCCGTGCCTCACCGTCCTTGTCCCGGGGCCCGGTTGACCCGGGGCACGACGCGCGAAAGGCTGCCGGACGGCGTGGACCGCCTCCCGCGCCGGAAGGACGAACGCCTTGATCGGGATCGATCGGATCGAAGCCGCCGCCGAGCGGATCGCCAACCATGTCGTACGCACCCCGACCGTGCCGAGCCCGGGGCTGACCGCGCTGCTCGGCGTCCCGGTCACCGCCAAGCTGGAGCTGCTGCAGCGCACCGGGTCGTTCAAGGCGCGCGGCGCGACGGCGAAGCTGCTGTCGCTGACCGAGTCCGAACGGGCCGCCGGCGTCGTCGCGGTCAGCGGCGGCAACCACGGCGTCGCCGTCGCGGTGATGGCCGCCGCCCTCGACGTGAAGGCGACGGTGGTCATGCCGCGCACGGCGCCCGCGCGTTCGGTGGAGACCGCCGAGGCGGCGGGCGCGCTGGTGCGGCTCACCGACGACATGGACGGTGCCTTCGCTCTGGTGGCACGGCTGCGGGAGGAGGGGCTGACCCTCGTCCACCCCTTCGACGACCCGGTGGTGATCGCCGGGCAGGGGACGGTGGGACTGGAGTTCGCCGAGGACGCCGGGGAGCTCACGGACGTGCTGGTGAGCATCGGCGGCGGGGGCCTGATCGCCGGTGTGGCGGCCGCGCTGCGGGCCCGCCGGCCGGGCGTGCGGGTCTGGGGCGTGGAGACGGAGGGCGCGGAGGCCATGTCCCGGGCGCTGGCGGCGGGCGGCCCGCTGACGGTCCCGCTGTCGTCGGTCGTCACCACGCTCAGCGCCCCGGCCGTCTCGCGGTCGACGTACGACCATGTGTCGGAGCTGGTCACCGAGGTCCTGGTGGTGCCGGACCGGGAGGCCGTCCGGGGGTCGCTCGAGCTCGCCGAGCACGCCAAGGTGTGGACCGAGCCGGCCGCCGGCTGTCTGCTGCCCGCCGCCCGGCAGGTGGTGCGGCGGGTGGGGAACGGCGCCCGGATCGGGCTGGTGGTGTGCGGGGGCAACGCGACGACCGCCGACATGGCGGCGTGGGCGGACCGCTTCGGGCTGCGCTGACCCGCCCGGGCGGGCCGTGGACGTGCCCCGCGCCGTGGCCCGTTTTCGCTCCGCGCGGGCGGGGACTCGCCCCTCATGGTGCAGATCGGATACACGATGATGACCGAGCAGGCCGGTCCCCGTGAGCTCGTCGACCACGTGGTGCGCGCCGAGCAGGTGGGCTTCGACTTCTCGGTGACCTCGGACCACTACTTCCCGTGGCTGCGTTCGCAGGGGCACTCGCCCTACGCCTGGGCCGTGCTGGGCGCCGCGGCGCAGGCGACGTCCCGCATCCCGCTGATGACGTACGTGACGTGTCCGACCTTCCGCTACCACCCGGCGGTCGTGGCGCAGAAGGCGGCGACGCTGCAACTGCTGTCCGGGGGACGGTTCCGGCTGGGGCTCGGCTCGGGAGAGAACCTCAACGAGCACGTGGTGGGCGGCGGCTGGCCGACCGCCGACGTGCGCCACGAGATGCTCCTGGAGGCCGTGGAGATCATCAGGGCGCTCTTCGGGGGCCGGCACGTCAACCACCGCGGCACGCACTTCGACGTCGAGTCGGCCAGGCTGTGGGACCTGCCGGACGCCCCGCCGCCCATCGGCATCGCCGTCTCCGGGGAACGCTCGTGCAGACTGGCGGGCGAACACGCCGACCTGGTGATCGCCACGGAGCCGAAGGCGGACCTGCTGGAGGCGTTCGACCGGCACGGCGGCAAGGGCAAGCCGCGCGTCGGCCAGCTGCCGGTCTGCTACGACCCGGACCGGGACGCGGCGATCGAGCGCGCCCACTCCCAGTTCCGCTGGTTCGGCTGCGGCTGGAAGGTCAACTCGGAGCTGCCGCACCCGGACTCCTTCGACGCGGCGACCCGGTTCGTCACGCCCGACGACGTGGCGCGGTCGATCCCGTGCGGTGACGACCCGGACGCCTTCGTCGAGGCCGTACGCCCGTACGCGGAGGCCGGGTTCACCGAGATCGCGCTGGTGCAGATCGGCGGCGAGTCCCAGCCGGCGTTCCTGGACTGGTCGGAGAAGACGCTGCTGCCGGCGCTGCGCGACGCCCTGGGCGGCTCCTGACGCCGGGCGGCCGCGGATTTCACCCGGTTGCACGGGCATCTTGTGCGACAGCCGGGTATGAGAGGGCCCTACGTCCGCTCTCCCGGAGGCCTCCGCCATGAACTCGCTCGTGCACAAGACCGTGGTCGTGCAGCTCCAGACGGGTGACGCCGACCGTTTTCCGGTGCTCGCCCACCTGAGCTACGACCCCGCGGACCCGTTCGCGCTCACCGTGGTGTTCAGCCACGACGGCCGCGTGCTCGCCCGCTGGACGCTGGACCGGGAGATGGTGGGCGACGGGCTCACCCGCCCGGTCGGCATCGGCGACGTACGGCTGCGGCCGCAGGCGCGGGGTGTGTGCGAGGAACTGCGCATGGAGTTCCTCGGCGACACGCGGCCCGACGGGGGGCGTCATCGCGCCGTGGTCTTCGTGTGGGCGACGGCGGTCGCGGCGTTCCTGCGCGAGACGCACGCGGTGGTGCCGCCCGGCGAGGAGGAGGTGTGCGTCGACGACTTCCTGGCCGACCTCATGGCGGAGGGCTGAGCGGGCGGCACGGCCGGTCAGTCGGTGCGTGACGTGTGCCGGTACCGGGTCCACATCGGTATCCCGAACCAGCACAGCAGGTACCACAGCACCACGCCGGCCACGAGGTAGGGCACGAAGCCGTCGTGGGACGCGACGCGCAGGATCAGCAGGAGCGAGGCGGTCGTGGTGGCGAGCAGCAGCACCAGGCCGAGCAGGGTCAGCCTGGAGGCCCACCGCACCGCCTGGGGTTTCACCCGCCGTCCGGACACGAGCCGGTGCAGGGACACCGGCCCGATCAGGGCGCCGGTCGTCACGGCCCCGAGGACGACCGTCACCAGGTAGATCGTCCTGTCGGTGTCGGACAGGTCGTCGTACTTCGGGGTGAACACCACCGTGAGCAGGAAGCCGAAGAGGATCTGCACGCCCATCTGCGCGACGCGGACCTCCTGGATCAGCTCCGTCCACATCCGGTCGGCCCGCTCGTCCTCGGTCTCGTTGCGCCCCCTGCGCCGGTCCGGCCGGTTCGCCGTGCCCGTGTCCCTGCCCATGTCGGCCACTGTTCCTCCCGGGTCGCCGCTGCCTCGAGTCCTCTTCCCTGTTCCCGGGTTCCCCGCGGACAGACGCCGGGCCGGGGCGGCGTCCGGTTTGGGCGGTCGCGGGACGGTTACACGGGGCGGGTACCACACCGAGGCCGAGGAGGATGGCGAAGGATGTCCGACACTCAGCTCACCGTGACACTCGACGGTGGCGGCATCGACGACGCGCGGGCGGTCGTACGCGCGCTGGAGGGCGCCTTCGGGGCCCCCGACGATCTTCCGGCCGACGAGCGGGCGACGGTCCGCACCGCGACCTTCAGCTCCCCGCCCTCCCCGGAGGCGGATCCCGCGCCGCCGGAGGCGGGTGCCAAACTGTCGGCGCCGGTGACGGTCACCCTGCAGGGCACCCCGCAGGCCGTCGAGGCCGCGAGCAGGACGCTGACCAGCGCCTTCTCCGCGCGGGACGAGGGGGTCTCCTCCGGCGACCAGGAGCGGGAACGGCAGCTGCTCCTGGCGCCGTGAGGCGTGCGCGGCAAGCCCGGCCCGGCTACCAGCGGCTCTCCACCTGCGCCCTGATGCGCCGGTCGTAGAGGTCGCGGACCGCCGTGAGCGTCTCCTCGGACAGCTCCGGCAGCCGGGCCGCTTCCGCGTTGGCGCGGGCCTGTTCGGGAGAGCGGGCGCCGGGGATGACGGTGGTCACCCCGGGCTGCCGGACGATCCAGCGCAGCGCCAGCTGTGCCGGGGTGTATCCCTCGGGGGCGAGGGCGGCGAACTCGGCGGCGGCCTCCACGCCGGTGGCGAAGTCGACGCCGGAGAAGGTCTCGCCCCGGTCGAAGGCCTCGCCGTGCCGGTTGAAGGTGCGGTGGTCGTTGGCGGCGAAGACGGTGTCCCTGGTGTACTTGCCGGACAGCAGGCCGGAGGCGAGCGGCACCCGGGCGATGATGCCGACGCCCGCTTCCCGGGCGGCCGGCAGGACCTCGCGCAGGGGCTTGGTCCGGAACGGGTTGAGGATGATCTGCACGCTCGCCACGTTCGGCCGCGCGATGGCGGTGAGCGCCTCCTCGCACGTCTCGACGCTGACCCCGTACGCCTTGACGCGCTCCTCCTCCACCAGGGTGTCGAGCGCGTCGAAGACCTCGTCGCTGGAGTAGACCGGGGTGGGCGGGCAGTGCAGCTGTACGAGGTCGAGGACGTCGACGCCGAGATTGCGCCGGGAACGGTCGTTCCAGGCGCGGAAGTTGTCGAGGACGTAGTTCTGCGGGATCTGCTCGACGCGGCGGCCCATCTTGGTGGCGACCATGACGCGCAGGTCCGGCCTGCCGCGCAGGAAGGCGGCGATGGTCTCCTCGCTGCGGCCGTCGCCGTAGACGTCGGCGGTGTCGAAGAAGGTCACGCCGGACTCGGCGGCCGCCTCCAGCACCGCGAGGGCCTCCTTGTCGTCGACGTCTCCCCAGTCGGCTCCCAGTTGCCAGGTGCCGAGGCCGATCACCGAGGCACGCTGCCCCGACCTGTCGAAAGTGCGTTCGTCCATGTCGTCAGTGTGTCATCCGGCGCCCCGCGGCCGTGCCGGGACGGCCGGTCCACGGCTCACCGGGGGCGGGTGGCCTGTACCCGTGCCTGCACGCCGCGCGCGATCCTCGGTCCCAGCCAGCGCTTGAACCGGCGCAGCGGCTCGAGCTGCCCGGCCGCCCGGTCGAGCCGGTAGTACAGCTGGGGCGGGACGTAGGGCAGCAGCGGCGAGTGGCGCTGGCCGAGCAGGGCGAACATCCGCTCCGGGGGGAGGTGGATGTAGCGGGGGAGGTTCTCGTACCACTGGGCGCTGTGCCGGGCGGCGCTCTGCACCGGCAGCAGGGCGGCTCTGCGTTCGCTCTCGTAGCGGGCGAGGGCGTCGGGGAGGGCGGTGTGCTCGCGCAGGGCGGCGGACAGGGCCATGGCGTCCTGGAGGGCGAGGGTGGTGCCGGCGCCGATGGAGTAGTGGGTGGTGTGGGCGGCGTCGCCGAGCAGGACGAGGTTGCCGCGCGACCAGGTGCGGTTGGTGAGGGTGCGGAAGGTCAGCCAGGAGGCGGCGCCGGCGGCGGGGGTGGCCCTGCCGGACAGCGGGTGGCCGTCCAGGACGTCGGCGAAGAGCTTCTCCAGCAGGTTGAGCCCCTCCGCCTCGTCGGCCCGGTCCAGGCCGAGGCCGGTCCAGGTCTCGGGGGCGCACTCGACGACGCAGGTGCTGCCCTCGGGGCCGAAGGCGTAGCCGTACGCCCAGATCCAGCCGTGGTCGGTCTCGGTGAAGGCGAAGGTGAAGGCGTCGAAGACCTTGGTGGTGCCGAGCCAGATGTAGTGGTTGCGTCCGGCGCTGATCTCGGTGCCGAAGTGGCCGGCGTGGTGGGTGCGCAGGGCGCTGCGCACACCGTCGGCGGCGACCACGAGGTCGGCTTCGGGCGGGTCGTCGCCGGAGATCTCGTCCTCGTGGCGCAGGTGCACGCCCAGGGAGCGGGCGCGGGCGGCGAGGATCTCCAGCAGCCGGTGGCGGCCGATGCCGAAGCCCTCGTCGCCGCGGTGACGGGTGGTCATGTCGTGCACATGAGCGACGCCGTCCCGCCAGCGCACGGAGTGCTCCTCGACGGTGCGGGCCGACTCGGGGTCGTGCGCGTGGAGTTCGTCCAGCAGACCGCGCCAGTAGGTCACGCCCCAGCCGTAGGTGGAGCCCTCCGGGCTGCGTTCGTGGACGGTGATGTCGTGGGACGGGTCCTGCAGCTTGAGGAGGATCGAGAGATACAGACCGGCGGGCCCGCCGCCGACGCAAGCGACCTTCACACTCACCCCTGAAATGCACTCAAAACGGTCATGTGGCCCGCAGATTAACAAAACTGACGGATCATATTCCCGCCTCTCCGGGGCGGCGCGGGGTGATTCGCCGTCCGGCCGCCGGGTACCCGTGCGGCTCCGTCCGACGAAACGAAGGAGGAGTACAGCGTGTCGCAGGTTCAGGAAACCATCGAGGTCGGCGTCCCGGTCCGCACCGCCTACAACCAGTGGACCCAGTTCGAGTCGTTCCCCGAGTTCATGAACGGGGTGGAGCGCATCGAGCAGCGCGGCGACACCCTCACGCACTGGGTGACCAGCGTCGACGGCGTGCACCGCGAGTTCGACGCGGAGATCACGGAGCAGATCCCCGACGAGCGGGTCGCGTGGACCACGGTGTCGGGCGAGACGAAGCAGGCCGGTGTGGTCACCTTCCGCCCGCTGGACACGGGCCGCACCGAGGTGCGGCTGCGGATGGAGTTCCACCCGCAGGGCGTGACCGAGAAGATCGGCGACAAACTCGGTGTCGTCCAGCGGCAGACCAAGGGCGATCTGGAGCGGTTCAAGCGGTTCATCGAGAGCCGCGGCCGCGAGACCGGGCAGTGGCGCGGCACCGTCGTGTGACCCGGCCGGCCGAGGCCGCGGGCTATCCGGCCGCCGCCGTGCGGCACTCCGGGTGGCCCCAGCTCTGGCCGTTCCTGGCGATGGACTCCCCCGCCGCGTACGAACGGCCGCACGCGCAGCGTCCGGGGAACTTGGCCTTGATGGTCCGCGCGGAGGCGCCGGCGCTCCTGCGGGCGCCTCCGGCGGCCCGGCGCGGCGCCCTGCGGGCCGCCGGGGCGTCCGGCGCGGGCGGGGGTTCCGGTGAACCGAGGCCGCTGCCCGCGGGCTCCTGGACGGTCGCCGCCTGGCTGGCGGCGCGGTCGGCGAAGTCGTTGAGCCGGTCGCCGTCGACCTGGTGGGCGGGAACGTAGCGGAACTCGACCGAGCGGCCGGCGAGCAGCTCATCGATGCGCACGACCAGCTCCTGGTTGGCGACCGGCTTGCCGGCGGCGGTCTTCCAGCCGTTGCGCTTCCAGCCGGGCAGCCAGGTGGTGACGGCCTTCATGGCGTACTGGGAGTCCATGCGGACCTCCAGCGGCACCTGCGGGTCGGTCGACGCCAGCAGGCGCTCCAGGGCGGTGAGCTCGGCGACGTTGTTGGTGGCCCGGCCCAGCGGGCCCGCCTCCCAGCGGGCCGGGACCTCCGCGTCGTCGGCCACCACCCAGGCCCAGCCGGCCGGACCCGGGTTTCCCTTCGAAGCCCCGTCGCACGCGGCCACCACACGTTCACGCATGGCCCCGATCATGCCATGGGCCGGCCGTCCCCACGGCCCTCAGGTCACGGGCCGCAGCTTGGGCATGTCCCCCGCTGTCTTCGTGATGTCGATCACGGAGAAGACCGCGCCCTGCGGGTCGCCGAGCGCCGCGAAGCGGCCGAAGGGCGTGTCCATGGGCCCGAAGTGCAGCACACCCCCGAGCCGGGTGGCCCGGGCCACGGCGTCGTCGCAGTCGGGGACCGTGAAGTACACGTTGATGTAGGGCGGCACCTCGGGCGGGAAGTCCTCCGTCATCCGCATCCGGCCGAGGACGGGGCTGTCGCCCAGCTCGAAGAGGCGGAAGTCCACCTCCGCGTCCTCCATCTGCTTCGCCGTGTAGGGGAAGACCGCGGGGAAGAACGCGTCGGACTTCCCGGGCTCGCGGGTGAAGACCTCCGCCCAGCAGTACGCGCCGGGCTCGGCCGTCGCCTCGAAGCCCTCGTGGGTGCCGGCCTGCCAGACGCCGAACATGACGCCGCTCGGGTCGCGGGCCAGGCACATGGTGCCGAAGTCGTCGACCTGCATCGGTCCCATCAGCAGCTCGCCGCCGGCCTCGCGGACGCGGCCGGCGGTCGCGGCGGCGTCCCGGGAGGCGAAGTAGAGGCACCACTGGGGCCGGTCCTCCTGGCCGGGCGGCGGCGGCACCACCGCGGCGACCGCCTTGCCGTCGGAGTAGCACTGCGTGTAGCTGCCGTACTCCGACGGCAGCTCGTGGAAGGTCCAGCCGAGGACGTCGCCGTAGAAGCGCTTGGCCTCCTCGACGTCACCGAACATCGCGTCGGCCCAGCAAGGGGCTCCCTCGGGTTGCACGGCCATGTCTGCCGCCTCCGCTCACTGAATGTTCCGGATGGTGATGGTGGTGGGAGGGTGCGGGAAGGCCCGCTTCCTCGTGCTGTGCGTCCGGGCCCCGCTCCGTGCGCCGGGTGCGGCGCCGCGGCGGCCCGGACCGGTCCGCCGTCCCCGGCGGCGGCCGGCTCACTGTCCCGCGTACGCCTTCTCGAGCTCGGCGATGTCGAGCTTGCCCATCGACATCATCGCCTTGAAGGCACGCTCGGCCCTGGCCGGGTCCGCGTCGCGGAACATCTCGTCGATCCCGGCCGGTACGACCTGCCACGACACTCCGAACCGGTCCTTGAGCCAGCCGCAGGGGCCGTGCTCGCCGCCGCCCTCGACGAGCCTGGCCCAGTAGTGGTCGACCTCCTCCTGGTTCTCGCACATGACCTGGAAGGAGACCGCCTCGTTGAACGTGAACCGAGGTCCGCCGTTGAGGGCGACGAACTTCTGGCCGTTGGCCGTGAAGTCGACGGTCAGGACGGTGCCGGCGGCGCCGGGTGCTCCCTCCGGGGTGCGGGTGACGGAGCCGATGGCCGAGTTCTCGAAGACCGAGACGTAGAAGTCGGCGGCCTCCTCCGCCTGCCCGTCGAACCAGAGACACGTGACGAATCCGTCGGTGGTCATGAGTACCTCCCGGGAGCGGGCGTGGAACGCGGTCATCACTGTCGACCGGTGCGGGGCGCGGAACTCATCGGTCGTGGCGCCGGGAATCTCGGCGGGGCCGCGTGAGCGCTCTGCTCACGGCGAATCTGCCGCGGGCAGAGAAATCCCCGCGGGGGCCGTCCCCCGGCCGAGAGTGGAGGAACCGCGGCGGTCCGGCCGCTCGCGGCTCCCCCGACGACTCGACGAGGAGCGCCGATGTCTCCACTCATCGCCGGCCCGGCGCCGGCCGTGTTCCAGCCCCGCGCGGAGGAGGGTGACACCCCCGTCACCCGCTTCGACGACCACCTGGCCGCGCAGCTGCTCGCACAGCGCATTGTGCTGCTGGGCACCCAGGTCGACGAGGTCTCCGCGAACCGGGTCTGCGCGCAGCTGCTGATCCTGTCCGCGGAAGACCCGCGCACCGACATCAGCCTGTACATCAACAGCCCCGGCGGTTCCGTGCACGCGGGGCTCGCCGTCTACGACACGATGCGGCTGATCCCCAACGACGTCTCGACGCTCGCCATGGGCTTCGCCGCCAGCATGGGGCAGTTCCTGCTCAGCGTCGGCGCGGCGGGCAAGCGCTACGCCCTGCCGAACGCGCGGATCATGATGCACCAGCCGTCGGCGGGCATCGGCGGCACCACCGCCGACATCGAGATCCAGGCGGACAACCTGGAGTTCACCAAGCGGACCATCGAGCGGATCACCGCCGAACACACGGGCCAGAGCCCGGAGACCATCTCCCGGGACGGCGACCGCGACCGCTGGTTCACGGCCGAGCAGGCCAGGGAGTACGGCATGGTCGACCGGGTCGTGGAGTCCCTCGTGGACGTCCGTCCGGCCGCCTCGCGGCACAGGATGGGGCTGCGGTGATGGGGAGCTACACGATTCCGAACGTCGTCGAGCGCACCCCGCAGGGCGAACGCTCCTACGACGTGTTCAGCCGGCTGCTGTCGGAGCGGATCGTCTTCCTGGGCACCGAGATCGACGACGGCGTGGCGAACGTCGTCATCGCGCAGCTCCTGCACCTGGAGTCGGCGGCCCCGGAGAGCGAGATCGCGCTCTACATCAACTCCCCCGGCGGCTCGTTCACCTCGCTGATGGCGGTCTACGACACGATGACGTTCGTGCAGGCGCCGATCTCGACGTTCTGCGTCGGGCAGGCGGCCTCCACGGCGGCCGTGCTGCTGGCCGGCGGTGATCCCGGGCGGCGGTTCGTGCTGGAGCACTCGCGGGTGCTGCTCGGGCAGCCGGCCAGCGGCGGGCGCCAGGGCACGGTCTCCGATCTCGCGCTGCAGGCCAAGGAGATGGTGCGGATCCGCTCCCAGGTCGAGGAGGTGCTGTCCCGGCACACGGGGCACGACCCGGCGAGGCTGCGCGCGGACATGGACCGCGACAAGGTGTTCACCGCCGAGGAGGCCGTGGCCTACGGGCTGGCGGACGAGGTGCTCAGCCGGCGCCTGGCGAGGACGTGAGACACCGGTCCGGCGCCGCACGACGGGACACGCGTGCGGCGCCGGACCGTACGACCGCCGGACCGTACGGCGAAGAGCGTCCGTCAGGCCGCCAGGCACATCCCGTCGAACCGGGCACCGGAGGGCCGGGAGACGCGGCCGGCACCGGTGTGCCGCGCGGTGACGCGCACCAGCTCTCCCTGGACGCGGGCCAGCAGGCCGGCCAGGGAGATACCGAGGGCGTCCGCGGCCGCGGCCAGGACCTCCGACGACGCCTCCTTGCGGCCGCGCTCCACCTCCGACAGGTACGGCATGGAGATCCGGGCGGCCTGTGCCACGTCCTTCAGCGTCCGTTCCTGGGCGAGGCGTTCGCGTCGCAGGGCGTCACCGACCAGGTCGCGCCACAAGGGCTCTCCGGCGGCGGGGCGGCCGGGACGGACAGGGGCGTCGGGGCCGTCGGTGCGGCGGTCGGATCGCTCCCCCGGGCGCGCGGCGGGCGGGCGCAGGGCGATGACGCGGGCTTCGTTCGGCACATGGCTGGTCACCTCTCCAGCGTAGGAACGGAGCGGCGCGGGACAAGAGCACGGCGTTCCGCCCTCAGGGGAATCCCCCGCCGGGCGCCGCCGCCCACGGGCCGGCCGGCCCGTGGGCGGAACGTGCGCACACATGCCGGCCGGCCGCCGCGGGCATACCCTGGAAGAAGATGTGTCACCCCGTGCAGACGCCGCGGTCACCGATCCCGTGCCGCCCGGAGAACCGGGTGGCATGCATCGCCACGCCCCGGGTATCCGCCCGCAGGGAGAACCTGGGAAGACGTCCGACCGTGACTTTCGTGGGAGAGGCAATGGAGACCGCCGTGATCCGGCCGAAGGCGCAGATCGTCGAGAGGACGACCTCGAGCGGGACGGACGACGGGGCACTGCCGGGGGTCGCGGACCCCCGCGCCGTGGCCCCGCGGGACGCGCGGCAGCTGTCCCGCCAGTTCTTCCAGCGGCTGGCGGAACTCGAGGAGGGCACCCACGAGTACCAGTACGCGCGCAACACCCTGATCGAGATGAACATGTCCCTCGTGCGGTTCGCCGCCGGCCGGTTCCGCGGCCGCGGCGACGACATGGAGGACATCGTCCAGACCGGCATGATCGGCCTGATCAAGGCCATCGACCGGTTCGAGCTGTCGCGCGAGGTCGAGTTCACCTCCTTCGCGCTGCCGTACATCGTCGGCGAGATCAAGCGGTTCTTCCGGGACACCACCTGGGCGGTGCACGTGCCGCGGCGGCTGCAGGAGCTGCGGGTGGAACTGGCCAGGGCCCACGAGGAACTCTCCAGCCGCCTGGACCGCGAGCCCACCGTCGCCGAGCTCGCGACGCTGATGAACATCAGCGAACGCGAGGTGATCGAGGGGCAGATCGCGTCCAACGGCTACAACTCGTCCTCGCTGGACGCCGCGCTGACCGGGGACGGGCCCGAGACGGGCGAGTCCGTGCTGGCCGACTTCATCGGCGTGGAGGAGGAGGGGCTGCGGCTCGTCGAGGACTTCCACTCGCTCGCCCCGCTGATGGCCGAGCTCAGCGAGCGCGACCGGCAGATCATCCACATGCGGTTCGTGGAGGAGGCGACGCAGGCGGAGATCGGCGAACGGCTCGGCTGCTCGCAGATGCACGTCTCGCGGCTGATCAAGCGGATCATCACCCGGCTGCGTGAGGGCATGCTGGGCGAGCTGGGCTGCGCCTGACCGGGCACGGCACCGCCCCGGGACGCGGGTCCCCGGGGCGGTGCGTCGTTCAGCGGGTCATTCGGCGGTGAGGCTCAGCGTCGCGCGCACGCGCTTGCCGACCGGCACCCGCTCGACGACGACCGCGTCCGCCAGGGCGTGGACGATCTCCAGACCGTGCCGGCCGACGCGTTCGGGATCGCGGGGGAAACGCCGGGGCACCGCGCCGCTGCTGTCGTAGACGCTCACCGTCACGGAGGCGTCCGTGCCCTCCAGCTCCAGGATGTACGGCCCCTGGCTGTGCCGGTCGGCGTTGGTGACCAGTTCGCTCACCACCAGGAGCACCGCGCCGTCGGCCCGCCGGCCGATCGTGGCGCACCACTCGGTCCTGAGCTGTTCCAGGAAGAGCGACGCGAAAGCACGCGCCTCGGCGATGCTCCCGGGCTCCCCGGAGTAGTGCGCGGCCCGCCTCAGCGGTTCCACGGGTACGTCGAAGCCAGTCGGTATCACTGCCCCGTCCAGGTGTTCGGTCATACGTTTCTCTCTCGGAAGCCGGACTGGCCGGACGCCACTGCACCAGTCCTCGTACCCCGGGCCCGGCGGGGCAGTCCCCCTGTTCCGGCAGTGCGGACATTCTCACAGCCCGCCGGGGAACCCGGGACACGGGAAGGGTGTGCGATGAACGAACTGATGGGTGCACGCAGTCTCACCACCCGCCCGGTGGTCACCCTGGGCGGGGACGCCGTCGCCCACGTCAAGGACACCGTCCTCGACGCCGCGGTCGCGCGGATCACCGGTTTCACGCTGAGCGGACGGCGCCTGTGGAGCGGTCCGATGAAGGAGGCTCTCCCGTGGCCGGCGGTGTACGCGCTCGGCCACGACGCGGTGATGGTCCGCGACCGGCGGGACCTGGTGAGCGCCGCGGTCCTGACGGGGCAGCAGGAGACGCTGCGGGCCCGGCTGCTGGGGGCGCGGGTGGTGACGGACGCGGGCACCGAGATCGGTACCGTCCTCGACGTCGTGGTGGAGGGCGGCATCGGCGGCCGCGGCCGTGTCGTCGGCTTCCGGACGGTGGCGAGCAGGCGGTTCGCGCCCGGCCCGGCCCACCGCCGCAGGGTCTTCGTGCCCCGCGGGCAGACGCTGACGGTCGCGGGGCGGACGCTCGTCCTGCCCGAGGAGACCGTCCGGCACGTCACCGGCGACCTGCCGGGCTTCGCGACGCCGGCCGGTGTGCCCGGCGGCCGGCGCGGGGTGTGGCCGTGATGCTCTTCTCCGCGGTGCGGGGCCTGCCCGTGCTGCGTCTGGACGGGGACGGCAGGCTCGGCACCGTGTCGTCCCTGTCGGTGGACGTCCGCGCCGGGACGGTCAGCCACGTCCGGTTCCGCACCGGCCTCCTCCGGAGGGAGACGGTGCTGCCCTGGGAGGCGGTGCGGTCGGTCGGCCCGGGAGCCGTCCGGGTCGTCCCGGCGGCCCTCCCCGGCACGGCGCCGGCCGGGCACGCCCTGCTGGGACGTCTGGTGCTGACCGAGACGGGCACGGAGCACGGCACGGTGCTGGACGTGGCGTTCGATCCGCGGACCGGACGCGTCCTCGCGGTGTTCACCACGCGGGGCGAGGTGCCGGCCGGCCGCATGATGGGCCTCGGCGACCACGCGCTGGTCGTCGGCTCGGCCTGACGTGGGGCGTACGGGACGCCGGTCCGGGAAGCGGCACGCCCTTCCGGCGGTCCCGCCGGACGGCCCCGCCGGAAGGGCGTGCCCGGTGGCCGCTGCTTAGCGTGGCCGCGTGAGCGCGCGAACCCCCTCCCCCTCCGGCCGGACGGTGCCCCGCCACGGCTGGGCGCAGGCCCTCGGCACGGTACTGGCCGCACTGGTGGCCATGGGCGTGGTCGCCGCGGCCGGTCTGTGGGCGGCCGGCGCCACGGGCCTGCCGGACCGCGCCTTCCCCCGGGTCGTCACCGCGACCGTCGTCGCCGCCGTCGGCGGTGCGCTGGAGCTGACCGGAGAGGCCGGCGGGCTCGCCGGCACGGACGCGGGGCTGACCGTGATGCCGCTGTCCGTCACGCTGACGGGGGCACTGGTGATCGCGGCGGGGTTCCTGCGGCCGTTGCGCCACCGGGCGGTCGCGGGGATGCCGGAGCTGGCCGGCTGGGCCGGGCGGATCGCGGTGCTGTGGCTGCTCGCCCTCCTCGGGGCGGCCCTCGCCGCGCGGCAGACCTTCGAGGTGCCGCTCGGCGAGGGCGTCGTCGACGACCTCGCCGACCTGTTCGGCGTCACCCCGCGGATCGGCTTCACGGCGGACGTGCCGCTGACCGTCCTGTCCGGGCTGCTGTGGCTGGCGGGTGTGCTGGCGGTGGCCCTGCTGGTGGCGCGCGAGGCACCGCTGCCGGGGCGCCTGGCGGGGTTCCGGGCGTCGGCGCGGCCGGTGGCGTGCGCGATGGTGTCGCTGCTGCTCGCGTACGTCGTCATCGGTGTCGTCGTCGGCCTGGTCGTCGCCGGGACGCGGGGCCGGCCCGCGGACACCTTCGCCGTGCTGCTGCTCGGCCTGCCGAACCTCGTGTGGCCGGCGCTGACCATCGGCATGGGCGGTGCCTGGAACGGGCGGGTGGAGGGGCCGTTCGGGCTGCCGATGCCGCAGGTGCTCGACCGGGTGCTGCGCACGCCGGACGTGTCGACGGTGGATCTGGGCACGCTCACCGCGCAGGACGGGCGGATGTGGTGGCTGCTGGTCACGGCCGCGGTGCTGCTGCCGGCCGCCGGGTGGGCGGCCGCGGTCCTCTCACCGGTCCGGACGCCGGCCTGGCGGCACGCGCTGCACATGGCGGCCGCGCTGGCGCTCACGGCCCTGACGGTGTGTCTGGTCGGCCGGATCTCGGCGTTCTACGGGCTGTCGGTGCTCGGGATCGGGGATCTCGGCGGGGGTCTGTCCGGGCGGCTGTTCCTGCGTCCGCGGCTGTGGGGGGCGGTCGGTCTCGCCGTCGTGTGGGGTCTGGCCGCCGGGTTCCTCGGCGCGCTGCTCGCGCGTGCGGCGGGCGGCACCGGCCGACGACGACCCCGGTAGGGAGCCGCGCTCTCCGGCGGGCCGCTCAGCCGACGGGGACGACCAGTGACGGGGAGGCCCGCTGCATGCGCAGCGCGTCCACGGACTCCGCCAGCAGTTCGTACTCGGTGGTCTCGTCGCTGGTGGCGACGCGTATCAGGCGCCCCGCTGCCAGTTCTTCGGCGACTCGTTCCTGCTGGTCGCCGTCCGCGCACCAGGCGCGCAGGACGCGCGGTACGTCGGGAGCGTCGTCGGCGACCGGGGTGAGGGCGCCGCGCGGTAGGCGGGGGCTGTCGGGCTGGGGGTCCAGGCGCTCGGCGATCCAGGACGCGCGGTCGCGCAGCCACCACAGGGCGAGGGCCAGCGTGGGGGCGCGATAGGTCCCCAGGGGCACGCCGATGCGCCGGCCTTCGCAGACACCGTAGGCGGTGACGTGGCACAGGAATTCGTCGTGCACTGCTCCCCTCCCCGTCGCGCGGCCCGTCCGCCGGTGGGCGGGACGTCCGTGCGGCTCGCGTGCGGTGCGTGAGGGCGCTGTCGCGTGGTGTGAGAGGCCCCAGAGGTGAGTATGTTCACTGCTGAACCACTGTCACCATGGGTTTTTGGCCAGTCTCCTGGCATATTCGCGGCATTTTCCGGCCGGAAGCACTGGCGTCCCGGAGCCCCGGGGCCCGGAGGCCCGTGCACGCACCGGGGCTCCGGAGGCGGTGTGCCTCCGGAGCCCCGGGCGGGTGTCCTGCTCCGCCTGCCTGCTCCGCCTAGCCGGCGACGATCTTGTCGATCCGGGCCAGTTCCTCGGCGTCGAAGGCGAGGTTCTTGATGGCCGAGACGCTGTCCTCCAGCTGCTGCGGGCTGCTCGCACCGACCAGGGCGGAGGTCACCCGGCCCTCGCGCAGCACCCAGGCGAGGGCCATCTGGGCCAGCGACTGTCCGCGGGACGCGGCGATCCCGTCCAGCGCGCGGAGCTTGCCGACGAGTTCCCCGGTGACCGCGTCGGAGCTGAGGAAGGGGCTGTCGCCCGCGGCGCGCGAGTCCTCGGGGATGCCGTCGAGGTAGCGGGCGGTCAGCAGGCCCTGCTCCAGCGGGGAGTAGGCGATGGAACCCACCTTCAGCTCGTCGAGGGTGTCCAGGAGGCCGCTGGTCTCGGGGCGTCGGTCGAGCAGGGAGTAGCGCGGCTGGTGGATCAGCAGCGGGGTGCCCAGACCGGCGAGGATGCGGGCGGCCTCGCGGGTCTGCTCCGGCGAGTAGTTGGAGACGCCGACGTACAGCGCCTTGCCCTGCTGCACCGCCGAGTGCAGGGCGCCCATCGTCTCCTCCAGGGGAGTCTCCGGGTCGGGGCGGTGCGAGTAGAAGATGTCGACGTACTCCAGGCCCATCCGCTTCAGGCTCCGGTCGAGCGAGGAGAGCAGGTACTTGCGCGAGCCCCACTCGCCGTACGGGCCGGGCCACATGAGGTAGCCGGCCTTGGTGGAGATCACCAGCTCGTCGCGGTACGGCGCGAAGTCGGCCCTCAGGGCCTCGCCGAGCGCGGACTCGGCGGCGCCGGGCGGCGGGCCGTAGTTGTTGGCGAGGTCGAAGTGGGTGACGCCGAGGTCGAAGGCGCGGCGCAGGATGGCTCGCTGGGTCCCGACGGGGCGGTCGGGGCCGAAGTTGTGCCACAGGCCGAGCGAGAGCGCGGGGAGCTTCAGCCCGCTGCGTCCGGTGCGCCGGTAGGGCATGTCCGCGTAACGGTCGGGGTGTGCGGTGTACAACGCGACTCCAGAGAGGTCGATCCGGGGGGTGGCCCCCACTCTGTCGTGACCTGCGGGCAGAGGTCCAACAGAAGAATCCGATGGGATTGTGCGCCTACGCTTCTGAGTCATGGAACTGCGTCATCTCCAGCATTTCGTGGCGGTCGCCGAGGACCGGCACTTCACCCGGGCGGCGGAACGGCTGCTGGTGTCCCAGTCCGGTCTGTCGGCGTCGATCCGGGCCCTGGAGCGGGAGTTGCGGGCGCCGCTGTTCGTGCGCACGACGCGCCGTGTGACGCTGACCGAGGCCGGGCGGGCGCTGCTGGGCGAGGCGCGGCGCGTCCTGGCACAGGTGCGGGCGGCGCACGAGGCGGTCGCCGCGGTGCAGGGGGTGCTGCGCGGCACGCTGTCGCTGGGCAGCGAGCAGTGCATCGCCGGGGTACCGGTGGCGGGGCTGCTGGCCGCGTTCCGGCGCCGGCACCCGGACGTGGAGATCCGGCTGCGGCAGGCGGGTTCCGGGGAGCTGGCGGAGGAGGTCGCGGCCGGGCGGCTGGACCTCGCCTTCGCCTACCGGACGCGGGCCGACACCGACCAGCTGCGCTCGGTCTCGCTGGCCGGCGAGCCGATGACCGTCCTGTGTCACCCCGGCCACCGTCTCGCGAAGGGCGGCGCGGTGCCGAGCCCGCACGATCTCGCCGACGAGGTCTTCGTCGACTTCCACCCGGACTGGGGCCCGCGCCGCGTCACCGACGCGGCCTTCGCCGCGGCCGGCGTACGGCGGACCGTCGCGCTGGAGGTCAACGACGTGCACGGGCTGCTCGACCTGCTCGACGAGGACCTCGGCATCGCGGTCGTGCCGCGCCACTTCCGGCACAAGCGGGCCTCGCTCGCCTCGCTGCCGCTGAAGGGCTCCGACGGCACGGCGTACGAGACCGTCGCCCTGCTGCCGCCCGCCGAGGCCACCAGCCCCGCGGCCCGGGCGCTGATGGGACTGCTGGAGACGGGGAGCGCCTGAGGGAGGAGTGCGCGATGGTGGACCCATGCATGCGAAGGACATCCTCATCGAGGGCTACGGCCGCGTCCGGGAAGAGGTCCACGCCGCCGTCGAGGGGCTGGACCCCGACGGCCTGAACGCCCGCCCGTCCGGCGACGCCAACCCCGTCGCCTGGCTGGTCTGGCACCTCACCCGGGTACAGGACGACCACATCGCCGACGCCTTCGGGCTCGACCAGGTGTGGCGGTCCCAGGGCTGGGAGAAGCGGTTCGGGCTCGGCCTGCCGCCCGGCGACACCGGGTACGGGCACACCCCGGCGCAGGTCGCCGAGGTCCGGGTCGGTTCGGCCGGCCTGCTGACCGGCTACTACGACGCCGTCCACGAGCAGACGCTCGGCGCCCTGCGGTCCCTGACCGCGAAGGACCTGGAACGGGTCGTGGACGAGAACTGGGATCCGCCGGTGACGCTGGCCGTGCGCCTGGTCAGCGTCCTGTCCGACGACCTGCAGCACGTCGGGCAGGCCGCCTACGTGCGCGGGCTCGTCCGGAGCGCGGCCTCGTAGCCCGGCAGGACGACGTCCCGGATCAGGGCGTTGCGTTCGTCGAAGGGGATGAAGGCGCTCTTGAGGGCGTTCACCGTGACCGTGCGCAGGTCCTCGAGCGTCCAGCCGGCCTGCTCGACGAGGAGCGACATCTCACGGGTCATCGTCGTGCCGGAGACGAGGCGGTTGTCGGTGTTGAGGGTGACGCGGAAACCGAGGTCCTTGAGCGCGGTGATCGGGTGCTCGGCGATCGAGGCGGCGGCGCCGGTCTGGAGGTTGGAGGTCGGGCACATCTCCAGGGCGATGCGGCGGTCGCGGATCCAGGAGGCGAGGCGGCCGAGACGTCCGGCGGCGAGGTCGGGGATGTCGTCGGTGATGCGCACGCCGTGCCCGATGCGCTGGGCGCCGCACACCTGGAGGGCCTGGTGGATGCTGGGGAGCCCGTGGGCCTCGCCGGCGTGGATGGTGAAGGGCACGTTCTCGCGGCGCAGGTGGGCGAAGGCGTCGAGGTGGTCGGCGGGCGGGAAGCCGTCCTCGGCGCCGGCGATGTCGAAACCGACGACGCCCGCGTCCCGGAAGGCGACGGCGAGGTCGGCGGTGGCGCGGGTGCGGTCGAACATCCGCATGCCGCACAGCAGGGTCCCGACGCGGACCGGGGTGCCGTCCGCCGCCGCCTTGGCCATGCCGGCGGCCAGGCCCTCCTGGACGGTCTCGACGACCTCCGCGAGGCTCAGCCCGCCGTTCGTCATCAGCTCGGGGGCGTAGCGGACCTCGGCGTAGACGACTCCGTCGGCGGCGAGGTCGAGGACGTACTCCTCGGCGGCGCGCAGCAGGCCCTCGCGGTTCTGCATCACGGCGAGGGTGTGCTCGAAGGTGGCGATGTAGCGCACCAGGTCGCCGGAGTTGGCGGCCTCGTAGTACCAGGCGGCCAGCTCGTCGGGGTCGGTGGTGGGCAGGGGGTGGCCGACGCTCCTCGCCAGTTCGACCACGGTCGCGGGGCGCAGGCCGCCGTCGAGGTGGTCGTGGAGCACCGCCTTGGGGAGGCGGCGGAGGGTGTCGGCGTCTATGCGCGTAGATGTCATGTTCGGCGGTTCCTCGGCGGGTCGGTGCGGAAAGGGCGGGCGGATCAGGTGGCGGCGGGCTGCAGCAGGTCCCAGCGGTTGCCGTACAGGTCCTGGAAGACGGCGACCGATCCGTAGGGCTCGTGCCGGGGCTCCTCCAGGAAGGTCACGCCCGCGGCCGTCATGCGGGCGTGGTCGCGGACGAAGTCGTCGGTGTGCAGGAAGAAACCGACGCGTCCGCCCGTCTGGTCACCGATCCTGGCACGCTGCCCCTCGCCCTTGGCGCGGGCCAGCAGCAGGGCGGTGCCCTGCTCCGGGGCGCCGGGGGTTCCGGGCGGCTCGACGACGACCCAGCGGGAGCCGTCGGGCCTCGGCGCGTCCTCGGCGAGCCGGAATCCGAGGGCCTCGGTGTAGAAGCGGATCGCCTCGTCGTAGTCGTCGACGACGAGGGTGACCAGGGCGATGCGTGCCATCGGATCCTTCCGGGACGGGCGATTGACGGGAGAGGTTATACGTAAAACCCGTCGCGGCGCCAGTCTCCTGGCCCTACGTCCCGGCCCCGAGGTGCGGACGCGGCCCGTCCACTGCCGTCACGGCCGCGAGGATCACCGCACCGCCGCGCGAGCCCGGGCAGTGCGGGCAGTGCGGGCAGTGCGGGCAGTGCGGGCAGGACATGCTCGACCGCCTGGAACAGGAGAGGGGCATCCGGGGGGCCGCGGCGGATGCCGGCGGACCGCCGCGCACGGCCCCGCTGTGGTTCGTGCGGCGCAGGAAAACGGTCCGGCTGTGCACGCGGCTGACCGGTCCGGCCGGTCCCGGCCGGCCGCCGCCTCTGGGACGGCGGCCGGGGACGGCCGGCGCCGGGTCAGGCCAGCGGCTTGCTGAGGACCGCCTTGCGGTGGCTGAACGTCTCGAGGGAGTACCGGCCGTGGTAGTTGCCCATGCCGCTCTCCCCCACGCCGCCGAACGGCAGGTCGGAGACGGTGAGGTGGGCCAGCGGCAGCCCGTGGCCGAGTCCGCCGGAGGACGTCTCGGCGGCGAACCGCTCGCGGGTGGCCGCCGACTCGCTGAAGACGTAGAGGGCGAGCGGCTTGTCCCGGTCGTTGACGAAGCCGATGGCCTCGTCGATCCCGGCGACGGTGACGACGGGCAGGATCGGGCCGAAGATCTCCTCGGCCATCACCGGCGAGTCGGGCGCGACGTCGGCCAGGACGGTCGGCGCGATGTACTTCGCGGACCGGTCGGTGCGGCCGCCCACGACCACGCGGCCGGAGTCCAGCAGGGCCGCGAGCCGGTCGAAGTGGCGTTCGTTGACGATCCGGCCGAACTCGGGCGACCGGGACGGGTCCTCGCCGTACAGGGCTTCGACGGCCCGGACCAGCGCGGGCTCCAGGGCCGCGGCGGTCTCCGGGTCGGTCAGCACGTAGTCGGGGGCCACGCAGGTCTGCCCGGCGTTCAGGAACTTGCCGGCCGCCAGCCGGGCGGCGACGGCGTCGAGGTCGGTGCCGCGGTCGACGAACGCCGGGGACTTGCCGCCGAGTTCGAGGGTGACCGGGGTGAGGTGCTCGGCGGCGGCGCGCATCACGATGCGGCCGACGGTGCCGTTGCCGGTGTAGAAGATGTGGTCGAAGCGCTCGGCGAGCAGGGCGGTGGTCTCGGGGATCCCGCCCTCCACCACGGCGACGGCCTCGGTGTCGAGGTAGGCCGGCAGCAGCCGGGCCAGCGCGGCGGAGGTGGCGGGGGCCAGCTCGCTCGGTTTGGCGACCACCGCGTTGCCCGCGGCCAGGGCGCCGACCACCGGGGCGAGCAGCAGCTGCGCGGGGTAGTTCCAGGGCGCGATGACGAGGACGACGCCGAGGGGGTCGTACTGCGTCCAGGCCGTCGCGTCGGCGCCGAGGTGGGCCGGGACGGGGGCGGGCTCGGGGCGCAGCCAGTCGGTGAGGTGTTCCAGGGTGTGGTCGATCTCGCGCACGGTGAAGCCGATCTCGGTGCGCTGGGCCTCGGTGGCGCTCTTGCCCAGGTCGGCGTGGAGCGCGGCCTCCAGCTCCGGCCCGTTCTCCGTGAGCAGGGCGCGCAGCCGGCCGAGCTGCGCGGTGCGCCACTCGACGGGCTTGGTGCGGCCGGTACGGAAGGTGGCGCGCAGCCGGGCCACGACGTCGGCGGGCTGCTCGGGGGCGGGGTGGTTCACGGTGCCTCACTGTGGTCGACGGCCGGGTCGGCGACCGGGACGGCCACCGACTGGATGTATTTGCCAACCTTTCAGGCACCGAAATGTATTCCGGCGCGTCCCCGGCATGCCGCGACCGCTCTCCACCTGCACGCGACGCCCACCGCCCAGGCCCCCGCAGTGCCCGCCCCCGCTAGCCGGCCCGGCGGCCCGTCGGCTTCTCGCGGGTCGGGACGACCACCAGGAAGGCGTCCGTCACCAGGTCCATCACGACGGTGGCGGGCTCACCCTCGGCGCGGCGGCGTGCCGCGTACTCCTCCGCCGGCCACGACCCGCGCGGGGAACCCGCCGGGAACCTCTCCAGCACCTTCGCACCCGTCACGGCCGCCACCTCCACCGTTCCGCCGTGTCAGTCGATCGCTCCGTACGTCTGCGTCTGCCCCCGATCCGGGGGGACATGTGCGGCCCGCCCACCTCTACACATAAGAGAAAAATAAGAGCACAATTACCACAGGCGGCATTACCGCACCATTTCGGGCGCGGTCGGCCCGGCAAGTCGAAGGAGACGACTCATGGCCAACGTCTCGCACACCAGAGGTGACCTCAGCAGCCACCCCGACGCCCCGGAGATGCAGGCGCGCTACGCCCGCATGCTCGGTGGCCGTGACGTGGCACTCGTGGACGGGCCGGTGTTCCTGCTCGGCCTGTACTGTGCCGTGTCCCCGTGGATACTCCACTTCACCACGAGCCAGCCCTCGCTCGTCGCGCACAACCTGATCATCGGAATCGCGATCGGCCTGCTCGCCCTGGGCTTCACGCGAGCCCCCGAGCGCATGTACGGCCTCAGCTGGGCCATGTGCGCGCTGGGCGTGTGGATGATCATCTCACCGTGGATCGTCGGCACGAGCCCGGACGCCGGCGTCATCTGGAACAACATCGTCATCGGCGCCCTGGCCCTGGTCCTGGGCATGGTCTGCGCCGGTACGGCGGCGAAGAGCGTCCCCAGGCCGTAGCCACAGGGGGGCCGCCACCCGTTCCGGAGGGCGGCCGGACCGCTCCGAGCGGCGCGCCGGCGGGTTCCGGCGCGCCGCTCTCGTTCGCCCGCACCGGTGCGCCGGCCGGACCGGGTCCGGTGCCGGTGCGGTGGACGCGCCGGGACGGTGAGGCCCGGCCGTGGGGGGACGTAGGGTGCGGGGCGATGATCCCGTCGTGAGGAGGGCAGTACGCCATGGTCGTGAAGGACGCCGAGCTGCGGTACCTGCGCCGCTGTGTGGAGCTGGCGGCCGAGGCGCTGGAGGCCGGGGACGAGCCGTTCGGGTCGGTCCTGGTGGGCGCGGACGGCACGGTGCTGGCCGAGGACCGCAACCGGGTGGCCTCCGGCGACCTCACCCGGCACCCGGAGTTCGCGCTCGCGCGCTGGTCCGCCGGCAACCTGAGCCCGCGGGAGCGGGCCGGGGCGACGGTCTACACGTCGGGCGAGCACTGCCCGATGTGCGCGGCGGCGCACGCCTGGGTGGGGCTCGGGCGCATCGTCTACGTCGCCTCTTCGGAACAGCTCGGTTCCTGGCTCGCCGGGTGGGGGGTGCCTGCCCCGCCGGTGCGGACGCTGCCGGTCCACGAGGTCGCGCCCGGTGTGGCGGTGGACGGGCCGGTGCCGGAACTGACGGAGGAGATCCGCGCCCTGCACCGGCGGTTCCACGAAGGACGCGCGGCCTGACGCCGTCGCCGGCAGGACGGGCGGGGCGGGGCCGTGTCCGCGCCCGTGCGGCGAGGGGCTCCCCGGTCCAGGGCGGCTGCGCACGGTGCCGGCTTCGGCCGGGTGAGTTCCCCGCCGGGTACGGGGGGCTTCGGCTCCTCCGGGCCCCGCGGTTCCCCGGGGCGGTCGCCGGAGGTGTTCGCCGGCTCGTCGCCGAAGGCCGGGCCGCCGGTGCCGACCGCGTTCACGCTGTCGCCGCCGGTGTGCACCGGGAAGCCGGCCGGCGGCCGGGACATCCAGGGCGCCCGCGGGCCGGGGAAGAGCGCCCGGAGGCGGGCCGCCGATGCCCCGCTTATGGTGTTCGAGGGCGCCGACCACGGGTCCGCGACGGGGCGTCCGGGAGGCATCGATGCTGGCCAAGCTGTCGATTCGGCCGTCGGCCCGGGGGTGCGCGGTCACCGGTGCGCTGGGGCTGGCACTGCTGGGGGCGGGACTGCCCGCCGGGGCCGCACAGGACACCGAGCCCGATCTGAGCCGCTTCTACGACCAGAAGATCACATGGTCGGCGTGCAGAGGCATGGAGATGCCGAAGGACCTGCAGTGCGGCAAGGTCACCGTCCCCCTCGACTATGCCCGGCCCGAGGGCGGCACGCTCGATCTGGCCCTCGCCCGGTACCGGGCGACCGGCGACTCGCGGGGCTCGCTGCTGCTGAACTTCGGCGGGCCGGGCGGTTCGGGCGTCAGCGAACTCTCCGTCGGCGGCAAGCCCTTCATGCACCTGACCAACGGCTACGACGTGGTGTCCTTCGACCCCCGCGGCGTCGGCCGGTCCTCACCGGTCTCCTGCGGACCCGCCACGACGAAGATCATGGAGGCGACGGACGGGGACAAGGAGATCGAGGAGCCGCGGGCGGTGCTGCGGCGTCTGCGCGACGCGGCCGCCGAGTGCGCGAAGCACTCCGGTCCCGTGCTGCACCGCATGGGCACGGTCGACGTGGCCCGGGACATGGACGTGATGCGCGCGGCGCTCGGCGACGACCGGCTCAACTACCTCGGTTTCTCCTACGGGACCCGGCTCGGCGCGGTCTACGCCGCCCGGTTCCCCGACAAGGTGGGCCGGGTGGTGCTGGACGGCGTGGACACGCTCACGGAATCGCTGGCCGAGCAGGGGCTGGCCGGCGCGCGGGGGCAGCAGACGGCGCTGGAGAACTTCCTCGACTGGTGCGTCGAGGACATCGCCTGCCCGTTCGGGCAGGACGTCCGGGAGGCCCGGCGCGAGGTGGTGCGGCTCGTCGCCTCGCTCGACGCGGACCCGGTGCCCACCGCCTTCGGGGAGGCGTTCGACGGGCAGGACATGGTGGGCGCCATCGGTCAGGCGCTCTACAGCAGGGAGCTGTGGCCCTCGCTGGAGCGCGCGCTCGCGCAGCTGGTGGAGGACGGGGACACCCGGGGTCTGGAGAGCTTCTCGTCCGGCGGCGTGACCTTCCCGGTGCGCGAGGAGGACGGCGGTGGCGGCCTCGCCGGCGAGGAGGAGATCCCGATGGACAACCTGCCGGCCGCCCTGATGGCCGTCAACTGCGCGGACGACCCCGACCGTCCCACCGCCGAGCAGGTCACCCGGTCCCTGGGACGGCTGCGCGAGCGGTACGAGGAGGCCTCGCCGGTCTTCGGGCGGTACCGGCTCACCCAGGTGCTGATGTGCTACGGCCGCCCCAGGGGCACCGACTACATCCGCGAGGACGTGAAGGACGTCGACACGGCGAAGATGCTGCTGATCGGCACCCGCGGCGACCCGGCTACGCCGTACCGCTGGACCGAGGAGACGGCCCGGCGGCTCGGCCCCTCGGCCGTGGTGCTCGACAACAAGGGCGAGGGGCACACCGGTTACGCCTCCTCCGAGTGCGTGCACCGCAAGGCCGACGACTTCCTGCTGTACGGCTCCCTGCCGCCCGACGGCAGTTCCTGCGGCGCGGAGGACGAGGACGACTGAGCCGCCGGGGCGTGCCCGCCCGGCTCCCGCTCCCGTGACACCCTGTCCGCCGTACACGCACCCGCCCCGGGTGCGTGACCGGCAGGAAGGAGCGGTCGGAGCGTGAGCGGACTTCTGGGTGTGGCGGTGCTGGGCGCGGGACACATGGGCGCCGATCACGTACGGCGTCTGGACCGGGTGGTGAGCGGCGCCAGGGTCGCGGCCGTCGCCGACCCCGACGCCGAGCGGGCGAAGGAGGCGGCGGACGGGATCGACGGGGTCGTGGTGCACACGGACGCCGAGGCCGCGCTCGACGCGCCGGGCGTCGAGGCCGTTCTGATCGCCTCGCCCGGCGAGGCGCACGAGGAGGCGTTGCTCGCCGCCTTCGCGCGGGGGCTGCCGGTGCTCTGCGAGAAGCCGATGGTGCCCGGTTCGGCGGGCGCGCTGCGTGTGGTGGAGGCGGAGGCGCGGCTGGGCAGGCGGCTGGCGCAGATCGGGTTCATGCGGCGGTACGACCCCGAGTACCGGCGGCTGAAGTCGCTGCTGGACAGCGGCCGGCTGGGACGTCCCCTGATGCTGCACTGCGTGCACCGCAACGTCTCCTCCCCGCCGCACTTCACCTCCGCGATGCTCATCGACAGCTCCGTCTCGCACGAGATCGACGCGGCCCGCTGGCTGCTGGGCCAGGAACCGGCCGCGGTGACGGTGCTGCGGCCGCGGCCGTCGTCCGGGGCGCCCGAGGGGCTGCTCGACCCGCAGTTCGTGCTCTTCGAGACCGACCGGGGCGCGCTGGTCGACGTGGAGGTCTTCGTCAACTGCGGTTTCGGCTACGAGGTCCGCTGCGAGGCCGTCTGCGAGGCGGGCAGTGCCCGGATCGGCGAGGCGCGCTCCATGACGGTCACGGCGGCGGGCGCCGCCCGGGAGGAGGTGCCGCAGGACTACCTCGTGCGCTTCGCGGAGGCCTACGACCGCGAGGTGCAGGCATGGGTCGACGCCACCCGGCGGGGGCGGGTCACCGGCGCGAGCGCCTGGGACGGGTACGCCGCCTCCGTGGTCGCGGAGGCCGGCGTCCGGGCCCTGGAGACGGGTGCGCGGACCGCCGTCGTGCAGGCCCCCCGCCCGGCCCTCTACGACCCGTCCTAGAACAGGGGTGCGACGAACGCCCGGGCGACGACGGGCAGGGGTGCCGGGAGCCCTCAAGTCGCGTAGCTCTCCTACGACTTGACCGTTCACCCGCTTACGCCGTTCGGGTGCCGGAGTCGCTCGGGGAAGACTGTGGCATATGCCGGAAGCACCACCGTATCGTGTGTCGCCGAATCCCTTACGGGGCGTCGCGGGCTGTGCCACAGTCGTAACGGTCCTTCCGCCACCCCCTGGTTCGTATCGGCCGTACCGTCTGCACATCGGAGTGCGTCATGTCGTCCCCCCTCTCCGCGGACCACCCCGCCGCCCCGCCGCCCGCACGCGGTTCGGTCGAGTCGCTGATAACGCAGGCCCGGCGGCTCAGGGGTGACGTGGACGCCGTCCGGCGGGACAGCGGGCACGACGCGGCGGACCCGCGGGGGCGCTGGCAGCGCGCGCTGTACGACCTGGCGCTGCACCAGCTCAGCGATCTCGACGAGCACCTGGCCCAGCTGCGGGACGGCCCGGAGCCCGCCCCGCGGGCCGGATCGCTGCTCAGCCGGGTCGGCAGCGCCGAGTGGAATCTGCTGACCGACGAGGCCGAATGGTCCGGGGAACTCTTCCGGATCCTCGGTCTCGACCCTGCCACCGCCCCCCTCAGCCTCGACGAACTGCCGTCCCTGGTACTCGCCGGGGACCGGCCGAAGCTGACCGCGATGGTCACCGGCTGTCTCGTCGACGGCCGGCCCATCGACGGGGAGTTCCGCGTCGTGCGCCCCGACGGGGGCGTACGGACGGTGCACATGATGGGCGAGCCCGTGCTCGACGCCGACGGCAGCACCGCCTCGATGTGGGCGGTGCTGCGGGACGTCAGCGAACTGCGCCGCTGCCGGAGGGCGGTGAGCGAGACCCGTGACTCGCTCCACCGCCCCCCACCGGGCGCGGACACCGGGCAACGGGCCTCCACGGAACCGCGGGAGGGCGTGCCGCCCCGGCACGCCCTCCTGCGGTTCCCGGAGCGGGGCCGGTCCGGCCTGGACCTCGCCGCCGCGCACCTGCCGCCGGCCGGCGCCCCCGAGGGGACCGGCTGGTACGACGTGTGCGCCCTCGGCGACGACGGGACGCTGCTCGCCGCCGGCGACCTCGACGGCCCCGCACCCGAAGGGACGGGGAGCACGGAGCTGCTGACCGGTGCCCTGCGCGGACTGGCGGCGGCGGGCACGCCTCCCGGCCTGCTGCCCGCACTGCTGGCCCGCTCACTGCGGGACACCGCCCTGCCGCCCCTCGCCGGCACCCTGTGCTGCGGCTACCGCCCCGGCACCCGCACCCTGGAGTGGACGCGCACCGGGCGCCCCGTCCCGCTGCTGTTCCGCGACGGCACGGGGCACGCGCTGGACGGACGGACGACCGAGGAGACCCTCGAGAGCGGTGACCTCGTGCTCCTGCACACCGGCGGACTCGGGCCGGCGGCCGTGCACCGCCTCCTCGCCCTGGCCCCCCGGCTGACCGGGGAACGCCCGGTACAGGAGTGCCTGCGCATCGTGATGGAGGAGATGGGCGAACCGCCGCACCGGGAGGACACCTGCGTACTGGTGGCCCGGGTGACGACGCAGTAGGGCGTCGCTACGCCGGTGCGGTGGCGCCGCCCTTCCCCCCGCCCTTGGCCGGCTTGCCCTTGGGCAGCGCGAGTTCGATCTCCTCCCGCAGCTCCTGGATCTTCGGGTACCCGGCGTACTCGGCGGTGAGCCGGTACATCTGCCGCAGCCGGTCCCAGGTCCGCCGGGAGGAGTTGGAACCCATCGACACCAGGGCGAGACGCGCGTAACGGTCGGCCTGCTCCGGGTCGTCGGCGAGGAAACAGGCCGAGGCCATCGACAGATAGTCGAAGATCTTCGACCGCTGCCGGCCGTCGACCCTGAGGGCCAGGGCCTTCTCCGCGTAGTACTGCGCGTGCGCGGCGGCACCCGGCTCGAACTCGGCGAGCGTCCGGTAGGCCAGGGCCTGCATGCCGTACAGATCCTCCTCCTTGAAGGTCTGCATCCAGTCCGGCGGCGGGACGTCGGCCTTGTCGGAGACGAAGAGGTCCTCGGCGCGTCCCAGGGTGCGGCGCATCGCCTGGCCCTTGCCCATGGACGCCTGCGCCCAGGCCTCGATGGTGTACAGCATGGCCTTGGTGCGCGGCATCACCTGCTCGCCGGAGCCGGACTGGGCGAGCTTCATCAGATCCAGTGCCTCGTCGGGCCGGCCCAGGTGCACCATCTGCCGGGCCGCCCGGGAGAGCGCCTCGCCGGCCCGGGGCCGGTCGCCGCCCTCGCGCGCGGCGTGCGCGGCGATGACGAAGTACTTCTGCGCCGTGGGTTCCAGGCCCACGTCGTGCGACATCCAGCCCGCGAGGACGGCGAGGTTGGCCGCGACGCCCCACAGGCGCCGCTGGAGGTGGGGCGGGTGACGGTAGGCGAGCATGCCGCCCACCTCGTTGAGCTGGCCCACCACGGCCTTGCGCTGGAGCCCGCCGCCACGGGCGGCGTCCCAGGCGCGGAACACCTCCACCGAGCGCTCCAGTTCCTCGATCTCCTGGGACCCGACGGGTGCGGCCTCGTAACGGTCGAACCCGGCGGGGTCGGCGTGCAGGGAGTCGGTGGCGTGGGATGCGTCGGCAGCCAGAACAGGGTCGGTGTGCAGCCAGTCGTGCATGGCGCTGCTGAGTGCGGAGCCCGCGGCGAGCGCGGCGCCCGCGCCCACCAAGCCGCGTCGGTTGAGCATGAGGTCCATTCCCGTGAATTCGGTGAGGACCGCCGCGGTCCGCTCGGGCGCCCACGGCACTCCGTCGGGATGTTCCTCACTCCCGCCGCGCTGCCGTTTCCCCGCACGCCCGTGCCTGACCAGACCGAGGTCCTCGATGGTCACGACACGGCCGAGACGCTCGGTGAACAGGGCCGCCAGCACCCGCGGCACCGGATCGCGCGGGATCTCTCCCATGTCGATCCACCGCCGCACCCGCGAGGTGTCGGTCGCCAGCTGGGGGTGGCCCATGGCCGCCGCCTGCCGGTTGACCAGCCTCGCGAGTTCGCCCTTGGACCAGCCGGCGAGGCCGAACAGGTCCGCGAGACGGGTGTTGGGTTCTCTGCTCACGTCAAGCCCCCAGGTTCTCGGCTGAGTTGACAGTAGCTCCGTGCGGGTTGCCGGGCGACTATTCGCCACCGTTCGCCAGGGTGCGCCAGATGGTGTGCCACGGGCGGCCGGGTGTCAGGTAGGAAAGCGCCATCCCGACCCGGTCGCCGCGGGGTACTCCCCAGGGTGCCCCGGCGGCCGGGGCGGGTGGTGCGACGGCTTTCGGAGGGCGCGCCCGTTCCGGCGGGCGACGCCCCCCAGTCAGGCACAACAGGCACACGAAGGGATCTGTTCGCCCATGTACGCAGCATCGTCCTCCGTGTCCGCCCCCCAGCGATCGCTCCACCCCCGCCCGGCGGCGGGCGGCGGCCCCTACCTCGCCCCCGCGCGTCCGGCGGTCCCGGTGCCCGGGACGGGCAGGGTGCGGCGCGGCGCGGGAGCCGGCACACAACCGCTCAGCGGCAGGATCGACCTGTCCGGCGCCCAGGGCACCCAGCTGCGCACGGCGATCGCCGCCGTGCACCGGATCTGCCCGGAGTTCGCTCCCGTGCAGGTGCTGCGCCGCAGCGGGCGTTCCGTCCTCCTGGTCGGCACGACCGGACGCGCCACGGCGGTCGCCAAGTGTTTACTGGACCACTCCCCCGCCTGGTCGGAGCGGGTCCGGCACGAGATAGGGGCATACCGCTCGTTCGTCCGGCACCGCCCGCCGGTGCGGGTGCCGAGGCTGATCGCTGCGGACCCGGACAACGGCACCCTGGTGATCGAGCGGATGGCGGGACGGCCCGCGGCGCTGCAGCGGCACCCGGTGGAGGCGCCGCCGCGGGCGGACATCAGGGCGGTGCTCGGCGCGGTCTGCCGGCTCAACGCCTGGCGCCCGCCGGCCGGCACCTTCGACGCCCCGCTGGACTACGCGGCCCGGATCTCCCGCTACCACGAGCTCGGGCTGCTCACCGACCGGGACCTGGACGACCTGCAGAAGCTGCTGCACGGCATCGCCCTCGCGGCCGGGCGTCAGGGCATGGGCCAGTTCTGCCACGGCGACGCGCTGCTGTCCAACATGCTGATGTCACCGGCCGGTCCGGTG
The DNA here is from genome assembly GCF_042870695.1 of Streptomyces sp. NPDC006384. Lineage (NCBI taxonomy): Bacteria > Bacillati > Actinomycetota > Actinomycetes > Kitasatosporales > Streptomycetaceae > Streptomyces > Streptomyces sp. NPDC006384. The sequence goes on from NZ_JBIAHR010000001.1 coordinate 71,288, forward strand.
CTGGTGGACTGGGAGCACGCGGGCTGGTATCTGCCGGGCTACGACCTGGCGACGCTCTGGTCGGTGCTCGGTGACGCCCCGGAGGCACGCCGGCAGATCAGTCAGATCGCCCAGGCTCAGGGGCCCGCGGCGCGCGACGCGTTCCTGGTGAACCTGATGCTCGTGCTGACCCGGGAGATCCGTACCTACGAGACGGCCGTGCAGCGGTCGATGCACGAGGCGCCGTCGGTCCCGGCGGCGGTCCCCCCGGGTGCCGTGCCGTCCGGCGAGGAGCAGCGGCTGCTGCTGCGACGGCTGCACGACGACTGCCAGATGGCCCGGCGGGCCGTGCGCGCGGCGGTCGGCACGCGCTGACGAGGACGTGGACTCCGCGGTGTGCCCTCGAGGGCCGCACCGCGGATTTCGTGTGTCCGGGAGGCGTCCGCCGGGTCAGCCCTGCTGGAAGAGTTCCGCCGGGAGCGGCTTCAGCAGGGCGTACAGGTCGTCGGTGATGGGGCGGTCCCAGGCGGCGATGGTCACCAGGACGCCGTCGCTGCGGTCGAACTGCACGCAGGAGATCCGGCTCTCGGAGAGCTTGAGACGGCGCACGATCAGCAGGTTGTCACCCTGCATCACGGGGACGTCCTCGGTGCCGACGACGGTGATCTCCTCGTCGTTCTCCAGGGCGAGCAGCAGCTGTCCCACCTCGAAGGGGACCTCGCCCTCGGGGACCTCGCGGGCCGGGGAGCCCTCGGGGAGATTACCGATGATCATCGCGGGGCCGCGGCCGCCGAACAGGTCGTAGCGCAGGAAGACGCCCTGGCAGCTGCCGTCGGGTGCGGGCAGCAGACCGGCGCCGAGATTCCCGGGCCAGTCGCCCGGGTCCATGGCCAGTACGTCGAAGTCGGGCCCGGCGGGCGTGGCACTGCGGCGGCGGAGGAACGACATGCCGCCATGGTACGTGGCCTGGGCCCTCGAACGGCGTGCGGGCGGGCGGCCCGTTCGCGCGGTACCGGCCCCGGCGCGTCCCGGTGTCCGGCGGGCCGGACGTGCTCACGTCTCCGGTGGGGCGGGCGGCACCACCGCGACCGGGGACGCCGCGTGCAGGAGGACGGCGTGGGTGACCGAGCCCAGCATGCGGGCGGGTGCCAGCAGGCGCCGGCGGTGGCGGCCGACGACGACCAGTTCGGCGTCCCGCGAGGCGGCGACGAGGTGTCCCGCGGCGTCGCCGTCCATGACGTGCGTGTCGGCGCGGACCTCGGGGTGGCGGCTCCGCCAGGGGGCGAGGAAGCCGTCGGCCAGGGCCCGCGTCTCGCTCTCCACGGAAACCTCGTCGATCACCTGGGGCACCGTCTGGCCGGCGGCGGCCCAGGTCCGCACCGGCCACGGGTGGGCGGCGATCACCTGGAGGCGGGCGCCGCGCCGCGCGGCCTCGGTGAAGGCGAAGGACAGCACGCCGTCGTCGGGGCTGTCCACGTGCAGGCCGACGACCACCCGCGGGCCGGGTCCGGCCGGCGGCTCCCCGTGCACCTCGCGGCCGGGGCGGGGCACGACGACGACGGGGCACTCGGCGTCGCGGGCGGCGGCCAGCCCGTTGGAGCCGAGCAGCAGGCTCGTGAAGCCGCCGCGTCCCCGGGAACCGAGCACCAGCAGCTGGGCGTCGGCGCCCAGCTCCGGCAGCACGGCGCCCGGTACGCCCTCGACGGTGAGGTACTCCGTCTCCGGCGCGTCGGCGCGTTCCCGCAGGCGGGCGCGGGCCTCCTCGATCGCCGGGTCCTCGCCGGTGTCCGCCGGCCCCGCGACCAGCACGTCGGCCTGGGCCCAGACGGCGTACTGCCGCACGTGCGCCACCCGCAGCGGCGCCCCGCGTGCGCGGGCCGCGTCGGCGGCCCAGTCCAGGGCGCGCAGGCCGTCCTGCGAACCGTCGACCGCGGCGATGACCGGCAGGGTGCTCATGGGTTCCTCACCTTTGGAAGTACGACCTCCCCCTGGGGCGTCAGCCTCGCTCAGGCGTCGTGCCCGAGGGGGCGCTCATGGCCGTGTGTCCGGAGAAACGGGCGGAACACCCCCGGTTCGGCCGGACGGGACCGCCTCGGCGGGTCCGGCCTCCGGCGGGTCAGGTGAGGTCGAACTCCCCTTCCCGTGCCCCCGACACGAACGCGCCCCACTCCGCGGGGGTGAAGATGAGGGAGGGACTCTCCGGGCTGCCACTGTTGCGCATGGCGATGAATCCCTCGACGAAGGCGATCTGGACATCCCCCAGTCCCCGGCTGCTGGACTGCCACTGCGCGTTGCTGAGATCCAGCTCCGGCTTGTGCCAGCCCGTGAGCGGGCGCTGGTGGGTGGTGCTCTCGGCCACGTCCGTGCTCCTCCCGGTTGCGTCGTCCGCGGGCCAGCCTAGCGACCGGGCCAGGCCGCCGACAGGCCACGCGGCGACCCCCTTCCGGGAGCCCGGCGCCGCCCTCCGGGCATGCCCGCCGGTCCCCGGGGCCGCCCCGGCCGCTCAGCCGCGTCAGGTGCCGGTGAAGCGGTCGCGCAGTTCGCGCTTGAGGATCTTTCCGCCGGCGTTGCGGGGCAGGGCGTCCACGAACAGGACGCGCTCGGGGGCCTTGAAGGCGGGCAGCCTCTCGCGGGCGTGGGCGATCAGTCCGTCCTCGGTGACCTCGCCGCGGCGGACGACGACCGCCGTGACGGCCTCGGCGGAAGGCGGCCTCGGTCCCCTCCGGCCTGTCCCAGCAGCCCTCGCACAACTGCGGGGAGCGGTAGGCGACTTCGCCGGGGATGCCGTCGGGGACGTCCTTGCCGTCCTCGTCGACCACGCGCGCCTCGACGAACAGGACGGGCACGGGCATGACCGACGCGCCGTAGTAGGCCTTGCGCAGGCCGTCGAGGTCGCGGGTGGCGAAGTCGGCGGGTTGACAAGGCCGGTCCTCGGCCGGGGCGCGGGGCCGGTCGAGGGGCCGGTCAAGACGTGTGCGGGCGACATCCCGGCTCCTCCTGTCATGCCACTGACACGAGCACATACCGGCTGGTACGCTCTGCCGCTCCTTCCCCGAAGACGCCGGGAGGCACCATGCGCATCCGCCCGGGACGACTCGTCGTCACGGCCCTCGCCCTGCTCACCGCGGCGACCGCCCTGCCCGCGGCCGCCGCGGGCGGACGCCCGGGCGACGGGCCCGGACACCCGTCCCACGGCGGCCTGTCCGCCGTCGTCCGGTACACCGAGTACGGCATTCCGCACATCGTCGCGAAGGACTACGCGAACCTCGGCTTCGGCACCGGCTGGGCGCAGGCCGCCGACCAGGTCTGCACCCTGGCCGACGGCTTCGTGACCGTGCGCGGCGAACGCTCCCGCTTCTTCGGCCCGGACGCGGCGCCCGACCACTCCCTCTCCTCCGCCGCCACGAACCTCTCCAGCGACCTGTACTTCTCCGGGGTGCGCCGGGCGGGCACGGTGGAGAGGCTGCTCGCCCAGCCGGCGCCGCGCGGCCCCAGCCGGGACGCGAAGGAACTGATGCGGGGCTTCGCCGCGGGCTACAACGCCTGGCTGGCACAGAACCGGATCACCGACCCGGCGTGCCGGGACGCCGCCTGGGTGCGGCCGGTGACCACGCTGGACGTGGCCGCACGCGGCTTCGCCCTCGCCGTGCTCGGCGGACAGGGCAGGGCGGTGGACGGCATCACGGCCGCCCGGCCGCCGTCCGCACCGGCCGGGACCGGCACCGCGCAGGGCCCCGACGCCGAGGCGGCCGCCCGCGCCGCCCGGGAGCTCTTCGCCGCCGGCGACGCCGACATGGGCTCCAACGCGGTCGCCTTCGGCGGCACCACCACGGCGAACGGCCGCGGGCTGCTGCTCGGCAATCCGCACTACCCGTGGCAGGGCGGGCGCCGCTTCTGGCAGTCCCAGCAGACGATCCCCGGACGGCTGAACGTCGCCGGTGCCTCGCTGCTCGGCTCGTCGACCGTGTCCATCGGGCACAACGCGCACGTCGCCTGGAGCCACACCGTCGCCACGGGCGTCACCCTCAATCTGCACCAGCTGACGCTGGACCCGGCCGACCCGACGGCCTACCTGGTGGACGGCAGGCGCGAGCGGATGACGCAACGGTCCGTCACCGTCGCCGTGAAGAACGGCGCGCCGGTGACGCGGACGCAGTGGTGGACCCGGTACGGGCCGGTGGTGACCTCGCTCGGCGCCTCGCTGCCCCTGCCGTGGACGGCGACGACCGCGTACGCGCTGAACGACCCGAACGCCGCCAACCTGCGCGGCTCCGACACCGCTCTCGGGTTCGGCCGGGCCCGCGGCACGGACGACGTCCTGGACTCCCTGCGGCGCACGCAGGGGCTGCCGTGGGTGAACACGATCGCCGCCGACTCGCGCGGCCGCACCCTGTTCACCCAGTCCCAGGTGCTCCCCCGCATCACCGACGACCTGGCCGCGCGCTGCTCCACGCCGCTCGGCAGGGTGACGTACCCGTCCTCCGGGCTGGCGGTGCTGGACGGCTCGCGCGGCGACTGCGCGCCGGGCCGGGACCGGGACGCGGTCCAGCCGGGGATCTTCGGTCCGTCGAGCATGCCCACGCTGAAGGACGCGCCGTACGCGGAGAACTCCAACGACAGCGCCTGGCTGGCCAACGCGGACCGGCCGCTGACCGGTTACGAGCGGGTCTTCGGCACGGTCGGCACCCAGCGGTCGATGCGCACGCGGGGTGCGATCGAGGACGTGGCGGCGATGGCGGACCGGGGCGGTCTGACCGTGGCGGACCTGCAGCGGCAGCAGTTCGCCGACCGGGCGCCCGCCGGCGGCCTGGCCGCGGCCGACGCCGCGAGGGCCTGTGCCGCCCTGCCCGGTTCCTCCGCGACGGGCAGCGACGGCCGGGCCGTGGACGTGCGGGAGGCCTGCGACGTGCTCGCCGGCTGGGACCGCACCATGGACACCGGCAGCCGGGGAGCGCTGCTCTTCGACCGGTTCTGGCGGGCGCTCACCAGGACGGTGCCGGCGGGAGAGCTGTGGAAGGTGCCGTTCTCACCGGCGGACCCGGTCCGCACCCCGCACACGCTGAACACCGGGGCGAAGGGTTTCGCCACCGCCCTCGCGGACGCGGTCGGCGAGCTGCGGGCCGCGGGCATCCCGCTCGACGCGCCGCTCGGGAAGCACCAGTTCGTCGTCCGCGGCAGCGCCCGTATCCCGGTCGGCGGCGGCACCGAGTCGCTGGGCGTCTGGAACAAGATCGAGCCCGTCTGGGACCCGGCGCACGGCGGCTACACCGAGGTGACCACCGGCTCCAGCTACATCCAGGCCGTCGGCTGGGACGGCGGACCGTGCCCGGTGGCCCGTACGCTGCTGACCTACTCCCAGTCCTCCGACCCCGCCTCGCCGCACCACGCGGACCAGACCCGGCTGTTCTCCGGGGAGAGGTGGGTGACGTCCCGCTTCTGCGAGCGGGACGTCCTGGCGTCGCCCGCGCTGCGGATCGTCCGGGTGAGCCAGCGCTGAGCGGCACCGTCCCGCGGCCCGTCCGGTGGCACTCCGGGCGGGCCGCGGGACGTCGCTCCCGTGTCCACGGCCCGTCGCGGGTCCCGCACGCCCCATTGACACGGCCTGCCGCTGACAGGAAAGTTTCACTCCGCACGGCGGTCCGGGAAAGATATTTTCAGCGTCGGTGGCGGGAGGGTCTTCCATGGCCGGTCAGGGGATGAACGGATTCACCCGGCGGCGACTGGGCGCGGGAGTGCTCGCGCTGGGCGGCGCGCTGGCGATCGCGCCGTTCGCGGCCGGTCCCGCCGAGGCCGCCGCGGACAGGGCCGCCCGCCCGACCCTGAGACGCGGCTCGGCCGAACGCGCCGGACTGCTGCCCGGGCATCTGCGGCAACTGGTCGCCGACGCCGAGGCGTTCCTCGGCCCGTCCCCGAAGCACCCGTGGTACGCGGGCGCCGTGCTGCTCGCCGGGCGCGGGGGCACGGTGGTGCTGCACGAGCCGATCGGCATGGCGGTGCGCTACCGGGCGTACGACGAGAAGACCGACACCGGTGTCGAGTTCCCGGCCGGGGAGCAGATCCCGATGGCCGAGGACACGGTGTTCGACCTCGCGTCGATCTCCAAGCTGTTCACCTCGCTGCTCGCCGTGCAGCAGATCGAGCGGGGCGCGCTGGAGCTGGAGGCGCCGGTCGCCTCCTACCTGCCGGACTTCGGGCGGGCGGGCAAGCAGGGGGTGACGGTCCGGCAGCTGCTGACGCACACCTCCGGGTTCCGGGCGTGGATCCCGCTGTACAGCGTGCCGACGTACGAGGAGAAGGTCCGGCTGGTCTTCGACGAGGCGCCGGTCAGCCCGCCCGGCAGCGCCTATCTCTACTCGGACCTGAACATGATCTCGCTCCAGCTGGTGCTGGAGAAGGTCACGGGCCGGGCGCTGGACGTGCTGCTGCGCGAGGAGATCACCGCCCCGCTGGGCCTGCGCCGCACCCGCTACAACCCGCCCGCCTCCTGGCGGCCGAAGATCGCGGCCACGGAGGACGCCCGCCGGCCCTGGTCCGGCCTGGACCGGGGGCTGGTGTGGGGCGAGGTGCACGACGAGAACGCCTTCAGCCTGGGCGGCGTCGCCGGTCACGCGGGGGTGTTCTCCTGCGCGTGGGACCTCGCGGTGCTGGGCCGTACGCTCCTCAACGGCGGTTCCTACGGGCGGGCGCGGATCCTGCGGCCGGAGTCGGTGGAGCTGATGTTCACCGACTTCAACACCGCCTTCCCCGGCGACGAGCACGGCCTCGGCTTCGAGCTCTACCAGCACTGGTACATGGGCGCCATGGCCACCCCGCGCACCGCGGGGCACACCGGTTTCACCGGCACCTCCCTGGTGCTCGACCCGACGACCGACTCGTTCCTGGTGATGCTGGGCAACTCCGTGCATCCGGTGCGCGGCTGGCGGTCGGGGTCGGCTCCCCGGGTGGCGGCCGCCACGAATCTGGCGCGGGCGGTGCCCGTCCGCCCGGCGCACGGGCGTACCGCCTGGTTCTCGGGGACCGCGGGTTCCGCGTCGGCCACGCTGACGCTGCCGGCGCTGGACACGTCCGCCGGGGGCGCGCGGCTGCGCTGTGCGCTGTGGTGGGACACCGAGCCCGGATCGGACCCGCTGGTCCTGGAGGCCACCGCGGACGGCGGCGCCACCTGGCGGCCCGTCCCGTTCACGACCTCGCGCCGCGGGGCACGGGCGCAGGCGCATCCGGCGGGCTCGGTCAGCGGCTGGTCGGGCCGCGTGTGGCACCGGCTGACGGCGGACCTGCCGGCCGCGCGCGGGCTCGTCCTGCGCTGGCGGTACACCACCGACCGGCTGTACGTGGGCCGCGGGGCCTACGTCGACGGACTGCGGGCCGAAACGGCCGGCGGCGTCCTGTTCGACGAGGCGCGCCCGGCGGACGCGGCGCGGATCGAGGCGGTGGGCTGGACGCCGTCGGCCGACTAGAGCGGGTGCGGCCGGGCCCCGGACGGGGCCGCTAGCCGTTGAACACGGCCTTCTGCACCTCGTTCGGTCCGTCGAAGGTGTTCTCCTTCAGACCGTCGAGGCGGCTCACGACCTTGTCGTCGGCCTTGTTCTCGCGGGCGCGGTCGACGAGCGCCTTCTTGTCCGCCGGGTAGTCCACTCCGCTGAGGGCCTTCTGCAGGTCGATGGGGCTGAGGTCCGCCATGGCAGGCTCCTTGTCGTCGCGCGTACGGAATGTCCGTCATGTCGCGGTACCCCGTCCGTCCGCGCGCATGCGCCGTCGTTCCCGGGCGGTCAGGGGGCGACGGCCCGCCGGAGCACGGACACGCTGCGGTGCAGCTCCACCGCCTCCGGGCCGCGGCCGAGACGCTCCAGGCAGTGCGCCTCGTCGGCTCGGCCGGCGAGGGTGTCGGGATGGTCGGGGCCGAGGACCCGCTCGCGGGCGGCGGTGACCACGCGGTACTCGGCCAGAGCGGCCGACCAGCGGCCCAGCCAGCCCAGGCACACGGCGACCTCGCGGCGGCTGACCAGGGTGTCGGGGTGGTCGGCGCCGAGGACCCGCTCGCGGACCGCGCACACCTCGCGGGAGACGGCGAGCGCCTCCTCCCAGCGGCCGAGGCGGCCCAGGTTGACGCCCATGCCGTGCCGGGCCCGCAGGGTCTCGGGGTGCTCGGGGCCCTGGACGCGGGAGCGGTCCGCGACCAGCTCGCCGTACAGGGCCAGCGCCTCGGCGCTGCGGCCGAGGCGGCCCAGGCAGATGCCGGTCTCGTAGCGGGCGGCGAAGGTGTCGGGGTGGTCGGGGCCGAGGACACGGGCGCGGGCCTCGGCCACGTCCCGGTACGCCCCGAGCGCCTCCTGCCAGCGGCCGAGGCGGCCCAGCTCGTAGGCCACCTCGTAGCGGGTGACCAGGGTGTCGGGGTGGTCGGGGCCGAGGACGCGTGCACGGTCCTCGGCGACCTCGCGGGCCATGCGGTGGGCGTCCGCGGCGCGGCCGAGCCGGCCCAGGGTGAAGGCCAGGTTGTGACGGCAGCGCAGGGTGTCGGGATGACCGGCGCCCATGGTGCGTTCCCGGGCGGCGAGGACGGCCGTGTAGACCCGGTGCGCGTCGGCGTACCGGCCCAGCCTGCCCAGGACGTACGCCATCTCCTGCCGGGTGGCGAGGGTGTCGGGGTGGTCGGCGCCCAGCGCCCGGATCCGGGCCTCGGCCACTTTCTTGTACACGCGCAGGGCGTCCGCGGCGTGGCCGGTGCGGCTGAGGGCGAAGGCGAGTTCGTAGTGGGCGGCGAGGGTGTCGGGGTGGTCGGGGCCGAGGAGGTGTTCGCGTTCGCCGGCCACCGCGCGGTGCAGTTCCGCGGCCTCGGTCCAGTGGCCGAGGCGGCCGAGACGCAGCGCCGCCTCGTGCCGTCCGGCCGGCGCGGTCAGCGCCTCCGTCTCCGCCTCCCTCTCCGTGTCCGACGGCGCCGCCGGGGCGGCCTGTCCCCCGGTGTGCGGTGCCGTCGCCCCGTCGTCGGCGGACGGCCCGGCGGCGGGGCCGGGCGGCGAGGGGCGCGGCCCGGTGCCGGCCGCCCCGGGGCCGGTGTCCGTGTCCCGGCTCCAGGACGGCGGGGCCGTTCTCCCGCCGCCGACCGGTTCGGGCGCCCGCGCGGCCGCCGGGGACACCGCCAGGACCGGCACGTGCACCGGCGCCGCGCGGCCCGCGGCGAGCCGGCGGCCCAGGACGCGGGCGTCGGCGGGGCGCCGCGCGGGATCCTTGGCCAGCAGGTCCAGGATGATCCGCTCCAGGTGGGCGGGCAGGCCGGGGCGGTGCCGGCTCGGCGGCTCGGGTGCGGTGTCGCGGTGGCCGGCGAGGACGGCCCAGGCGTCGTCCAGGTCGAAGGGCGGGACGCCGGTGGCGATCTCGTAGAGCACACAGCCCAGCGAGTACAGGTCGCTGCGCCGGTCCACCTCGTCGCCGCCGATCTGTTCGGGGGACATGTAGTGGGGGGTGCCCAGGGCGATGCCGGTGCCGGTCAGGCGGCTGGTGAAGCCGACGTCGTGGCCGAGCCGGGCGATGCCGAAGTCGCAGATCTTCACGGTGCCGTCGGTCAGCCGCACGATGTTCGCCGGCTTCAGGTCGCGGTGCACGATGCCCTGTTCGTGGGTGTAGGCGAGGGCGGAGGCGACCTGTTCGGCGATGTCCTGGACGTCGGGGACCGGCAGCGGGTGGTGTCTGTTGTCCTCCAGGAGCCGGCTGAGGTCACGCCCTTCGAGCAGCTCCATCACGAGGAAGAGCACCCCGTCGCTCTCGCCGAAGTCGTGCACGACGGTCACCCCGCGGTGCTGGAGCGCGGCGGCCACCCGGGCCTCGCGCCGGAACCGCTCCCGCAGCACGCAGGTGAAGGACCGGTCGTGCTGTGTCCCCAGCGGCTTGAGGCACTTCACCGCGACGTGCCGGCCCAGCGACTCGTCCCGGGCCCGCCAGACCTCCCCCATGCCCCCGCGCCCTATCCGGTCGAGCAACCGGTACCGGCCCTGGATCAGCGCACTGTCCCCCGTCACCACGCCCACCCCCGTGAGTCTGTCCGCACCGCCCTCCCCTGGCCGGTCCAGTATGGCGGCTTATGGCCCGGATCTGTACGGTGCGTGCCCGGCGTCCGGACCCGTCGGTCGAAGGGTGTTTGGGCGAGGGTGCGGGGCGCGGACGTGCGCGGATCGCGGAGGGCGGGCCGCCGGAGCACGCGGTCCGCGGGGCACGGCGGCGGGGTACGGGGCCGCCTCGCCGTACTTCCCGTGGCCGCGCGGGCGCAGCGGCGGGTACGCCGGATGCTGCAGTCGCCGCCCCGCCGGAACGCGTGCCGGGACCGGGACGGTCCGGGGAGGAATTCCTCAGCGCAGCGTGGTGAGGAACTCGTCGCAGGCCCGGGCGCAGGCGCGGCACGTCTCGGCGTCGCCCTCGGCGCCCTGCTGCCCGTCGAAGACGTGCGCGGTCTCCAGGCACACCTGCCGGCACCACTCCACCTGGACGCGGATCGCGTTCTCGTCCACCTGGTTCTGCTCGGACAGCACCCGGCAGGTGGCGTCGCACACCTCCGCGCACATGATGCCCTTGCGCCGTACGAGTTCCTGGTGTTCCGTCCCGTCCGGATCCACGAGGCTCGCCCGCAGCGCGCACGCCCGCGCGCACTCGCTGCACGCCTGTGCACACGCGAAGCGGTCCTCGAGGAAGCGGAACAGTTCCTGCTGTGAGGTCTTCGTCGATGTCACACCGCGCGGGTTGCCGCCACGGCCGGCGCCAAACCCCGCACAGGCCCGTGTTCCCAAGGGGTGCGGCCGTTTTCTCCGGCGTGCCGACGGGCACCCGGTACGTCTCGCGGAGCGAGGACGCGACGACACGCGGAGGTGCACGACATGCCGGGACGTCAGGAACTGCCGTCGACCCTGGAGCGTTCCCCCGAGGAGGCGCAGCACACCTGGATCAGGGCCCACGACTCGGCCGTCGAGGAGTACGGCGAGGGCGAACGCGCCCACCGGGTGGCGTACGGGGCGCTCAAGCACACCTACGAGAAGGTCGGCGACCACTGGGAGCGCAAGGAGGGCGGCCGCAAGGGTCCTTCCGACCCGCGGTCGGCGCGGCCGCGGCAGCAGGGCGGACGCAGCGGCGAGGGCGTCGACGAGCAGGCGTCCAAGGAACACCTCTACGGCGTCGCCAAGCACCTCGGCGTGGCCGGGCGGTCACGGATGACCAAGGCGGAGCTGCTCTCCGCGATCCGGAAGGCCAACCGTTCGCGGACGCGAGCGGCCCGCTCGGGCTGAACAGGTTGGTCACGCGCGCCGGGGGTACCCGCGCTCCATGACTAGCGCATGGATGAACATGGCCGCGAGCTCCGGCACCGCCGGCACCGTCTGGCTGGTGGTGGCGGCCTTCGCCGTCGTGGTGGTGCTGATCGGCGCGTTCGCCTGGGGGAGCCGCCTCAGGCGCAAGGAGTCGCCGCCGCCGCTCCCGGAGGAGCAGCCGCGCATGCCGGACGGCGGGCCGGTCCGTGAGGTCCGCGAGAACCGGGAGCCCGAGGAGATGCCGCGGGGCGACGACCGGACGCTGCCGCACGAACTGCGGCACCAGGGCAGCCGTACCGCTCCCGGCCAGGAGCGGCCGCGCTGGGGCGAGGGCACCAGCGGTTCGTTCGGCGGTGGCGGTCCGGGCGGCGGACGCTGACCCCGTCGGCCGCCGCATCCGGCGGACCGTTCGGTGACCATGCGTGATCCCCGGTGACGCGGAGGTAGTTTCCGGCAGCGGCGCCGGGGAACCCATGGCGCGTGCTGTTGAAGAGGAGAAGGGCCCGCGCCGCCGCGCGGGCCCGTGACGCGGCCGGACGCGCCGTCGACCGGGCCGACGCGCGGCTGCCCGTGTACGAGGGCGGAGGGCTGCTGCGCAAGGCCTTCCCGGAGCACTGGTCGTTCCTGCTCGGCGAGATCGCCCTCTACAGCTTCGCCGTGCTGCTGCTGACCGGCGTGTGGCTGACCCTGTTCTTCCACCCGTCGATGACGCAGGTCGTCTACGACGGCTCCTACCGGCCGCTGTCCGGGGTGCGCATGTCGGAGGCGTACCGCTCGACGCTGGACATCGGTTTCGAACTGCGCGGCGGGCTGCTGATCCGGCAGATGCACCACTGGGCGGCCCTGGTGTTCCTGTCGGCCATCGGGGTGCATCTGCTGCGGGTCTTCTTCACGGGCGCGTTCCGCCGCCCCCGCGAGGTCAACTGGCTGATCGGTGTCACCCTGTTCGCACTGGCGCTCGCCGAGGGCTTCGCCGGCTACTCGCTCCCCGACGACCTGCTGTCCGGTACGGGGCTGCGCATCGCGCAGGGCGTCATGCTGTCCCTGCCGGTGGTGGGCACGTACATCGGCATGTTCGTGTTCGGCGGCGAGTATCCCGGCCACGACATCGTCCCCCGGCTGTACTCGGTGCACGTCCTGCTGCTGCCGGGGCTGCTGCTGGCGCTCGTCACGGCCCATCTGATCCTGGTCTTCCATCTGAAGCACACCCAGTGGGCGGGGCCTGGCCGCACCGGGCGCAACGTCGTCGGCAAGCCGATGTTCCCGCAGTTCGCGGCGGGCTCGGCGGGGCTGTTCCTCATGGTGTCCGGGCTCCTGTCGGTGCTCGCCGCGGTGGCGCAGATCAACCCGGTGTGGGTGTACGGCCCCTATCGGCCCGACGTCGTCTCGACGGGCTCGCAGCCGGACTGGTACGTCGGCTTCCTGGAGGGCTCGCTGCGCCTGATGCCGCCCTTCGAGACGACGGTCGCCGGGCACACCCTGATGTGGAACGTGCTGGTGCCGGCGGTGCTGCTGCCGCTCCTGCTCTTCGCCGTGCTGTACGCCTACCCGTTCTTCGAGCGGTGGGTGACGGGCGACCACGGGGAACACCATCTGTGCGACCGGCCCCGGGACAGGCCGGTACGGACCGGTCTCGGCGTCGCCGCGATCGTCTTCTACGCGGTGCTGCTCCTCGCGGGCGGCAACGACGTCCTCGCCCACACCTTCGACGTCTCGCTGAACCTGCTGACGTGGGTGTTCCGGGTCTGTCTGGTGGTGCTGCCGCCGGTGGCGTTCATGGTGACCAAGCGGGTCTGCCTGGCGCTGCGGGAGTCGGAGCGCGCGCGTCTGGCCGAGGGCGAGGAGACGGGCGAGCTGCGGCAGACCCTCGCGGGAGGCTACACCGAGAGCCATGAGCCGCTGAGCCCCGGCAAGCGGTACGTGCTGCGGTCGGGGAAGGAGCCCGAGCCGCTCGCGCGGACGGCGCCCGGTGAGGAGGCGCCGCGCGTCGGGCGGCTGCGGGCGACGCTGAGCCAGTGGTACTACGGCGACCGGGTCGACGCCGGCGAGGAGGCGGAGCCGGAGCCGTCCTCGGGCGGACTGGAGCGCTGAACGCCCCGGTCCGCGTACTGGAGGACCAGGCCGCCGACTCCGAGGGCGAGGACGCCGAAGCCGATCAGGGCGAGCCACAGGCCCCACACGACGCCGAGCGCGATCACCAGGGCGCCCAGCGCGGTCGTGATCGGCCAGGGGCTGTGCGGCGGGAAGAAGTCCAGCGGGCCGGCGGCGTCGGCGACCTCGGCGTCGTCGCGGTCCTGTGCCCGGAAGCCGCGTTTGTGGTGCTGGACGCGCAGGAAGAACGCGACGAGCGAGGCCATCAGGAAGGCGACGGTCAGGGCGGCGGTGCCGGCGGGCTCGGCCGACCACCAGCCGTACAGGACGGCGGTGGCGGCGAAGAAGGCGGCCACACCGGTGAACAGACGGGCTTCGGTCCTCACTGCACGTGCCTCTGGTCGTGTCGGGTGATGTCGGGGTGGTGCAGGTCGAACGCCGGGGACTCGGAGCGCACCCGGGGCAGCGACGTGAAGTTGTGGCGCGGCGGCGGGCAGGAGGTCGCCCATTCGAGGGAGCGGCCCCAGCCCCAGGGGTCGTCGTGCTCCACGCGGGTGCCGTACCGGCGGGTGCGCCACACGTTGTAGAGGAAGGGCAGCGTGGACAGGCCCAGCAGGAAGGCGCCGACGGAGCTGACGGTGTTGAGGACCGTGAAGCCGTCGGCGGCCAGGTAGTCGGCGTAGCGGCGGGGCATGCCCTGTTCGCCGAGCCAGTGCTGGACGAGGAACGTGGTCTGGAAGCCGGTGAAGAGCGTCCAGAAGTGGATCTTCCCGAGGCGTTCGTCGAGGAGCCTGCCGGTGAACTTGGGCCACCAGAAGTAGAAACCGGCGAACATCGCGAACACGACCGTGCCGAACAGCACGTAGTGCAGGTGGGCGACGATGAAGTACGAGTCCGTCAGGTGGAAGTCCAGCGGCGGCGAGGCGATGAGGACGCCGCTCATGCCGCCGAGCAGGAAGGTCACCAGGAAGCCGAGCGACCACAGCATGGGCGTCTCGAAGGACAGCGAGCCGTGGATCATGGTGCCGATCCAGTTGAAGAACTTCACTCCCGTCGGCACCGCGATGAGGAACGACATCACCGAGAAGAACGGCAGCAGCACGGCCCCGGTGGCGAACATGTGGTGGGCCCACACCACGGCGGAGAGCATGGTGATGGCGATGGTGGCGCCGATCAGGCTGACGTAGCCGAAGATCGGTTTGCGGCTGAAGACCGGGATGATCTCGGAGACGATGCCGAAGAACGGCAGCGCGACGATGTACACCTCGGGATGCCCGAAGAACCAGAACAGGTGCTGCCACAGCAGTGCCCCGCCGTTGGCGGCGTCGAAGACGTGCGCGCCGAACTTCCGGTCGGCCTCCAGCGCGCACAGAGCGGCCGTGAGCACGGGGAAGGCGGGCAGCACCAGGATCGACGTGAACAGCACGTTCCAGGTGAAGATCGGCATCCGGAACATGGTCATGCCGGGTGCGCGCAGGCACAGGATGGTGGTGATGAAGTTGACCGCGCTGAGCGTGGTCGACACGCCGCTCACCACCAGCCCCATGGTCCACAGGTCGCCGCCCGCCCCCGGGCTGAACGTCGCGCTGTTCAGCGGCGCGTAGGCGAACCAGCCGAAGGAGGCCGCCCCCGACGGGGTCAGGAAGCCGGAGACCACCATCAGGCCGCCGAACAGGTACAGCCAGTAGGACAGCGCGTTGAGCCGGGGGAAGGCCATGTCCGGGGCGCCGATCTGCAGCGGCATGACCGCGTTGGCGAAACCGGCGAACAGGGGCGTCGCGAACAGCAGCATCATGATGGTGCCGTGCACGGTGAAGAGCTGGTTGTACTGCTCGGCGGAGAGCAGCTGCAGCCCGGGACGGGCGAGTTCGCCGCGCATCAGCAGGGCGAGGACGCCGCCGAGGAGGAAGAAGCCGAACGCCGTCGTCATGTAGAGATTGCCGATCACCTTGTGATCGGTCGTCGTCGTCCACCGCACCAGTGCCCGCCCGAGCGTGCGGTCCGTGTGCCGCCGCGCCGGTGTCCGGCGCGGCGGCCCGGTCGTCTCGTCCACCGCCATGCGGCGGAGGGTACCCAGGGGCCCGGGTACCAGGCGTACGGCCACGCCGCGGCGGTGTCAGGTGTCGTGCCGCTCGCCGGCGCGGAACACCTCCTCGGTGTGTTCGCCCAGCTCGGGCGGGGCGAGCCGGTACTGCGCCGGGGTGGCCCCGAGGCGGACGGGGTGGGCCACCTGGCGGGCACTCAGGCGGCGGGGTGGTACGGCCGCTTCGGCACCGGTGGCGCCGGAGGGGTCAGGGCACGGCGGCGGGGCGGCCGTCCGGCATGTCCGGGCAGTCCTCGCTGGACCGGCCGGCCAGCCGGCCGCCGGGCTGCTCCACGGTCACCTGCGCGCTTCCCAGTTCCGGGTCCTGGCGCAGCCGGGCGCCGGCGACCGTGCAGGCCAGCTGGTCGACGGCCGTGTCGCTCAGCGGGGCGGCGGCCGGGGGCAGCTCGACGGTGACCGTCGCCCCGTCGGTCCGTACGGTGGGCGCGGCGCCGGCGGGCGGCAGCTCGGTCGTCAGTCCCCTCGCCCGCTCCCCGGCGTCCGGGCCCCGGAACAGCAGCATCACCGTGCTGCCGAGTTCCGCCCCGCCGGGCGGTGTGCGGGGGACGGCGACCAGGGAACCGCCGGAGACGAAGTACAGCGGGACCGTGACGGCCGGCGCGGGCCGGGTCCGTCCGGGTGCCGGGGCGGTGTCCGGCGCCTCGAGGACGCCGGTGGCGGGTTCGCCGGCCTCGACGACCCCGGTCGCGGGGATGTCGCAGGCGGACAGGGCGAGGGCCGCGGTCAGCAGGACCGGCAGGGCCGGCAGTGTGCGCCGGACGTTCATGGCCGGCTCTCCTTCGCCGGGTTCCGTTTTCCGTCCGCCGCGCCGTCCCGGCGCAGGGGGAGGACGACCGTGAAGACGGCGCCGCCCTCCGGGCGGTTGGCCGCCCGGACGGTGCCGCCGTGCAGGCGGACGTTCTCCGCGGTGATGGCCAGTCCGAGCCCGCTGCCCTCGCTCCGGACCCGGGCGGTGTCCGATTTGTAGAAGCGGTCGAAGACGTGCGGCAGGACGCTGCCGGGGATGCCGTCCCCGCTGTCGCGGACCTCGACGACCGCCTGCCGGCCCGCTTCGGGGTCGTTGTGCTCGTGGAGGCGCAGGTGCACGGGGGGACGGCCGTGGCGGAGGGCGTTCGCGACGAGGTTGGCGACGACGACGTCGAGGCGGCGCGGGTCGACGCGGCCGCGCAGCGTGCCGGGTTCCGGCAGGGCGGTCTCCACGGCGCCGGTCCAGCCACGGGTGGCGAGGGTGCGCCGTACGGACTCGGCGAGGTCGATGTCGTCCAGGTGGAGGGCGGCCGCGCCGGCGTCGAACCGGGAGATCTCCATCAGGTCGTCCACCAGGGCGGCCAGTTTGGTGGTCTCCTCGCTGATGAGGCGTACGGCCGTCGCGGTGTCGTCGTCCAGGCCGGCGGCGTCCTCGTCCAGGACGTCGGTGACCGCCGTCATCGCCGCCAGCGGGGTGCGCAGCTCGTGCGAGACGTCCGCGGCGAAGCGCCGGGCCCCGGCCTCCATGCGCCGCAGTTCCGCGACCGAGTTCTCCAGTGCCTCGGCGGTCTCGTTGAAGGTGCGGGAGAGTTCGGCGAGTTCGTCGGTGCCCCGCACGGCGAGCCGGGTGTCGAGCCGGCCCTCGGCGATGCTGCGGGTCGCCCGGCGCAGTTCCCTGACCGGCCGCAGCACCCCGCGCGCGGCCAGCAGGGCGAGGAGGACGGCCAGGACGAGGGCGGGCACGGTGGCGCGTTCGACGGCGCTGACCAGGGCTTCGACGTATCCCTGTTCCTCGTCCTGGGGGACCGTGAGGTAGACCTCCAGTCCGGAGGCGGGTTCGGCGGTGGCGTACGGGCCGGCGAAGGTGACGGGCGTGCCGACGACGAGGGCGGGCCGGCCGTCGCTCGTGACGCGCTGGAAGACCGTGACGCGGCGCGAGCGCACGGACTCGCGCATCCGCGGGGTGAGTTCGCCGAAGGCGTCGCCGGGGCCGGAGGTCGCGCTCGTTCCCCGGTAGGCGGCCAGCACCCGCCA
The DNA here is from genome assembly GCF_042870695.1 of Streptomyces sp. NPDC006384. Lineage (NCBI taxonomy): Bacteria > Bacillati > Actinomycetota > Actinomycetes > Kitasatosporales > Streptomycetaceae > Streptomyces > Streptomyces sp. NPDC006384. The sequence goes on from NZ_JBIAHR010000001.1 coordinate 88,751, forward strand.
GTTCTGGGACCGTCCGCCGCGCGCCACGTCGGCGGCGAACGACTCCAGGTCCGCCCGGTCGGGCGGGAAGCGGTAGTTGGGCACCAGGGTGTCGACCCGGTCCCGGAAGTCCTCGATCACCGTGTCCTGGCTCTGCTGGAGGATGCCGGTGCGTGCCTCGCGGAAGGTCAGCGCGCCCGTGGTCACCGTGGCCGTGGCGGCGACGAAGGCGAAGGCCACCACCAGCCGTACGCGCAGTCCGCCCAGTGCGCGCGGCAGCCTCACCGTCCTCACCGGGGTCCGAACCGGTAGCCGAAACCGCGCACGGTGTGGATGTGGCGCGGCCGGTCCGCGGGCTCGCCGATCTTGGACCTGAGACGTTTGACGCAGGCGTCCACGAGCCGCGCGTCCCCGTGGTAGCTGTGCTCCCACACGGCTTCCAGGAGCTGCCGGCGGCTGAACACCTGGCCGGGCGCGGCGGACAGGGTGAGCAGCAGGCGGAGCTCGGAGGGGGCGAGGGCGACGGGCCGTCCCTGGTGGGTGACGGTGAGTCCGGCGCGGTCGATGGTCAGGTCGCCGTGCTGTTCGGTGCGCGGCGCGCCGTGGCCGTCCGCCGGGCCGCCCGCGCGGCGCAGCACCGCCCGGATGCGTGCGTCCAGGACGCGGGCGCGGACGGGCTTGACCACGTAGTCGTCCGCTCCGGCCTCCAGCCCGACGACGACGTCGGTGTCGTCGCCGCGGGCGGTGGCCATGATGATGGGCACCTGGTCGTGCGCGCGGATGCGGCGGCACACCTCCAGTCCGGACATGCCGGGCAGCATCAGGTCGAGGACGACGGCGTCGGGCCGGAACGTCCGCAGTTCCCGCAGCCCGTCCTCGCCGGTCGCGGCGGCGGCGACCTCGTGCCCCTGGCGGCGCAGGGCGAGGCGGACGCCCTCCCGGACGGCGCGGTCGTCTTCGATGATCAGGACCCGTGGCATGCGTCCCAGTATGTACCGGGGGGAACGGGTGTTCGCGCACGGGCGGGCGGCTGTTACAGAGCGGTCCACAAGCGGTCCACGGGCGATCACACGGCCGCGGCAGGCTGCACGGTCATGAACGCGCACCGATCGACGCCCGCACCGCCCGCCGACACCTCCCGCCCGCACCGGCCCGGGGAGCGCGCCCGCCGCGGGCGGGGCCGGAGGAAACCGGCCCTGTGGGCGGGGCTCGCGGCCGCCGTCGTGCTGCTGCTCGCCGCAGGAGCGGCCCTCCAGGGAGGCACGCGGGCGTCCGAAGGCCCCGCCGGGCGGGAGGAGCAGGAGGATGAGTACTCCCCGGACGACTCGGGGATCCCGTCCGAGGGGCCGGGGACGTTCACCGTCGCCGGGGGCGGCGGCGAGCGGGTCGGCGGGAAGGGGCGCACGCTGACCTACGTGGTCGAGGTCGAGGACGGCATCGGGCTCGAGGCGGGGGACGTCGCCGCCGAGGTGGACCGGATCCTCGCGGACGAGCGGGGGTGGACGGCCGGCGGCGAGGTGGGTTTCCGCCGTGTGACCGGCGACACGTCGGACTTCCGGGTGCGGCTCGCCACGGCGGCGACGGTGGACCGGATGTGCGGCTACTACGGTCTGGACACCGGCGGCGAGGTCAACTGCAACGTCGGCCAGGACGTCATGGTCAACCTCAAGCGGTGGCTGCTGGCCACGCGGTACTACGCGGACGACGTGGCGTCGTACCGGGCGCTCATCGTCAACCACGAGGTCGGGCACTTCCTGGGCCACGGCCATGAGGGGTGCCCGGGGCCGGGGCGGCCCGCGCCGGTGATGATGCAGCAGATCAAGGGGCTCCACGGCTGCACCACCAACGTCTGGCCCTACGACGACGAGGGCCGGCGCATCACCGGTCCCCCGGTCGCCTGACCCGCGTCCGGCTCGCGACCGGCTCGCCTCCCGCCCCGCCGGCCCGGGGCGGGAGGCCCTCGTCGTCCGTTTCGGACGCGCGCGCCCCGGGCACCCGTAGCCGGGCCCGGAAGGGCACCACCGGGCCACCCGGGCCGGTGAGCCGGACGCCGCGAGCGGCAGGGGCGTGGAGGTACGGGCATGACCGAGGAGAACGCCGGCGCCGTCCGGACCGGCAGGCGCGCACACCGGTTCGCCGGGCCGGAGCCGGACGTGGCGGCCGCGGCCGGTCACCCCGATCCCCCGCCCCGCGTCGGCTTCTTCACCGACACCTCCGTGTGCATCGGCTGCAAGGCGTGCGAGGTGGCCTGCAAGGAGTGGAACGCCGTCCCGGAGGACGGCCTGCTGCTCACCGGCATGTCCTACGACAACACGCAGGGGCTCGGCGCCGACACCTGGCGGCACGTCGCCTTCATCGAGCAGCGGGAGCCGCCCGGCGGCGGGGATCCGGGGGCCGGTCACGGGGACGTGGACGTGTTCGAAGCCGCCCGGGGCCTGGGCTCCCCGCCCTCCTCCCCCGTGGCGCCGGACGGGCGTACCGAGCTGCGCTGGCTCATGGCCTCCGACGTGTGCAAGCACTGCACCCACGCCGCCTGTCTGGACGTGTGCCCCACCGGGTCCCTGTTCCGCACCGAGTTCGGCACGGTCGTCGTGCAGGAGGACGTCTGCAACGGCTGCGGCTACTGCGTGCCCGCCTGCCCGTACGGCGTCATCGACCAGCGCGAGGGCGACGGACGCGCCTGGAAGTGCACGCTGTGCTACGACCGGCTCGGCGTCGGCATGGAACCGGCGTGCGCGAAGGCGTGCCCGACGGACTCCATCCAGTTCGGTCCGCTGGAGGAGCTGCGGGAGCGGGCGGCGGCCCGGGTCGCGCAGCTGCACGCGGCCGGGGCGACCGACGCCCGGCTGTACGGGGAGAGTCCGGACGACGGGGTCGGCGGCGACGGCGCCTTCTTCCTGCTGCTGGACGAGCCGGAGGTGTACGGGCTGCCGCCCGACCCGGTGGTCACCACCCGGGACCTGCCCACGATGTGGCGGCACGCGGCGGCGGCCGCCGTCTCGCTGGCCGCGATGGCCGCCGTGGGTTTCGCCAGGAGGCCGCGGTGAACGGCCAGGAGTCACCGACGGGCGGTCAGGGATCCTCGACGGGGGGTCAGGGCGCCCCGACGGGCGGTTCGGAGTTCCCGACGGGCGGTTCGGACGTCACCCGTGACGGTGTCCGGGGCGCCCGGCCCGGGCGGGACGCGCCGGCGGGTGCGCACGCCGGGCGCCGGCGGCGGCGCCGCGGGCGCGGTGAGCAGCCGGTGGTCCCGGACGCCGAGTTCTCCTCGTACTACGGCAGGCCGGTGCTGAACACGCCGAGGTGGGCGGCGCTCGACATCGCGGGCTACCTCTGGCTGGGCGGGCTGGCGGGCGCGTCGTCGCTGCTGGCGGCGGGCGGGCACGCCACGGGACGCCCGGCGCTGGCGCGGACGGCGAAGCTGGGCGCGGCGGGCGCCGTCTCGCTGTCGCTGGGCGCGCTCGTGCACGACCTGGGGCGGCCGGCCCGGTTCCTGAACATGCTGCGCGTCTTCAAGCCCACCTCGCCGATGAACATGGGCTCCTGGCTGCTGGCCGGCTACGCCCCGCTCGCCCTGGCCGCCGCGGCGTCCGACGCGACCGGCCGCCTCCGGCCGGCCGGGGCCGCCGCCACGGCGGGCGCCGCCCTGTTCGGCCCGGCGGTCGCCACGTACACCGCCGTGCTGGTCGCGGACACCGCGGTGCCCTCCTGGCACGGGGGCCACCGGGAGCTGCCGTACGTCTTCGCCGGTTCGGCGGCGGCCTCGGCGGCGGGGCTGGCGCTGGCCGGGGTGCCTGCGGCGCAGACGGGACCCGCGCGGCGGGTGGCGGCGCTCGGCGCGGTCCTGGAGCTGGGTGCCTTCCGGGTGATGAAGCGCCGGATGGGCATGGTGGCCGAGCCCTTCGAACAGGGCGGGGCGGGCCGGCTGCTGCGCGCGGCGGAGGCGCTGACGGCCGGCGGCGCCGTACTGGCGGCCGTGGCGGGCCGGCGCCGGGGCGCGGCCGCGGTGGCCGGGGCGGCGCTGCTGGCCGGTTCCGCGGCCCTGCGGTTCGGCGTGTTCCACGCCGGGGTGGCCTCGGCCGAGGACCCGAAGTACACGGTCGTACCGCAGCGGGAGCGGATGCGGGAGGGCACGCCGGGGGATTGAAGCGCCGGGAATGGGACACCCGGGCCGGCGGAGCCCACCGAGAGAGGACCGCGAGAGGGCGGAGGAGAGCATGGGCGTACGCACCTGGATCGACTCCTGGCCGGTCTACCGCCAGCTCAAGGGCACCGACCCGCTGGGCCGCGGCGCCGCCGCCAAGAGCGGGAAGAGCGCGCGGCTCACCCCGCGGGTCGCCTCGGCGGACGAGGTCGTGAAGTCCGTCTGTCCGTACTGCGCGGTCGGCTGCGGCCAGAACGTGTACGTCGAGGACGGCCGCGTCACCCAGATCGAGGGCGACCCCGACTCCCCCGTCTCGCGCGGCCGGCTGTGCCCCAAGGGCTCGGCGAGCCTCCAGCTCACCACGGGCGGCGCCCGCGAGCGGCACGTCCTGTACCGGCGCCCGTACGGCACCGACTGGGAGCGCCTGGACCTGGACACGGCGATGGACGTGATCGCCGACCGGGTGATCGAGGCGCGCCGGGCGGGCTGGCAGTGGGAGGTCGACGAGACCCGCACCCGCCGCACGCTCGGCATCGCGAGTCTCGGCGGCGCGACGCTGGACAACGAGGAGAACTACCTGATCAAGAAGCTGTTCACCGCCCTGGGCGCGGTGCAGATCGAGAATCAGGCGCGTGTTTGACACTCCTCCACCGTTCCCGGTCTGGGAACCTCGTTCGGCCGCGGCGGCGCGACCACCTTCCAGCAGGACCTGCAGAACTCGGACTGCATCGTCATCCAGGGCTCCAACATGGCCGAGTGCCATCCGGTCGGGTTCCAGTGGGTGATGGAGGCCAGGGCCCGGGGCGCGAAGGTGATCCACGTCGACCCGCGGTTCACCCGCACCAGCGCGCTGGCCGACGTGCACGTGCCGCTGCGCGCGGGCTCGGACATCGCCTTCCTCGGAGGGATCATCAACCACGTCCTCAGCAACGACAAGTACTTCCGTGACTACGTGGTGGCCTACACCAACGGTCCCGTCGTACTGCGGGAGGACTTCCGCGACACCGAGGACCTCGACGGCGTCTTCTCCGGTCTCGACCCCGACAGCCGCAGCTACGACAACGGCAGCTGGCAGTACGAGGGCACCGAGATGCAGGCGGCGTCCGGCGAGCGCGACCTGGAGTACGAGAACCGCGCCGGTCCCGCGGTGACAGAGGCGGCGCGCGGCGAGTCCCACGGCTCGGGCGGCCCCGACATCGGCGAGGGCCGGATCGAGCGGGACGAGACGATGACGCACCCGCGCTGCGTCTTCCAGGTGCTGAAGCGGCACTACGCCCGCTACACGCCCGAGATGGTCGAGCGGATCTGCGGGGTGCCCGAGGACCTGTTCCGGCGGGTGTGCGAGCTGGTCACGGAGAACTCCGGCCGCGACCGGACCACCGCCTTCGCCTACGCGGTCGGCTGGACCCAGCACACGGTGGGCGTGCAGTACATCCGCGCGGCCTCCGTGCTGCAGAGCCTGCTCGGCAACATCGGCCGGCCCGGCGGCGGCATCCTCGCCCTGCGGGGACACGCCTCCATCCAGGGCTCCACGGACATCCCGACCCTGTTCAACCTGCTGCCCGGCTACATCCCGATGCCGCACGCCCACCAGCAGGAGGACCTCGACTCCTTCGTACGGGGCGAGGCGGCCCGCAAGGGCTACTGGGGCAACATGCGCGCCTACCTGGTGAGCCTGCTCAAGGCGTACTGGGGCGACGCGGCGACGGCGGAGAACGACTTCTGCTTCGACTACCTGCCGCGCCTGACGGGCTCGCACTCCACGTACGAGACGGTCATGGAGCAGATCGCGGGGACCTGCAGGGGCTACTTCCTGATGGGCGAGAACCCGGCGGTCGGCTCGGCCGACGCGAAGATGCAACGGCTCGGGATGGCGAACCTGGACTGGCTGGTGGTGCGGGACTTCTCCCTCATCGAGTCGGCGACCTGGTGGAAGGACGGCCCGGAGATCGAGACGGGCGAGATGCGCACGGAGGACATCGGCACCGAGGTGTTCTTCCTGCCGGCCGCCGCCCACACCGAGAAGGACGGCAGCTTCACCAACACCCAGCGGCTGCTGCAGTGGCACCACCAGGCGGTCCCGCCGCCCGGCGAGGCGCGCAGCGACCTGTGGTTCACCTATCACCTCGGCCGGATCATCCGCCGCAAGCTCGCGGGCTCGACCGACCCCATGGACCGGCCGCTCATCGACCTGACCTGGGACTATCCGGTCAGGGGCGAGCTGTCCGAGCCGGACGCGGAGGCGGTCCTCGCCGAGATCAACGGCCACGACGCCGACGGCACCCCCCTGTCCTCCTACGAACAGTTGCGCGACGACGGTTCCACGGTGTGCGGCTGCTGGATCTACTGCGGCGTCCGCGCCGACGGGGTGAACCAGGCCGCCCGCCGCAGGCCGGGCGGGCAGCAGGACTGGGTGGCGGCCGAGTGGGGCTGGGCGTGGCCGGCCAACCGCCGGGTGCTGTACAACCGGGCCTCGGCCGACCCCGAGGGCAGGCCGTGGAGCGCGCGCAAGGCACTGGTGTGGTGGGACGAGGAGCAGGAGAAGTGGGTGGGGCACGACGTCCCGGACTTCCCTCCCGGCAGGGCCCCCGGCCATGTGCCGCCGCCGGACGCCACCGGCCCCGATGCCCTGTCGGGCACCGACCCGTTCATCATGCAGGCCGACGGCAAGGCCTGGCTGTACGTGCCCTCCGGTCTCACCGACGGGCCGCTGCCCGCGCACTACGAGCCGCAGGACTCCCCCTTCCCCAACCTGCTCTACGGTCAGCAGCGCAACCCGGTGCGGCACCTGCTGCCCCCGCACCCGGACAACCGCTACCAGCCGAGCGCGGGCGCCCCCGGCTCCGAGGTGTTCCCGTACGTCGCCACGACGTACCGGCTCACCGAGCACCACACGGCGGGCGGCATGTCCCGCTGGCAGCCGTACCTCGCCGAACTGCAGCCGGAGTTCTTCTGCGAGGTCTCCCCCGAGCTGGCCGCCGAGCGCGCCCTGGAGCACACCGGCTGGGCGACGATCGTCAGCGCCCGCGGCGTGATCGAGGCGCGGGTGCTGGTCACCGACCGCGTGCCACCGCTGACCGTGCACGGCCGGACCCTGCACCAGATCGGGCTGCCCTACCACTGGGGCCCCAACGGCTACAGCACGGGCGACGCGGCCAACGAGCTGCTGCACATGTCCCTCGACCCGAACACGCACATCCAGGAGGCCAAGGCGCTCACCGTGGACATCCGGCCGGGCCGGCGGCCGCGGGGCCCGGCCGCCCTGCGGCTGGTGCGGGAGTACCGGGCCCGCGCGGGCATCGACGAGCACACCGGCACGGAGCTGTGACGCCGGGCGTCCGTCAGTAAGCGTCCGCCCGCCGGTCAGCGCAGGACGACCGAGTGCGGCCCGCGCGCGACCAGTTCACCGATCACCGGCGCCCCCGGCACCTCCCCGGCCACCAGCAGCCCGCCCGAGGTCTGGGCGTCGGCCAGCAGGAGACGGGTGTCGGCGTCGGTGTCCCCGAAGTCGGTGTGCGGCGCCACCCATTCCAGGTTACGCCGGGTGCCGCCGCTGACGTAGCCGTCGCGCACCGCCTCCCGGGCGCCGTCCAGGTAGGGCACGGCGGCGGTGTCCAGCACGGCGGTCACCCCGGAGGCGCGGGCCAGCTTGTGCAGGTGGCCGAGGAGGCCGAAGCCGGTGACGTCGGTGGCGCAGACCGCCCCGGCGTCCAGGGCGGCGGCGGCCGCGTCCCGGTTGAGGGCGACCATGGTGGCCACCGCCTGCTCGAACCGTTCCCCGGTCGCCTTGTGACGGTTGCTCAGCACCCCGAGCCCCAGCGGCTTGGTCAGCGACAGCGGTACGCCGGGGCGGCCCGCGTCGTTGCGCAGCAGCCGGGCGGGGTCGGCCAGGCCGGTGACGGCCATGCCGTACTTCGGTTCCGGGTCGTCGACGCTGTGCCCGCCGCCCACGTGACAGCCGGCCTCGGCGGCGACGTCCAGGCCGCCGCGCAGCACCTCGCGGGCCAGCTCGAAGGGCAGGACGCCGCGCGGCCAGGCCAGCAGGTTGACCGCGAGGACGGGGCGGCCGCCCATCGCGTAGACGTCGGAGAGCGCGTTGGCGGCGGCGATGCGTCCCCAGTCGTAGGGGTCGTCGACGACCGGGGTGAAGAAGTCGGCCGTGGAGACCAGGGCCTGCGCGGCGGCGCCGGGCGGCGCGGGCAGGGTGACTACGGCCGCGTCGTCGCCGGTGGCGAGCCCCACCAGCAGCGGCGTGTCGCTCACGGCGGCCCGCGCACCGGCCAACTGCCCGAGCACGTCCTCCAGTTCCCCGGGCGGGATCTTGCAGGCGCAGCCGCCGCCGTGGGCGTACTGGGTGAGGCGTACGGCGGTCTCGCTCGTCGATGTCATGCCGGTGCTCCTTGGTGGTGGGGACTCGGTGGTGCCGCGGCTCGGTGTCTGCCTGCCCTGCGGTGACGGTGCGGCGGCCGGACGTCCGTGTAGCCTGGCCGGGCGGTGGAGGCGTGCGGGTGCCTGGTGGCCCTCCCGGTCTTCAAAACCGAGGTGTCCGAGGATCTCGGACAGGCAGGTTCGATTCCTGTCCGCCTCCGCTCTCCGCACCCTCCTGACCTGCGGGGATGTATAGCCCTCTATCTCATGGCCAAACCGTGGCCAAACATGGGCCCCGGAAAGGGCGGGTGCGCCGGTGCAGGTGGTGCCGCCACAGGGAGGTGGAGGACTACTGCCGAACCGGAGGCCGAGGCGGGCCCCGCCTCCCTTTCGCTTCCGTTCTAGTGGGGGCCGTTTCACCGTGCTCGGATACCCTGCCCGCATGATTCGCGCCGTGATCTTCGACGTGGGCGAGACCCTCGTCCGCGACGACCGCTACTGGGCATCGTGGGCCGACTGGCTGAACATCCCCCGGCACACCGTCTCGGCGCTCGTCGGCGCTGTCGTCGCCCAGGGGCGCGACAACGCGGACGCCCTGCGGTTGATCCGCCCCGGCATCGACATCGCCGCGGAGTACGCCGCGCGTGAGGCCGCCGGCCGCGGCGAGCACCTGGACGAGACGGACCTGTACGACGACGTCCGGCCGGCCCTCACCGCACTGCGCGACCTCGGCATCCGCATCGTCGTCGCCGGCAACCAGACGATCCGGGCGGGTGAGTTGCTGCGCGCCCTGTCACTTCCGGCCGATGTGGTAGTGACGTCCGGAGAGTGGGGCGTGGCCAAGCCGGACCCCGAGTTCTTCCGGCGCGCGGTCGAGGCCGGGCAGGCTGCGCCGAGCGAGACGCTGTACGTCGGCGACCATCCCGACAACGACGTGATGCCCGCAGCAGCGGCCGGGCTTCGTACCGCACACCTCCGCCGCGGCCCGTGGGGGCACCTGTGGGCGGACGCCCCGAACGTCGTGGCGACCGCGGACTGGCGTATCGATCACCTCACGGACCTACCGGCCCTCCTCACCTCGTAGGAGGGCGTACCGCCCGTTCGCGCGCCCGACGCGCGACCGCATGGGTACGGTGCGGGTATGTCCACCGCCAGCAGGCGCGAGGTAGGCCGGCGCATCGCCACCATCCGCCGCGCGCGCCGGATGACCCAGGCCGACCTCGCCCGCGCCGCCTACGTCTCCCTGCCCACTGTCAAGGCCATCGAGGGCGGCGCCCGCTCACCCAGCGACGACACCCTCGACTCGATCGCCGCCGCGCTCAGCGTCGACCCGAGCCGCATCGTCACCGGCAGCACCCGCACCGACAGCCGTGTCCACGCCGCCCTCCCCCACATCTCCGCGGCGATCGCCGCCTACGACGTCCCCGCCGACGTCCAGCCCCGCCCGCTGTCCGAACTCGGAGCGGCCGTCGGCTCGTTGTCGCAGTGGCGGCTCGCCGCCCAGTACGCCCGCATCGCCGAGCACGCGCCTCGCCTCCTCACCGACACCCTCGCCGCACTGCACCACACCACCGGGGCCGAGCAGTTGCACGCAGCTCATCTCCTCGCCGGAACCGCCCGCTCTGCCGACGCCGTGGCCTTCAAGTTCGGCGCCCTCGACCTCTCCGCCCGCCTCGTGGATCTGATGCGCTGGGCGGCCGCCCGGACGGAGGACCGCATCGCCCTGGCGACCGCCGCCTACGTCCGCACCGAGACCTTCTTCGCCGCCCGCGCGCACGTCCCCGGGCTGTGCGCCCTGGAGCAGGCCATCGATGCGGGTCCCAGCCCGACCGGCCGGGCGTCGACCGCCGCTCGTGGTGCCCTGCACATGCGCGCGGCCGTCATCGCCGGCCGTGCCGGCGACGTGGACGCTGCCACCACGCATCTGGACGAGGCCCGGCGCCTCGGCGACACGGTGCCCGAGGGCGCCTACGACGGCACCCAGTTCGGCCCCGACAGCGTCCGCGCCCACGAGGTGTCTGTCGCGGTGAGCCTCGGCCAAGATCATGTACAGCGGGCCCTGGATGTCGCGGGCGAGTGGGCCCCGCCCGAGTCTCTCCCGGCCGAGCGGCAATCCGGGTTCTGGATCGAACTGGCCCGGGCGCAGGTGTGGGCCGGCCGGCCGGACGATGCGTTCGAGTCGCTGAAGGTGGCCAGGCTCATCGCGCCGCAGCACACCCGTGAGCACCCCTGGGCCCGAGAGTCAGCAGCCACGATCCGCCGACTGAAGCGGGCGGATGCCGAGTCTCTCACCAGCTTCACCGAGTGGATCGGCGCCGTCTGAGGGGATACTTCGTGTATCCCTTGGGCCCCTTGCAGCAGCCCATCATCTGTCTGTCCGCAGCAAGCAGGCAGGCAGGCAGATGGGAGACGGGGATGAGCCAGTGCGCCGGGTTGCTCCGGGTGGACGGGCCAGTGAGCGTCGCGCGGCTACACGGCCTCGCGTGCCAGTACTGCGGCGCCGTCGCGCGGATTCTCTCCGCGGTGGACAGTGTCCAGCGCTCGGTCGGCAACCGGGTGTGGACCGTCGTCTCGTGCGGCTGCCGCGCGAAGGCGGGAGCCGCACGATGACCGAGACCATCCGGCAAAGCCCGTCTGCCGTACTCGGTGTGCTGGGACTGCCCGCGGTCGATGTGCTCACTGCCGACCAGACCCGCGGTGCGGTCTGCGTCTGGTGCACCGAGCGGCTGACCGCTGAGACGGCCGTCGACCTCGGCGAGCGGTCCGGCCCGGACGGGCGGTGGTGGCCACGGGCCTGCCGCCCGCATCTCACCACCCGCGCCCTTCATGCCCTGTTCGAGCACGCCCCGGGCTGCGCCGACTGCCGGGAGACCCCGCCGCCCGGCGAGCGGAGCCGCTGCGAGGTGGGACGCGTCCTGGTCCAGCTCACGAAGGACCCCCGATGACGGAACGCACCCGGACCATGAGCCCGCCGGTGTACCTGGGTATGCCGCTGGACCCGCCGGCGCCCGTCGCCCACTGCCCGGTGTGCAACGAGGCGGACCGACATCGCGAGGCAGCCCGGGAGCGAGGAGACCTCGCAGCCGTGACGGACGCCAACGTGGTGATGCGGCGGCATCCGCACAACTGAGCAGGAGCCCCCCGGTGAACCTCGGTTTCCGGTGCACTGCCACGGCCGAGGTGGCCGACGAGATCCGGGCAGTGGCCCGGACGATCAGCTCCCCGTACCCGAGTTGGGAACCGCCGCCCGTATGACTCCCGCTGACGCCGGCGGGGCCAGCCGTCACCAGCGCGTCCCCGTGTCGCCGATCGCGCTGGTGACCAGCGGCCCGTCTCCGTCCCCCGCGGGGGCGGGCCGCTCATCCACCGCAGTCCCCTGTGCCGCACGGTCGTTGACACCACAGCAGCCCCCGATGATCGGAGACCCGACCCATGGCAGGAATCGAGTTCGAGGTGAAGGCCCTCGGCATCGACCCCGACAAGACGGCCCAGCGCATCCTCGACGCGGGCGGCGTACAGCAGACCGGATCACGCCTGATGCGCCGCTACGTGTACGACACCATCCCGGCCGTCCCCGGCCGGTGGGTACGACTGCGCGACACCGGGGCCGGCATCACCCTGTGCGTCAAGGAGATCCGCACGGACGCCGTGGACGGCACACACGAAACCGAGATCACCGTCGACAGCTTCGAGGAGACCGCCGCGCTCCTGCGCCTGACCGGCCTGACGCCGCGCAGCTACCAGGAGAACCGACGCGCCTCCTACACCCTCGGCGCTGTCCGCCTCGAAGTCGACGAGTGGCCGCGTATCCCGCCGTACCTGGAGATCGAGGCCGACACCGAAGCCCAGGTATGGGAGGCCGTCGCTGCCCTGGGCATCGACCGCTACCAGCTCACGTCGGTCAACACCACGAAGGTCTACAGCCTGTACGGCATCGACCTGGACTCCATCGCCGACCTGCGCTTCGAGTAGGCCGACACCAGTTGATCCCGGCCAGGGCACCGTGTCCCGGCCGGTTCGGAGAGGGGACACCCATGCACGACCTGAGCACCGTACCGGTGGAGGTGAAACCGGACCGCACACTCCGCGTGAAGATCATCGACGCGTGCGGGCTCGCCTGCTCGTTCTGCCACAACGAGGGGACACCCGTAGCCACCGACAACACCGGCCGCCCCGCCGACCGGTTCACCGGCTCACCGGGTCGCTCCGGCCGGGTCTCCCTCTACCTCCGCACCAACGGCGCCGGCTTCCTGCCCGCCCGGATCCCCGCCGACGCCGACTTCGCCCTGGCCCTCGCCGCCGTCCGCGGCAGCCTCCCGACCACCGAGGTGCACTTCACCGGCGGGGAACCCACGCTGCACCCCGACCTGCCCGGTCTGATCACCATCGCCCGCCGCCTCGGGCTCACGGTCGGCCTCACCTCGAACGGCGAGAACGGCGCCGGCGTCATGGCCGACTGCGCTGCGGCCGGCCTCGACCGGATCAACCTCAGCGTCTTCGGCACCACCCCGGCCGAGCTCGCCGCGGTACAGGCACCGGGGCTGTCCTCCCCGAAGCTCGCTGAGCGCAAACTGGCCGCCCTCGACGCGACGATCGAGGCGGCGACCGCGCACGGCATCAAGGTGTCCGCGAACATCGTGGTCCCCGACCGTGACCACGTCGGCCGTGTACTCCGCATCATCGAGCGTCACGGCCGCCCCGTCGTCGTCCGGATGCTCGTGTCGCTCGAGGACGGGGGCGCCTCCTTGGACGCCATGCAGGAGGTCGTCGACCACCTGGGTGCCGTGCCGGTCCGCCGCATCATCACGGCCGGGGCATCCGATCAGCGGCTGCGGTACCGCCTGCCGGACGGACGCACGCTGTACGCGAAGAGCATCAGGCCTGTGCGCTTGCCCGAGACGTGCACCGACTGCCGGTTCAACAACCCGGACGACTGCCAGGAGGGCTACTACGGAGTCCGTCTGTACCGTGCCGTGGACGGCCCGTTCATGGTCGGTGTGTGCATCCAGCGCATGGACCTGTGCCTGCCGCTCGGCGAGTTCGTGATGAGCCAGCGCTGCCGCGAGGTGGCCGCCTTCCGCGACGACGAGACGGCACGGCTGACCCGTCTGCACGCCACGAAAGTGATGGCCGATGACTGCTGAACGCCCGCGGTCGCCCCGTCAGCCGGCCAGGTCCCGCAGGGGCACGCCGAGGACGCGGGCGGTCCGCAGCAGCGTGAAGCAGGTCGGACTGCGGCGGCCGAGGACGTGGCTGTGCTCGTAGAGCCGGCTTGTCTCCGGGGGCTCGTTCGCGGCCGCTCGGCCATCGCCCTGCGGGTGCCCGCCCCGTGACGGAGCGGGCACCCGTGTCGTCAGCTCGTCTTGTGGAGGGAACCGGTGAGGGTGCCTTCCTGCTGTTCGTAGTGGGAGAGGGCGAGGCCGAGGCCGATGAAGGTGGGGGCCCATTCGCCGACGAAGATGCCCCAGCGGTCGGCGCGGTCGACGCCCTGGGGTTCGGCCTTGAGGCTGCACATCCAGGAGACGACGCTGAGGCCGATGGAGGCGACACCGGCGAGGTAGGCGTGTTCGCTGCGGATGCCCATGTCGTGCATCTTCTTGATGATCACGGCTGCTCCGTTCTGTGAGGGTCGGGAACGGAGTTCCACGCCGGGTATGTCCCACTCATGCCATTTGTGCGGTACCCGTCTCCTCGCCGTCCCGGCGGATGTGTCAGTCGAGGCAGAACTCGTTGCCCTCGACGTCCTGCATGACGATGCAGGACTCGTTCTCCTCGTCGGCGAAGAGGGTGCGCACGTGCACCGCGCCGAGCGCGACGAGCCGTGCGCATTCGGCCTCGAGCGCGGCCAGGCGCTCCTGGCCGGTGAGCCCCGTGCCGACGCGCACGTCGAGATGCACCCGGTTCTTGACGGTCTTGCCCTCGGGGACGCGCTGGAAGAACAGCCGCGGTCCCACGCCCGAGGGGTCGCTGCAGGCGAACCACGCGCCCCGCTTCTCCGGCGGCCGGGAGCGGTCGTAGTCGTCCCAGGAGGCGAAGCCTTCCGGCGGTGACGGGAGGACGTACCCCAGTACCTCGCACCAGAAGCGGGCGACGCGCTCCGGTTCCGCACAGTCGAAGGTGACCTGGAATTGTCTGATCACTGACATCGGCGCACTTTAACAAAGGGCCGCGCCGCCCGTCCCCCGGCCGGCGGGCCGGCAGCGCCGGTGCCGGTCGTCGACCCGCTCCGTCAGTCCTCGCGCGTCCAGGTGCTCCAGCAGGGGTACGGCCACCCTGCGCGTCGTGTCCAGGGCGCGGCGGGCCTCGCTGAGGGTGAACGGCTGCGGCAGGCGGGCCAGGATCTCGGCGGCCTCGGTGTCCGCGCCCGGCAGCAGCACGAGGAAGTCGCCGATCCGCAGGAGTGCTCCGGCGGCGACGGCCGCGGCCAGCGCCTTGCGGGTGAGCCCGAGTTCCGCCAGCCGGTCCGCCTCGGGCGCGCGGAAGGGCGCGCGGGTCAGGTCCCGGCGTACGGCGTCGACGGCCGCGCGCAGGGGCGGTGGCAGGGTGGGGCGGGTGTCCGGGCCGTAGAGGCGTCCCCGGCGGTGGCGGAGTGCGGTGGGGCCCGGTGTCCGGGCGAGGGCGTCGACCAGCAGCCGGTCGGGGAGGCCGAGCAGGTGGCGCGCGGCCTCGGTGGGCAGGCCCGGGTCCGTCGGGTGCCGGCGGGCGTGCCGCTCGACCTCCTCGGCGAGGCGGGCGCGCAGCCGTGCCCAGTGGCCGGCGTCGGCCAGCCAGTCCCCGGCGACGGGTTCGGCGGGCGGGGGCACGCCCATCGCGAGCAGTTCGCCGCGTCGTACGAGGCGGCGCCGGCGCAGTTCGGCGGTGCCGTCCGGGTGTCCGGTCATCGTGGCCAGTTCCCCGGCGCGGGCGCGGCCCGCTCCGCGCCGGGTCAGGCGCGGCGGGCGTACGTCGAGGACGGTGACCGCGCAGGGCACGCGGGTGCCGCCCGGTTCGCGCAGGACGGCGCGGTCGCCGACGCGCAGGGGCAGGGGGCGGGCGAGGGTGAGCCTGGCCGTGTCCTCGCCCAGCGGGCGGACGGTCGCCGGCACCGCGGCCGTCCCGATGTGCAGGGTGGACGTACGGGGCAGTGCGGCGGCCGGTTCCCCGGTGACGCGGACGTCGGTGAGCGCGGTGAGCAGCCAGCGGTCCGGTGCGAGCAGGACCTGGCCCCGGTGCAGGGTGCCGTCGGCGGCTCCGTGGACCTGGACCGCGACGCGGGCCACCGCGCTCACGGCGGCCCGGTCCTCGTGCAGGCACTGCAGTCCGCGTACCCGCAGCCCGGTCGTGCCGTCCCCGGTCAGCAGCCGGTCGCCGACGCGCAGGGTGCCCGCGCCGAGCGTGCCGGTGACGACCGTGCCGCGTCCGCGCACGGTGAAGGCGCGGTCGAGCCACAGCCGTACGTCGGCGTCGGCGGGCGGCACGGGCAGCGACCGGGTGAGACGGGCCAGTTCCCGGCGCAGTTCGCCGAGTCCGGCGCCGGTGACGGCACTCACCGCGACGGACGGCACCTTGCCGAGGGAGGTCGCGGCGAGGCGTTCGGCGGCGTCGGCCCGTACGGGTCCGGGGTCGGCGAGGTCGCTGCGGGTGACGGCGAGGACGGCGTGCCGGACGCCGAGGGCGTCGAGGATCGCGAGGTGTTCCTGCGACTGCCGCTGCCAGCCCTGGTCGGCGGCGACCACGAAGAGCACCGCGGGCACCGGTCCGACGCCGGCCAGCATGGTGGCGACGAACCGTTCGTGTCCGGGGACGTCCACGAAGGCCAGGTCCTCGCCCTCCTCGGTCCGGGTCCACACGAACCCGAGGTCGAGGGTGAGCCCGCGGCGGCGTTCCTCCTCGTGGCGGTCGGGTTCCATGCCCGTCAGCGCCCGCACCAGGGCGGACTTGCCGTGGTCGACGTGACCGGCGGTGGCCACTACCCGCATGCCGTCCGCCTCTCCGCCGCGGCGGCCCGCACCGCCTGGGCCAGCCGTCCGTCGTCCTCGGGGGGCACGGCGCGCAGGTCGAGCAGGCACCGGCCGCGTTCCAGGCGTCCCACCACGGGGGTCCGGCCAGTGCGCAGCGCGCCGGCGTACGGCTCCGGCAGGGACACGGCGGCGCTGGGCAGGGTGACGCCGGGGGCGCCGCCGCCGCCCACCGTCGCCTCGCTGGCGACGGCCCGCGCGTCGACACCGGCGGCGCTCAGCTCGGCGGCCAGCCGTTCGGCGCGGCGCGTGAGGAGCGCCGGGTCGGCGTCGAGGGCGTCGGCGGTGGGTGTGCCGGGGCCGGTCAGGGTGGCCTGCAGGGCGGCGAGGGTCAGTTTGTCCACGCGCAGGGCGCGGGCGAGGGGGTGCCGGGACAGGGTGCGTACGAGGGTGTCGTCGCCGAGGAGCAGTCCGCACTGGGGGCCGCCGAGGAGTTTGTCGCCGCTGGCCGTCACGAGGGAGGCGCCGGCCCTCAGCTGGCTCTCGGCGTCGGGTTCCCCGGGCAGCAGCGGGTGGGGGGCGAGCAGCCCGGAGCCGATGTCGACGACGACCGGGACGCCCAGCGCGGCGAGTTCGGCGGTGCCGGCGGCGCGGGTGAAGCCGGTGATGCGGAAGTTGGAGGGGTGGACCTTCAGGACGAAGCCGGTGTCGGGGCCGAGGGCGCCCGCGTAGTCGGCGACGGTGGTGCGGTTGGTGGTGCCGACCTCGCGGAGCCGTGCCCCGGTCGACACCAGCAGGTCGGGCAGGCGGAATCCGTCGCCGATCTCCACCATCTCCCCGCGGCTGATGACGATCTCGCGGCCGGCGGCGAGCGCGGTGGCGGCCAGGACCAGTGCGGCGGCGCCATTGTTGACGACGTGCGCGGCGCGGGCCGAGGGCACCCGGGCGCGCAGGGCGGCGAGCGCGGTGCGTCCCCGGCGGGCGCGTGCGCCGGTGGTCAGGTCGAGTTCGACGTCGGTGGGTCCGGCGGCCTCCTGCACCGCGCGCCGGGCGGCCGGGGACAGCGGGGCCCGGCCGAGGTTGGTGTGCAGGAGCACGCCGGTGGCGTTGACGACCGGCCGCAGTCCGCCGGCCGTGGACGGCAGCAGGGCGAGGGCCGTGTCCGCCACGTCCTCGGGCGGGACCGTTCCCGCACGGGCCTGTTCCTGGGCCTGCCGGACGGCCGTCTTCACCGTCTCGGGGCCGAGCCGCCGTACCGCCTCGGCGAGTCCCGGGTCCCGCAGCACGGCGTCGGTGCGGGGGACGCGCCGCCGGGTGTCCGTCGTCCTCGCCTCCCGGTCGTGGCCGCGACTGCGGGGGCGGGTGCCGGCCGTGGCCGGTCCGTCCGTCGGCGCGGTCGTCTCCCGTGCGGCCCGCTGGTCCACGTGCTCTCCCTGTCCGGCCGGTTCCGTGTCTGCCCGGTCCCGTGTTGCCCGGTTCTCTGTTGCCCGGTTCCCTGTCTGCCCGGGGCATCCCGGGGACCCCGTCGTCATCGTCCTCCGGTGCCCGGCGCGCGTGCCGTGACACGCGGGGGCGGTTCCGGCGCCCGCTCGGGGGTCCGGGGTGGCGCGCGCCGTGGTCGTGGTCATTCCGGGCGGGGCACCATCCGGTGCAGGCCCTTGCGGTCGTAGTAGCGGGTCATGAGGAAGCCGAAGACGAGGGCGGCGGCGACACCGACCGCGATCATGATCCAGGCGCGGACGAGGCCGGCGTCGCCGCGGGCGTCGAAGTACAGGATCGCCCGGACGCCGGAGACGAGTTGCCGCATCGGTTCGAAGACGCCGAGGAAGCGGTAGAAGCCGGGCACGGCCTCCAGGGGGACGGTCGCTCCGGAGGAGGGCAGGGCCAGGGCGATGAAGACGAACATCGACACGATCTGGCCGATGCTGGCGAACGCCGCGTTGATGGCCTGCACGCCGAGGCCCACGCTCAGGCAGGAGCAGTAGGAGAACAGCGCCAGCAGGGGCAGGTGGGACGCGTCCATGCCCAGGACGGCGATGCAGGCGAGCATGACCAGCGCGGTGACGGGCACGGACAGCACCGCCGTCATGACCATCTTGAGCAGCAGCGTCTGTGTGCGGCTGATCGGCACCGTGGGGTGCCGGGAGTGCCAGGGGCCGATCTCCGCGTCGGCGTAACCGAGTGCCGTGTCGACGCCGTTGTGGATGATGTTTCCGCCCAGGAAGCCGGCGAGGACGAGCAGCAGTACGTAGTAGAAGGCGCTCAGCCCCATGCCGCTGTGCGTTCCGATGGGGTGGCCGGGCTCGGTCTTCACCGCGACGGGGTCGGTGAGCAGCAGACGGGCCGTGGCGTCGGCTCCGGCGAACTCGGACGATGAGGAGAGCTGCTTGCCGAGGGCGAGGGAGGCCTGGTGGGCGGCCTGTTGAGTGATCCGTGACGCCATCGACGAACCGAGGCTGCCCATTCCTGGGTTGGTGAGCACGGTCAGGGTCGGCCGGGTGGCCTGCGCGCCGGACAGCGAACGCACGGTGTCGGTGAAGCCGGCGGGGACGACCAGGGCCCCGTAGATCTTCCCGGAGGCCAGCTGGTCGAGGGCCGCTCCGTGGCCGAGCCGGCGCCACTCCACGTCGCCGGGCGGCGTGGAGGAGACGATCCGGTCGCCGAGCTGTGCGCCGAGGTTCTGCCGCTGTCCGGGCAGCGGCTTGCCCGAGTCCTGGTTCACGAGGGCGACCGGCAGCCGGTGCAGACTGCCCTCCGGCGTGAGGATGCCGCCCATGTACAGCAGGGAGAGGACCAGGGCGACCAGGGCGCTGAGCACTCCCGGAGTGATCCACAGCCTGCCGTGGCGCAGCAGCTTCACGGTGCTCCGCACGGAGCCCGTGGGGTGTGGGGTGCCGTGCCGCTGCGGTGTTGTGGAACCCATACAACTCCCTGAGGTGCGGGGGCGTCGTCGGACCGGGGGCGCCCGTGGACGCGGCGAGCGTAGGCGCCGGGTCACCGCAGGGGCGCCGGTGACACAGGTCCGTCCCGCGCATCGCCCGGACGGCCCACCACGGCGCGCCGGGCGGGAGGTGCGAGCGGGGAGGGCGGGCTGCGGCGAAACCGGTTCGACGCGGACCGGCACGGTGTTCGATCATGCGTTCATGCCTGTGGACGAGACCCTTGCCCGAGTCGACGCGGACCTGGCCGCCGGCCGGATTCCGGTCGCGCGTCAGCGGCTGCGCGGCCTCGTCTCGTCCTTCCCCCGGGACCTGACGCTCCGCCGGCGTCTGGCCGAGGTGTACCGGCTCTACGGCGACGCCGCCGAGGCCGGGCGCTGGATGTACCTCGAGGAGGACCGCGACGCCGGCGAGACCGCCGCCTTCGAGGCGCGGTACGGGTCCGCCGGGCGGCGGATGCGGGCTCTCGCCTGGCGCGGTCCCGAGGCGATGGCCGCCACCGCCTTCGCGCGGGGGCAGCTGGTGGCGGTGCGCACCGCCTGCGCCGAGGCGCTGGGGCGTCCCGTCGACTGGGACGACCCCGCCTCCTACCGGGACGGCCCGGAGGAGGGTGCCGAGGAGCCCTCCGGGCCGCCGTCGGTGAAGGGGGTGCTGGCGGGCGTGGGCTGTCTGGTGGGGGTCCTCGCGTTCCTGGCGGTCTGGGTGAACGGAGTCGTCGCGCTCTTCGACTGACCCGGGGGCCGGCGCGGCCGGTGCCCGGCCGGCGGGTACGCGCCCGACGGGGGCACCAAAGGTCTCTCACCGGTGTCCGGGTCCGTCCGGTCCCGGTCCGGCCGGGTGCCACGGTGCGTCCGGGCGGGTGGGGCGGGCGCCGGCGGTGAGCCGCAGGGCGTACACCGGCTGTTCGCCGGGGACGGGGCCGAGGTAGGTGTGGCCGGTCATGTGGCACCAGGCGGGCAGGTCGAGCGGTGCGGCGGGATCGGTGGCGATGACGTGGACGACGGTGCCGGGCGGCTCGGCGTCGATCCGCTCGCGCAGGCGGAGCAGCAGGGTGACGCAGAGCAGGCCGGTGCCGTCGACGGTCAGGTCGGGCGCAGGCAGCGGCGACGGGTGTGCCGTCGGCTGTACGGGGCCCGAGCCTGGGCCGGGGGCGTCGGGGATGCCCGGGGTGTCGGCGTTCATGGGCCGCAGGCTACGGCCGCGTCCGGCCCGGCGACGTACGGGGGCGGCGGATGACTCCCGGTGCGTTCAGGTGAGGGAGGCCGGCGGTGGTACCTCGCTCGGCGGCCGCTCGGGCAGGGGCCGGGGCGGGACGGCCTGCTTCGTCACGATGGCCGGGTCGAGGCTCCGCACGCCCGGCAGATGGATGAGCACCGGCTCGTGGAGGCGCCGGCAGGACGCCAGGTCGGCGCTGACCATCCGGATCAGGTGGTCCGGCTCGCCGGACAGCCGCTGTGCCTCGACGGGCTCGGAGTTCGTGGTCGACGGCGGATACACCAGCCGGTGAGCGGCCGGGCGGCCCGCCCGGTCCCGCCGGGCCCGGGCCGCCGTCACCCCTTGCGCAGGTCGGGGGCGGGGGCCCCGAGGAGGCGGAGGCGGACCGTGTCCCACACCGCGCCCAGGGCGGCGGCGACGGCGGTGGACGCCGGGCCGAGGAAACGGACGGTGATTCCGCAGCCACCGGGCAGCTCGCTCGCCCCGGCGAGGACGCCGGGGTGGGCTCCGAGGGCGGAACCGACCGCGGCGCAGAGGCCGGAGGGTTCCTCCCGCCGGGTGAGCACGTGGAGCGCGGCGTGTACGCGGTGAGGACCGAGGCGGCCCGGCGACGCGGGCGGCGCGGTGGCCGGGACGAGGTTCAGCACGTCGCGGAACAGGGGTTTCCCGCCGGGTTCGCGTACCCGCACCTCGGACCAGTAGAGGTCGTAGTCGTGGCACTCGCCGAAGGCGACCCGGCCCGGCAGGAGGATCTCGCCGAGGATCACCGTGGCGCTGGGGTCGGCGGTCAGACAGGTCCGGCCGAAGAAGCGGGAGCCCCTGAAGGGGATGACGGGGCCGGGCAGGTACTCCAGGACCGCGTCGGGGCCCGCGTCCAGGTGGACGAGCTGGGTGGCCAGGTCGGCGCGCATGCCGTAGATCTTGGTGGCGGTCTGGGTGGTGAGGTGGACGGCTGACCCGGCCGCCGCCCGGACGTCGATGCGGTAGCGGTCCCCCTGCACCAGCCCGTCGCCGGCCTGCTGCAGGTAGACGAAGGCCATGTCCGGCCGGTGGGGGTCCAGGTGGATCGGCTGGAAGATGTACAGCGGGGCCTGGTGGTACTGCCCCACGATCCTGGTGGCCCCGGCGACCGGTGCCAGGTCGAGTTCGAGCAGCCCCGTCTTGCCCGCGCGGCCCGCCGCCGCGCCGGCCAGGGGGGTGGCGAACGCCTTCACCGCTTCGGGCAGGTGTGCCGGGGTGTACCACGCCTCGTCCCGGCGCTCCGGTCTCGCCGTCACCGCGGGAGGGCTCACCGGGTCGGGCCCGAGTGCCCGGACGGACCGGAGCCGCGCGGGGCGGCCGTACAGATGTGCTCGGCGACCTCGTCCAGGCCGGTGCCGCCGAAGCAGTCGGTGAACACGATCGGACGGCCCTCACGGACGGCGCGGGCGTCCCGGTCCATCACCGCGAGGTCCGCCCGTACGTAGGAAGCGATGTCGATCTTGTTGATGACCAGCAGATCGGAGTGGGTGACTCCGGGACCGCGCTTGCGGGGGATCTTGTCCCCCTCGCCGACGTCGATGACGAAGACGAAGAAGTCGGCCAGTGCCGGACTGTAGGTCAGCGTCAGGTTGTCGCCGCCGGACTCGAGCAGGACCAGGTCCGCGTCGGGGAAACGCGCGGTGAGCTCCTCGGTGGCGTCGAGGTTCATGGTCGGGTCGTCGCGTACCGCGGTGTGCGGGCAGGAGCCCGTCTCCACTCCCACCACCCGGGCGGGGTCCAGGACGCCGGCCAGCGTCGAGCGGACGTGCTCGGCGTCCTCCTGGGTGAAGATGTCGTTGGTGACCACGACGGGGGAACGGCCCTTCGCGAGGAGCTTGGGGACGAGCGCTTCGATGAGCGCGGTCTTCCCCGATCCGACCGGGCCGCCGATGCCGACCCTCGGCACGCTGCCGCCCAGCCGGGGCATGTCCTGCCCGGCGGCAAAAGCGTCGTCGTGAGGGTGGGGGTGGGGGTGGGAGTGCCCCATGGAGTTCCTCCTGGCGGGTTCGCGGCAGGTGTCCGGTCAGCTCATGAAGAGGCGCAGGGACGCGCGTTCGTGGCGCATGCTCATGATGTCGATCAACGGGGTGCAGGCGGTGATGTCGTCGACGCCCGCCGTGCACGAGGCGCGGGCCGTCTCCGCCAGGACGGGTGCGACCCTGTGGAGCAGGGCCTGGGCGGCGCGGTGGTCGATGACGGCGAGGCGGACCGCGGCGGTGAGCCAGCCGGAGGCGAAGGAGTACAGCTCCCCGGCGACGGCGTGTTCGCGGCTGATGCCGAGGGAGGCGGTGACCAGGCCGAGCACGACCGCGGCGTTGCCGGGCCGGCGGCCGGACCGCACCTGTCGGGCGTACGCGGCGACCGTCCCGTCACCGAAGGCCGCGGTGGCGGTGGCCAGCAGTGCCCGGCCGGTGCGCACCGAGCTCTCCCGTACCTCCCGCGGCAGTTTGACCTCGCTCAGCCGGGTGTCCACCCGTCCGGCCCGCGCCGTCGCGTCCGCCTCGCCTGCGGCGCGGTGCGCGCAGGCCAGTGCCGTCCCGTCGGAGGGGCCGATCCCGTGGCGGACCTGGTCGGCCAGCAGGTCCGCCAGCGTCTGCGGCGGGGTCGAGCGGTCGACCAGTCCGGCCTGGACGAACGCCTCCAGTCCGTGGGAGAGGGTGTAACGGCCGCTGGGGAAGGCGGAGTCGGCCAGTTGGAGGCTGCCGAGGAACGCCCGCAGCCCGTCGTCGTGCGGGCGGCGGCCGGGCGCGGCGCGTACCGGGGCCGTCCCGGACGAAGGGGTCTGCGGGCCGGTCATCAGACGATGTAGTAGAGCTGGGACATCGCCACCCGGTCGGCCGGGTCCACCGTGGCCAACTGCCCGTCGACGTACACCTGGTAGGTCTCGGGGTCGATGCGGATCTCCGGTGTCGCGTCGTTGCGGACCATGTGCTGCTTGCCCACGGTGCGGCAGCCGCGCACCGGTTCCACCCACCGGTCCAGGCCGAGCCGGTCGGGGACGCCCGCGTCGACCGCCGCCTTGGACATGAACGTCATCGAGGTGCGTCCGACGGCCTTGCCCTCGGCGCCGAACATGGGGCGCAGCATGACCGGCTCCGGGGTGGGGATGGAGGCGTTCGGGTCGCCCATGGTGCCCCAGGCGACCATGCCGCCCTTGATGACGTACTTCGGCTTGACCCCGAAGGTGTTGGTCGGCCACAGGACGATGTCGGCGACCTTGCCGGGCTCCAGGGAGCCGATCAGGTGCCCGACGCCGTGGGTGAGGGCGGGGTTGATCGTGTACTTGGCCAGGTACCGCAGGATCCGGTTGTTGTCGTGTTCCGCGGGGTCGCCCTCGAGCTTGCCGGTCTGGCGTTTCATCTTGTCCGCGGTGCGCCATGCCGTGGTCACGGTGTCCCCGATGCGCCCCATGGCCTGCGAGTCCGAGGAGAACATGGACAGCACTCCCCTGTCCTGCAGGACGTCCTCGGCCGCCTGGGTCTCCCCGCGGATGCGGGACTGGGCGAAGGCCACGTCCTCGGGGTTCTGCGGGTTGAGGTGGTGGGTCACCATCGTCATGTAGAAGAGGTTGTCGCTGGTGTCGACGGTGTACGGCCGGGTCGGGTTCGTGGAGGACGGCAGCACGTGGGGCAGCGCGGCGATCGCCATGATGTCCGGCGCGTGCCCGCCGCCGGCCCCTTCGGTGTGGTACGTGTGGATCGTCCGTCCGTCGATCGCGTCGATGGTGTCGGCGAGGTAGCCGCACTCGTTGAGGGAGTCGGTGTGGATGGCGACCTGCACGTCGTACTCGTCGGCGACGCCCAGCGCGCAGTCGATGACCGAGGCGGTGGCGCCCCAGTCCTCGTGCACCTTCAACCCGCAGGTGCCCGCTTCCAGTTGTTCGCGCAGCGCCGGCGGTCCGCTGCTGTTGCCCTTGGCGAGCAGGCCGATGTTCACCGGCAGCGTCGCGGTGGACTCCAGCATCCGGGCGATGTTCCACGGCCCCGGGGTGCAGGTCGTGCCCCGGGACCCGTCCGCCGGGCCGGTGCCTCCGCCGATGAGCGTGGTGATCCCGTTGGACAGCGCGTGCGGTACCTGTGCCGGGGTGAGGAAGTGCACGTGCGCGTCGATCGCGCCGGCGGTGGCCACCAGTCCCTCGCCGGAGATCACCTCGGTGCCCGGGCCGACCACCAGAGCGGGGTCCACACCGTCCTGCACACCGGGGTTGCCGGCCTTGCCGATCCCCGCGATCCGGCCGTCCCTGATGCCGATGTCGGCCTTGACGATGCCCAGCACGGGGTCCATGACGACCGCCGCGGTGATCACCATGTCCAGGACGCCGTCGGCGTTGCGCAGGCCCGGGGCCTGGCCCATGCCGTCCCGGGCCGTCTTGCCCCCGCCGTAGACGACCTCCTCCCCCGGCACCAGCAGGCTGCGCTCCACCTGGGCGATGAGGTCGGTGTCGGCCAGGCGGAACCGGTCGCCGGTGGTCGGCCCGTACAGGGAGGCGTAGGTCCGCCTCGGGATCGAGGTCATCGCCCGCCCTCCGCCACCTCGTCGGAAACGGTTCCGGAGCGCTTCGCCCCCGGGCCGCCCTCACCGGTGAACCCGTGTTCCGCCGCGCGCGCCTGTGCCCGCTCGACGGTCCGGCGGGCCGTGACCGCCCCGTCGACCAGTCCGTTGAAGCCGGTCACCCGTCGCGTGCCGCCGAACTCGACGAGTTCGACGTCCCGTTCGTCCCCCGGCTCGAAGCGGATCGCCTGGCCGGCGGGCACGTTCAGCCGCATCCCCAGCGCCTGCGTCCGGTCGAACTCCAGCGCCCGGTTGACTTCGAAGAAGTGGAAGTGGGAACCGACCTGTACGGGGCGGTCCCCGGTGTTGCGGACCTTCGTCCGCACGGTGCGCCGGCCGGTGTTGATCTCCACGGGCTCGTCGGAGAGCAGCCATTCGCCAGGGACGTTCACAAGGGCCTCCACAAAGGGGTCGCCGGCCCGGCTGGGGATCCGGCCTCGGTACAGGCGGGTGCGCCCGGTGGGCGGGGTGTCACGGGGCCGGGGGCCACGGGACGACGGGGCGCGGGAGAGGGTGTGCGGGATCGGGGTGTCACGGGATGGGGTGGGGTACCGAGACCAGCTGGGTCCCCGTCTTGAAGGTGGCCTCGACCTGCACCAGGGTGACCATGTCGGGCACCTCGGGCATGACGTCGTCCCGGGTCAGGACCTGTTTGCCCGCCTCGATCGCCTCGGCGACGGTCCTGCCGTCCCGGGCGGCCTCCATCAGCGCCTCGCAGATCAGCGCGATCGCCTCGGGGAAGTTCAGCCTGGTGCCCCGGCTCAGTCGCCGCCGGGCCAGCTCGGCGACCTGGTAGACGACCAGTTTCTCGGTCTCGCGCGGGGAGAGCATCAGGGAGGAGAGCCAGGTCTCGGTGCCCGGGGCCGACGCGCTGCGGACCGCCCCTCCTCCGTCCGAGGACTTCGCCGCCTTCTCCTTCCCCTTTCCCTTCCCTCCGTCCCGCTTCGACGAGGACCCTTTCGCGTCCTTCTTCACCGTCATCCGTACTTCTCCTCGTCTTCCGCCCACGGAGGGGGCCGGTCGCCGTCCCGGTGGTCCGTCGTGTGCCGCCGGAGAGCGCTTCCGGGAACGATCGCGATGCCGGTGCCCGGCCCCCGGGGCACCTGGAACATGGCGAGAACGCCATATGGTCGATGTATACCGTTCCGGACGGTGCCCGGTCGTCCGGGCCTGGGCCATCGGGTGACCGCCGGCCGGGTGCCGCCCCGGTCGCGGCTGGCGGGGACGGCACGGCGGGGCCCGCGGGCCGCTCCGCTTGCGGGGTCTCGGGGGACGCGTTTCGGTGGGAGTCCCCCTTCGCCGCGTCTGGAGCTGTCATGTCGATGTCGTCCTTCGATTTCGGCTCGCCCGACCCGTTCAGTGAGCTCTTCAACCGGTTCTTCGGCATGTCGCCCGCGTCGTCGCCGCCGGCGGTGCAGCGGGTGCCGATCGGACGGCTGCTGACCGAGTCCGCGCAGGAACTCCTCGATCTGGCGGCCCGGCGCGCACTGGAGGACGGGACGTCCGACCTGGACACCGAGCACCTGCTGTGGGCGGCCACGAAGGTCGACCCGGCGCGGGGGCTGCTCGCGCAGGCGGGCGCGGACCCCGACGCGCTCGCCTCCCGGATCGCGGCGGTGCTGCCCCGCGAGTCGGGCGAGCCGTCCGCCGAGCCGGGCCTCACCCCGGCCGCCAAGCGCACCCTCACCACCGCCTACGCCCGCTCCCAGGCGGCCGGGGTGTCCTACATCGGGCCGGAGCACATCCTCGGCGCGCTGCTGGACGGCGCCGACACGGGGGCCGCCCGGCTGCTGAAGGCCGGGGGCGAGGACGTGCGGAGGCTGGCCGGCCTCACCGAGCGGGCGGCCCGCGCCGAGGGACGGCCGGCCGAGCCGAAGCAGCCCGCGACGACGCTGGACGAGTTCGGCCGGGACCTGACCGAGGAGGCGAGGGCGGGGAGGCTCGACCCCGTCGTCGGACGCGCCGAGGAGATCGAGGAGACCGTCGAGATCCTGTCGCGGCGGTCCAAGAACAACCCCGTGCTCATCGGGGAGCCCGGCGTGGGCAAGACGGCGATCGTGGAGGGGCTGGCGCAGCGCATCGTGGCCGGCGAGGTCCCCGGCACGCTGAAGGACAAGCGGGTCGTCGCCCTGGACCTGTCCGGGATGGTGGCGGGCGCGCAGTACCGGGGGCAGTTCGAGGAGCGGCTGAAGAAGGTCATCGAGGACGTCCAGCGGGCACGGGGCGAGATCATCCTGTTCATCGACGAGCTGCACACCGTGGTGGGCGCCGGCGCCACGGGCGAGGGGGCGATGGACGCGGGAAACATGCTCAAACCGGCCCTCGCCCGCGGCGAGTTGCACGTGGTCGGCGCGACGACCATCGACGAGTACCGCAAGTACGTCGAGAAGGACGCGGCGCTGGAGCGCCGGTTCCAGCCGGTGACGGTGCCCGAGCCGACGGTCGAGGAGACGGTGCAGATCCTGGAGGGGCTGCGCGACACGTACGAGGCCCACCACCAGGTGCGGTTCGCGGACGGCGCGCTGGCGGCCGCGGCGGAGCTGTCCGACCGCTACGTCTCCGACCGGTTCCTGCCGGACAAGGCGATCGACGTGATGGACCAGGCGGGCGCGCGGGTGCGGCTGCGCAGTGCCGGCCGGTCCACCGAGGTGGCCGGTCTGGAGGACCGGATCGCCCGGCTGCGGCGGGAGCAGGACCAGGCCGTGGCCGCGCAGGACTACGAGCGGGCCGCGGAGCTCAAGGGCCGGATCGCCGAGGCGGAGGGCGAGCTGGCGGGCGTCGAGGAGCGCCGTGAGGGTGTCGTGTCCGTCACCGCCGCCGACGTCGCGGACGTCGTCTCCCGTCGCACGGGCATCCCGGTCTCCCAGCTCACCGCCAGTGAGAAGGAGCGGCTCCTCAGGCTGGAGGAGGAGATGCACGAGCGCATCGTCGGCCAGGACGAGGCGGTCACCGCCGTCTCGCGGGCCGTGCGCCGCAACCGGGCCGGCATGGGCGACCCGAACCGTCCCGTGGGCTCCTTCCTCTTCCTCGGCCCCACCGGTGTGGGCAAGACGGAGCTGGCCAAGACCCTCGCCGAGCTGCTGTTCGGCGAGGAGGACCGCATGATCCGGTTCGACATGAGCGAGTTCCAGGAGAAGCACACCGTCGCCCGCCTGGTCGGCGCCCCTCCCGGGTACGTCGGCTACGAGGAGGCGGGGCAGCTCACCGAGAAGGTCCGCCGGCAGCCGTACAGCGTCGTCCTGTTCGACGAGGTGGAGAAGGCGCACCCCGACGTCTTCAACACGCTGCTGCAGATCCTCGACGACGGGCGCCTCACCGACGGGCAGGGCCGCACCGTCGACTTCCGGCACTGTGTCGTCGTCATGACGTCCAACATCGGGGCGCGCCGCATCCTCGACCACCAGGGCGACGTGTCCGGCCTCAAGGACGAGCTGATGGACGAACTGCGGAGCAGGTTCCTGCCGGAGTTCCTCAACCGCATCGACGACATCGTCGTCTTCCACGGCCTGTCCGAGGACGACCTGGGCAAGATCGTCGATCATCTGCTGGACCGGAGCGAGCACCGGGTGCACGCGCAGGGCATGAGGCTGGAGGTCACCGAGGCCGCCAAAAAGCTGCTGACCGCCCACGGGCACCAGCCGGAGTTCGGTGCCCGTCCGTTGCGCCGCACCATCCAGACGGAGCTGGACAACCGCGTCGCCGACCTGCTGCTCGGCGGCGAGGCGGAGCCCGGGGACACGATCGTCGCCGACGTGCGCGACGACTCCCTGCACTGCACCGTCAGGAAGCCGGCCTGAGCGGCCGACGGCGTCCGGCCGGCCCCGGTCCGCCGGGACCGGGGCGCGTCACGTCCGGGAACACGTCACGACCGGGGCACGTCACGTCCGGTGCGCGTGGTCGTCCAGCCACTGGGCGAGTACGGCCGCCTCGCTGTGGTCGGCGTCCTTGGTGGCGGTCAGCAGGGTGACCGTGCCGTCGGACGCCAGGGCGCGCAGTTCCTCGGCCGCCTCCTCGTGCTGCGGGTCCTCCAGTTCGGCGACGTAGCGGCGGCGGAACTCGGCGAAGCGTCCGGGGTCGTGGTGGTACCAGTGGCGCAGACCGGTCGAGGGGGCGACCTCCTTCAGCCACCTGTCCAGGCGGGCCCGTTCCTTGCTCACGCCGCGCGGCCACAGGCGGTCCACGAGCACCCGCTTGCCGTCCTGCGGCGACGGCTCCTCGTAGATCCTGCGGTAGGTGATGTGTCCGGCCATGGGGGATCCTCCCGTCGGGGCTGCCGGGCGGGTACCCGGCGCCCGCCCGGAGACACGGGCGGGGACCGGCGCCCGCCCGGGGGGCACGACGGCGGCGGTCGCGTGTCCTCCGGGAGCGCCCGGCCGGCCGTACCACCGGGCATCGCGCTCCTGTGAAGGGGGCGATCTGCGCGCGGGGCGGCTCACGCGCAGAATGGGAGGAGAACACGCCGGTCCGGTGGCGCCCGGCCGTCCCGGCAGGGGCGCACCGAGGCGCGCGCGACCTGCCGGGAGGCAGCGATGGAGCATTCCGGGGGCCGCCCCGCCGGGCGGGAGGGCCGAAGGGCCGCCGCGCACGTGGCCCTCGCCGTCAACGGCATGGGCAGCTTCACCTGGGACGTGCCCAGCGGTGTGATGCACTACGACGACGCCGCCCTCGCCGTGATGGGTTTCGGGCCGGGCGAGTTCGACGGCAGTCTCGGCGCGCTCGGCGCGCGCATGCTGCCGGCCGAGCTGCCCGCGGTCGAGGAGCAGGTGGAGCGGGCGCTGCGGGAGCGCTCCGCGTTCAGTCTGTACTTCCGGGTCCGGCACCCGGGCGGCCGGCTGCGCTGGACGCACACCCAGGGGCACGTCGTCTGCGACGACCGGCGGCGTCCGGTGCAGGTCATCGGCATCGTGCGGGACGCCAGCCAGGAACTGCGGGCCATCGACCAGACCGAGCAGCTGCGGCGGGCACTGCAGGACCGGCGCCGGCAGGCCGACATCGTCGCGTATCTCAGCGACGTGCTCGTGCCCACCATCACGGTGGACGACGTCGCCGAGGCGCTGACCTCGGACCGGCTGCTGCAGCGGCTGGGCGCGTCGGGCGTCGTCCTGGGGCTGGTCGACAACGGGCGGATGCATCTGATCGGCTCGAACGGGCTGAGCCGTGCGCTCGTGCGGGACTTCCACCTGTCGCCGCTGGACCGGGCGCTGCCCCTGGCCGAGGCGGTGCGGACCCGCGAGCCGGTGTTCCTCACCGACCGTGAGGAAATGGCCCGGCGCTACCCGGCGCTGCTGCCGTACCTGCCGGAGCTCTCCCGCGCCTCGGCCGCCGTGTACCAGCCGCTGATCGCCCACGACACCCCCATCGGCGCGCTCGGTCTCGTCTACGACGGCAGGACGTCGTTCACGCACGACGAGCAGACGGTGCTCAACGCCCTGGCCAAGGTCGTCGCGCAGTCGTTGCAGCGGGCGCTGCTGTACGACCGGGAGCACGAGCTGGCGGCCGGGCTGCAGAACGCGATGCTGCCCGGTCACACGCCGCGCACCCCGGGTCTGGCCTTCGCGACCCGGTACCGTCCGGCGAGCGCGCGGGGCGGTATCGGCGGCGACTGGTACGACGTGCTGACGCTGCCGGACGGGCGGGTGGTCGCCGTCGTCGGGGACGTGCAGGGCCACGACGTGACGGCGGCGGCGGTGATGGGCCAGCTGCGCATCGCGCTGCGCGCCTACGCGGCCGAGGGGCACCCCGCCACGACGGTCGTCGCGCGGGCCTCCGCCTTCCTCACGGAGATGGACACCGACCGCTTCGCCACCTGCCTCCTCGTGCAGACGGACCCGCGCACCGGGCACACGGTGATCGTCCGCGCCGGTCATCTGGAGCCGGTGCTGCGGCACCCGGACGGCACCTGCGCCTGGCTGGAGGTTCCGGGCGGGCTTCCGCTCGGCCTGTCGTCGCCCGGCTCGCAGCCCGGTTACCCCGCTTCGGAGACGGTGCTGCGGTCCGGTTCCACACTGCTGCTGTGCACGGACGGACTCGTCGAGGCACGCGCCACGGACATCGGGCACGGCTGCGAGCGGCTGCTGGGCGCGGTCGCCGGGGGGCCGGCGGACCCGGACGGCCTCGCGGACCATGTGCTCGGTTCCATGAGCGCCTACACCGGGGAGGAGGACGACGTGGCGCTGCTGGTGATGCGGCGCGGCCGGCACGACGGCGAGGCCGGCCGGCGGATCCAGGTGCCGATCCGGTCCGGCGACCCCGACTCCCTGCACGCCGCGCGGCGGGCCCTGCGGTCGGCGCTGTCCGAGTGGTCGCTGGCACCGCTGACCGAGACGGCGGAACTGCTCGCCTGCGAGCTGGCCACCAACGCCCTGCTGCACGCCCGCGGCGGCGCCACCCTGACCGTCTCCCAGGTCCCCGACCGGGGCGGCCGCCCGGCCGTGCGGCTGGCCGTCGCCGACGCGTCCCCGGTCTCTCCCCGGCGCCGTGCGGCGACGGAACGCTCGACGTCCGGGCGCGGCATGATGCTGATCGAGGAACTGGCCGCCTCCTGGGGGGTCGAGTCGCGGGGCAACGGCAAGACGGTCTGGTGCGAGGTGACCCAGCCACCGTCCTGACGGCCGGCCCCGCGCGGCCGGTGGTCTCCTCCCCCGTGGCCGCCGGCGAGCGTCGCGGTGACGCCGGCCGGCGTCACCGGCGGTGCGACACCGCCAGCTCGATGAGGTACCGCTTGGTCACCCGGCCGCCGTACCGCCCGTCGATCAGGTCCGCGATGCACCTCAGCAGGCCGTTCCTGGCGGCTTCCGGCAGAGCCCGGTGGCCGGAGTAGGTGCGCAGCAGCTCCAGGTACTCCGGCGTGGTGTACGTCAGGTCCTGCTCGTGGCGGCGGAAGACCGTGGGACCGAACGCACCGCTGCGCGCGACCTCCCGGGCGTGGTCCGAGCCGTCGACGGCGGCGGCTTCCGGAGGCCGCGTCCCGGGCGGCGTGTCCGGGTCGAAGCGCTCGTAGCAGCGCTGGACCTCGACGAAGAACTCCTCGGTGCCGCCCCGCACGTGCTGGGTGCGCACCACGGCGAGCGCCCCGCCCGGACGCAGCGCCTCGGCGGCCTTCGCCGTCCTCACCGCCGGGTCGATCCAGTGGAAGGCGGTCGCCGCGAGGACCACGTCGAACGGTTCCTCCGGCAGCGGCCAGCTCTCGAAGTCCGCCGTGACGATCTCCGCCCCCGCGGCCCCGTCCAGGTTGCGGCGGGCGATCGCGGCCATGCCCGGTCCTGCCTCGACGGCCGTGATCCGGCAGCCTCGCCCGGCCAGTGGCACCGTGGCCTGGCCGGTCCCGCAGCCGATCTCCAGCACCCGGCTGCCCGGGCGGGCACCGGCGACCTCCGCGAGGTCGTCGTACAGCGCCGGCGGGTAGCCGGGCCTGGCCCGGTCGTACAGCTCCGCGTCCTCGTCGAACGTCCGGCTCAGCCGTACTCGCCGGGTTTCCTCGGGCCGGTCGTCACGCCTCACGTGCGTGGTGTCGTCGGGCATGCGGAGCAGGTTAGGCGATGCCCGCCCGTCCATGAGCGGGAACGAGGAGGTTCCCGACGTGCCGCCGTCGCGGAGGCGGCACGCGGCCGTCCTGCACGGCCGGGGGTTCTCGGCCGGGTACGGGCTCCACGACGTCACCGGCCACGGCGTTCCCCGGACGCGGAGACGGGCGGTCCTGCTCGCCCGCCGGGGCCGGACGGCACAGCCCCACGCCGACGCACGCCCGAGGCGGTGTGGTGGCGAGCCCGACCGTGCCGGTGGGCACGGGCCCGACGAGCCTCAGCACATCTTCCCGATGTGCAGTGCTCGCGCCCGCTCTCCGGCGTTCTCCGGGTGGATCCGCTCGGCCAGGCAGTGCCGGTGGGAGACGAGGGTGTGGCTTCCCGGACCGTCGTTGCTCCGCGAGTCCAGGACGAGGGCGTCTCCCCCTGGGCTCAACGTGACCCGTTCACCGCAGAAGTCGCAGCTCCAGGTCAGCGACTCCAGGTCGGCGGGCCGGATGCTGAGCCGCACCGACACCGGCGGATGCCAGCGGTGGATCTGCTCGATCACCGCTTCGATCCGCGAACCGACGGGAGGGAAGAGGGCGAGCAGTTCCTCATGGCTGCCCGTGGTCCGGGAGAAGTGCTCGATCATGTCGACGGAGGCCGACAGACCGGCGTTCTCGTGACCGGCGATCTCGACGACCACACCCCAGGGGTGATGGCCGAGAACCGTGGCCCGGACCTTCTGGCCGGGCATGAGCGCCAGGCTCCCCGTCTCGAACCTTTCCATGAACCGCTTCCCCCCTCGGAGCCGGTGCCGGTGCCGGTGCTGGTCAGTGCGCGTCGTAGATGCCCCGGTAGTGGCTCAACGCGGTCTCGCGGATCTTCTCGTCGCTCCAGTGGGCGAAGCGGCCGGGGGCCAGCCGCTCCGGTGCGACGACGAGGTCGCCGGTCTCCAGAAGCATGTTCGCGAGCTGCCGGCCGACACCTCCGGCATGGGTCACCCAGGACGCTTCCGCGAACCACAGGCCGGGCATCGTGGCAGCGGGGCCGACGAGCGGGAGTTCGTCGGGAGTCAGGGCGAACACCCCGTTGAGCCGACGTCCCCGGCCTGCCCTCCGGAACGCCGGAACGAGGGCGGTGGCCTGTGCGAGGGCGGCGCCGAAGTCGGCCTCCAGGAAGGGGCGTTCGGCTGACGTGAGCGTGGAAGTGGGGGTCAGCGGCACCGGGGCGTGCGAGTAGGTACCCAGCCCGTAGCGGCGGCCGTGGCGGCGGGTGTAGACCGCCTGGTCGGGGTAGCGCACGATCGGGGTGTCGATGGGGGTGTCGTCAAGACCGTCCACCTCGGTGGTGAACAGGTAGGGGTGCTGGACATCCACCATGGGCAGCCGCACCCCGGCGTCCGCCGCCAGCACCGGGCCCCAGATGCCCGTGGCCAGCACGACCCGTCCGGCCTTGAGCAGTTCGGCGTCCCTGCCCACGCGGACACCGACGATCCGGCCCCGGTCGCCCTCCAACGCGCGCACGGGCGTGTTCCAGCGGAACCTGGCGCCGCGCGTCTCGGCGGCGTCGACCAGAGCGTGCGTCAGGGCGGCCGGATCGGCGGCACCGTCGGAGGGGATGTGCAGCGCGCCCAGCGCCCGTTCGGCGTCCACCAGCGCGGGGGCCAGCGCGACGGCTTCGTCCGCATCGAGCACCCGGGCCTCGATGCCCAGGCGGCGCCCGTGCTCGACGTCGTGGTGGGCCTGTTCCAGGCGAGCGGGGCCGGTGGCGATCTCCAGGCAGCCGACCTGCCAGAACACTGGCGCCGGGGCGGTCCGAGAGAGCGCGCGATAGGTGGTGACACTGTCCTTGGCCAGCACGGCCAGTTCCGGCGTGGCGCTGAGCTGGCCGACGAAGCCGGGCGCCAGGCCGGTCGATCCGGGCAGCACACCGCGGTCACGGGCGTCGACCACCATCACCCGGTCATGCCCGAGCCGGGTGAGGTGATACGCCACCGAGGCCCCCACCACACCGGCCCCCACCACCAGGACGTCTGCCTCGGCCATGACTCTCGTACCCCCTCGGTCTCCTGCGGTCCCTCGAGGACCGCTCGGCACGGCGATCCCTCACCCCCGTACGGCATGAGAAGGGTACTGGCTGACCGGCAGAGCCGAAGGCGGCGCTGCCAGACTCTGAAGACCCGTCGTGCGCTGCCGGCCCGACCCGTGCCGTTCCGGCCCGCCGCCGATGACGAGGCGTTCGTCCGTTGCCCCGTCGCGGCTCGTCGCGACGGCTGTGTCCCCCGACGGGTAAGGCCGGCGCGAAGCGGGTCGTCCAGGAGTGCGGTCACCGAAGTGGAGGGCAGCGCGGTGGAGTTGGGAACCGTCGGGTTGTACCGGGAGATGTACGGAGGCGAGCACGGCCAACTGCCGTCGATCTACGGGTCCGTGGCCACGCGGGCGTTGCCCGGCAGGGACGGGCTGGTCCGGTACCTCCGTGACAGCCCCGGGGTGTTCGACGCACGGCGGACGATCCCCGGTGGTCCCTCCCTGCATTCCGACGGCGTATGGGTGTGGCGGACTGGCTCCATCGAGTACCTGGCGCACCAGCCGCTGGAGATCCCGGCGGATTTCGTCGAGCACGTGCGGGCGAGAGGGTACCGGCCGCCAGAAAGACGTCCCACCGCCGGTGCAGGACCTGGTAGACGAGCCCCATCCCGCCCTGCTCGTGCCCCCCACACCGTGTACTGGCCGTCGATCACATCGCCGACCTGTCATCTTCCCGACTCACCGGCCCAGCTCCGGACCTGCTCCATTCCCCTGCGCCCCCCTTCACGGGGGCCGGCCATCGCGCCGCCCCGGTGGTCACGCCTGTCGCCCCGCACCGCCCCGGACGGTGCCCACGGGCCGTGCGGTTCCACTGCTGCCGGGACTGCAAGCGGCTTGCGGTACGACGGCAGGGTCGGCGGTGTGCCAGGATCGGTCGGAGAGTCGGCGATGTGCGGGACAGCCGCATCGAGGGGGAGGAGGGCAGGGGGGCGGGTCCGTGAGGACACCGTGTCCCTGACTGCGTATGACGCAATGGCGTGCGTTGAGCGACACCGAGGTCGT
The DNA here is from genome assembly GCF_042870695.1 of Streptomyces sp. NPDC006384. NCBI lineage: Bacteria > Bacillati > Actinomycetota > Actinomycetes > Kitasatosporales > Streptomycetaceae > Streptomyces > Streptomyces sp. NPDC006384. Next base: position 124,502 of record NZ_JBIAHR010000001.1, read on the forward strand.
CGCACTCGCGACACGGTTGCAGTCGCTGGACTGCACCTGGGAGTTGGGCGCCACACCGAGTGCGAGGCGGTCGTCGAGGTTCCCTCGGAAGGCGCTGCTGATCCGGCCGCGGTGGGACGTGCTCGGCACCGGGTTCGAGAGGGACCGCCATGAGACGTTCACCGTAGGGGAAGAGGAGCTGGTCGAGCGTGTCCGGTTGCGCCTGACCGACTACGCGGAGCAATGGGACCAGAGCCTGGACGCGTTCGCGCGGATGTTCTCCGCGCTTCGCGGCGCATTCGGCGATCCGACGTACCGGAAGCCGGGCAGGTGGGCCGGGATCCACTGGATCGGCGACGACACCACCCTGCTCCTCGAGCGGACGGAAAGCTCGGTGTACCTGGAGCGGGCGACCAACAAACGGCTGGCCCTCGACGAGGAACTCGAGCGGTTGGAAGAGACGGACGGGGAGGAGCTGCTGTGACGGGGTGGGACGAATTCGGCGAAGGGCTCGCCGAGCAGCTCTCCACGCTGGCCACCGGTTCGGTGCTGATCCTCAGGGAGAGCGCGCCGACGGGCCGGTACGCGCAGTTCATGCAGGACGACGACCGGCTGGGGGCCGAACTCGTCGGCGATCACTACCTCGAGCCCGGGGTACGCGCCGGAGAACAGGGCGGCCGGCTGATCGCCGAGGCCGGCTGGCAGCGCCCCGAGGACACCGTCTACGGCCACAACTGGCAGGCCGAGCTGCCCTGGCCGTCGGCGTCGGACGCCTACCGGCGGCTCGCGGCGATGACGGTGACCGGGCTGCGCGACGGTCTGCGGATCACCGGCCCGAAGGACCTGGTCTACAAAGCCTGGACGCGCAGGAACCGCCCCTTGCAGTTGCCCCTGCTGGGCCTTGCCTCCATGCCCTGACGGAAGGCGGCGAGCGGCGGCATGTCCCCACAGGACGCGAGAGCACGGCGGCTGGCGCGGCTCGCCGCGCAGGTCGACTGGTCGAAGGTCGTCGATCCTTACACCACCGGGCGGTACGGTCCCGAGGTGCTGGAGGAGCTCTGGTCGGCCGACCGCGACACGGCCGGCCGGGTCTGCGAGAACCTGCGCTGCGCGGCCGTCGGCGACGGCGGCTCGGTGCGGGCGGCCGCCGCCGAGACGCTGCCGTTCCTCGTCGAAGCGGCCCGGGACCCGGACGTGACGGTGCGCTCCGGGATCCTGCGGGCGATCGCCGACATCGCGGCCGTGGGCGACACCGCCCCGGACGCGTGGGTCGACCCCGCGTGGCCGGCCGTCTGGGAGCGCGCCGCCGACGCGTTGCTGCCGCTGCTCGACGACGGTGACGTGTCCGTCCGGAGCGCCGCGGCCGCGGCGCTCTCGCGGTCCACGGCCCACGCCGACGCCCTGATCGCCCGCTTCCTGCACTGCTTCGGGACCGAGACGGACCCCTGGGCGGCGGGACAACTGGTGCTGGGCGTCGGGGAACTCGCCCGCCACGCCACGACGCGGCGCGAGGAGGCACTCGTGTGGCTGCGGCACCGTATGACCGACGCGGGGAAGGGAGAGGAGCCCGACCTCGACGAGGACGTCGACGCCTGGCCGGCGTGGACGGACGACGTCCGCCACGACGTCCGGCTGGAAGCCGTGCAGGCACTGTGCCGCGCACTGCCCGGGCACTCCGACCCCGCCTACGCCCGTGTCACCGCCGACGCGCTGCTCGCCCCCTCCTTCGGGCTCGCCCACCCCCCTGTGGGGAGCCGGTCCTGGGGCGACTGCTGGGACGTCGACGTCATCACCGAAGCCGATCGGCGGCTGGGGGCCGACCTGCCCGGGCGGCTCGCCCTCGCCCACGCGCTGCTGCGCGCCCCCGGCGCCCTGCAGCGCGAGGGCGGGCTCAGGGTCGCCGCCGGTCTGATGTCCCGCAGGCGCTCCGCCGTGCCGGAACTCCTCCCCTCCGTCGCCGGGCTCGTGGACGACGCACGGCCGGAGAACCGTGCCCTCGCACTGCGGGTCCTCGCCATGTGCGGGGCCGCCGCGCGTCCCTGGGCAGAGCTCGTCGCCGCACGCCTCGCCGAGGCCGTCGAACCCCACGCACCCGTGCGGGAGCGCGCCGCCTGGGCGCTGAGCCGGATGGGCGACGAGCGCTGTGTGCCGCCCCTTGCCGAACTGCTCGCCGGCCCTGGGGCGTTCACCCCCGGCCCCGCCCGCCCGCGCCGCCGCGACTGGGACGACGACGACCTCAGCCTCACCGAGGCGCTCGCCCCCCTCGCCGCCCACATGGACACCCTCCTCGACCCCTTGCTGACCCGGATCGAGGAGACGACGAGCCCCTTCCACCCGTACTGCTCGGTCGTGCGCCGGTGGCACGAGGACGGCGGGGACGTCGTGCCGCGACTGCTCCGGCTCCTGGACAGCGACGACCGGATGCCGGTCGCCGCACACGTCCTGAGCCATCTGGACGTCGGCGCCGTCGCCGCCGCCCACCGCGAACGGCTGCGGGAACGGCTCGGCCTCTCGTACCCCCGACGGGACGAGGATCTCGCACACCTCTCCCCCTTCGGGTACCACTCCCTCACCGGAGACGACGAGCCCTTGCGGGCCCTGCTCCGCCCACCCGACGGCAGCGGCCTCCCCGGTCCAGGGCCAGGGCCGGGCCCCCAGCTCAGCGAGCCCACCCTGCTCCATGTCTGCGTCACCCTCGGCCCGCTCGCGGCGTCGGCGGCGGACCGGCTGCGCGGCATGTTCCACGAGGCGCTGAGCGGAAAGCCGCACCGACGGTCCGACGACGCGCCAAGAGGTGCCGTGGAACGCGGCCGGGCCCTGTGGCGCGTCACCGGCGACGCGGACGAGGTGCTCCCGGCGCTGCTGGAACTGACCGCCCGCAGCACACACGAGGTCCACCGGACTCCGGGAGGTGTCGAGGCCCTGGAGCTGCTCGCCGAGGTCGCCGCCGCCCACCCACCCGTCGCGGACCGCGTCGCCCGACGCCTGCGTGCCGGCGCCGAAGCACGGATCAGGCACGACAACCCCTTCGACGCGATGAGAATCGTCCGGGCGCTGTGGCAGCTCACCTCGGACCCCCACCTGGTCACCCCGCTCCTGACCGGCCTCGTCCGCATCTGCCCACCGCCCGGCGGCACCCGCCCCACCGTCCTCGAGCCCCTGCGTCTCCTCGCCGAAACCGCGGCCTCGGACCCGGCGTCCCTCGCCCCGGCCGTGCCGGCCCTGCGCACCCTCCTCGACACCGACGAACGCCCCGTACGCCACGACCACTGGCGTGCCGTGTCCGACGACGACGCCCTGCGCGCCGCGGCCCGAACGGCACTGGCCACCGCCGCCGCCACTGCCGAGCCGGCCCCGGGCACGACTCCCCCACCCGGTCCGCAGCCGGGCCCCGGCCGACCGTCACACTGACAGAGCACCGGCGTGTGCCCGCCCGGCCCGGCGTGACCACGCGGGCGTCTGACCGCGGTCGGGCTGCTCCTCGTCGACGACGATCCGCTCGTGCGGGAGGCGACGGCGCAGACGGGCTGCAACGGCAAAGAGAGCCGATGCCGGCCGGGTCGAACCCCCACGGTGCCGTCAGTGCCCGGAGGTCTCCGAGCCATCCGTCTTCTCCAGCCGCCAGCCCGTGGTTCATGTGCGCGGCGTTGTCCGCGCCGTAGCCGGCACGGGAGCAGGTGACAACACGGTACCCGCGGTCGGTGGCCGAGCCGAGGACGGAGTCCATGGGGACCGCGGAGCCCGGCATGCCATGGTGAAAGAGAACAACCGGCCCACGTTCGGGTCCCGAACGGCGTACTCGAGAACACGACCGTCCTTCAGGCGCAGCGACTCGCATCCTCGGTCTTCAGAGCCTCCGTCGCTGCTGTCGGCAGCGCGACTCCCCGCTGTGGGCGGCGGGCTGCAATCCTCGTGCCGCCCCGTAGAACCCGATTCCATGAACTCGCTCCTGTTCCGTCGGATGGTCTGCGGACCATGTGCTGCGGTCACGAAGGCTTGCGGGGAGACCCCGTGCGCCGGGCTGTCGCCCCTCGAAGGGTCTGCCGAACAGCTTTGAGCGCCTTCCGTCCTGGCAGTTGACCTCAAGGCCGCCCGGACAACGCTTCACGCGGTCCCGGAACCTGCCGGGTCGCCCGAAGTGCCGCCGTGCTCCGCAGCAGTGCCTTGGCCGGCATGCGGGCATGGCAGGAGCGTTCGCCCCCCGACCAGTTCCCGCTCGACAGCGGCGGTGCCGAGCCCGCCCTGCACCACCCGGTCGGCGATGTTCTCCCCGACCGGACCCGGGCCGATCACGATGGCGTCGTACGTGCGGTCACTCTCGTCAGCTCTCCTGGGTGGCGCGCTTGAGGCGCAGGGCCGAGAGGAGGAAGAAGATGCCGCCCGGGACGGCGTAGCCGATGGCACTGGTCAGCGTGGGATCATCCGCACTGGCTGACGCGATGAACGACCCTCCGGCCAGGGCCGATATGCCACCGCTCAGGATCATCGGCCACTGGCCGCCCATCTTGCGGCGGGGGATGGCCACGATCAGCTGGACCAGGCCGGCCACTACTGCCCAGGCACCCCACACGCGCAGCACGGCCGGAACACCCGACGCGCAGGCGACGGCCAGGCCGACAGCCGTGACAAGGCTGACCGCGACGTTCACGTACAGCAGCGCGGGCGATCCCGTGTTGCGCGAGACCTTCGCGTCGTAGATGGCCGCACCCACGTCGAACAGCGGGTACAGCACCAGGAGCACGGCCCCGGCCGGAGTGATCTCCTTGGCCATCGTGAACATCACGAGGGCCCAGACGATGGCGAACGCGAACCGGACGAAGTAGAGCCGCCGCAGGGCGAGGGCGGTCCCGGTGGTGTCGGACGGAGCAACGGTGGCGCTCACGATGGTCCCTTTCAGTGGTGTACGGAGAAGAAGGGCAAGTCAGAGGTTCCTGCGGTCGGCCTCATCGATCAGGCCGGTTGTCCCTCTCCCGGAACGGCACGATCGCCCGGTCCGGACAGTGAGGGCTGAGGGGGTCTCAAGCAGCCGCCGGATTCGGCCGGCACATGAACGCCTCCAGGGAGGACGAACGTTCTGTTCACCAAGACTGGCAAGGCGCCGACCCCCTGTCAAGACCGAACGTTCTACCTCCCCATCCGTCGGCGCGTCCCGGGAGCGCCGCCCGGCCGGTTTTGCCCGTACGGGGACAGCCGGACCCCGGCCACCGGGCCGAACCGTCCCCGTTGGCCGATCGGGAAATCACTCGACGACGAGCCGGACGGGGACGTTGCCGCGAATGGCGTTGGAGTACGGGCAGACCTGGTGGGCCTGGTCGACGAGGCCTCCGCCGACTGCGCGGTCGACGCCGCCGGGCATCGCTATCCGCAGGACGACGGCGAGTCCGAAGCCTTCGCCCTGCTTGCCGATCGACACCTCCCCGGTCACGGTGGCGCGGGAGAGGTCCACGCCGGCCCGGCGGCCCACCACGCCGAGGGCACTGGCGAAGCACGCCGCGAATCCGGCGGCGAAGAGCTGCTCGGGGTTGTTGCCCTTACCGCTACCGCCCAGTTCCTTCGGGGGCGCGAGCTGCAGGTCCAGAGAGCCGTCCGAGAGAACGGCACGGCCGTCGCGGCCGTGGGTGGCGGTCGCGACCGCGGTGTAGAGCGCGTCCATGGGTGATACGTCCTTCTGTGACGGGCTTCGACGGGGGGCGCCGCTACCGCACGGCACGGGCCCCGATGTCGGAGCGTGTGATGAGAGCGCCTTCTCCGGCGCCGGTGCGCACTGATCGATACCGAGATCCTGTGCGACCCACCAGGAGAGGCCACAGGCCTGGCGGCAGGAGGGCCGCCCGGACTCGTGGAGCACGAAGAAGGCAGAACGTTCGTTCTCCCGCGAAGCCTGCACGAAGAAAGCCCCGACGTCAACCACGTCGCGGCAGTCGACCAGCCCTTTCACTTTCACTCGACGTCCCCTTGAGGGAGAACGGCCGGTGCCGGCGAGTGCGGGCCCGCGCGCCGGTGCCACACCTGGCAGCGCCTGCCGCTGTCGGCGGGCGGAGATGCCGGTGCGTTTGTCCCGCCCAGCCGCCCAGCCGCTCAGGCCGGTCAGGGCGGTCAGGCCGGTCAAGGACTACGAGGGCTTGGCCGCCATCCGATGAGGCCGATCGTTCTCTCTCGCTCTTCGATAGCCTTGACGCATGAGCCAGAGGACCAAAGAAGCCGGCACGTCGGAAGCGCGAGCACGACTGCTCAACACAGCGACCAGGATCTTCTACGCCGAGGGGATCCACTCCGTAGGCGTCGACCGGATCGTGTCGGAGGCACAGGTCACCCGTGCCACGCTGTACCGCCACTTCGCCGGCAAGGAGGATCTCGTCCTCGCCTACCTCCAGCAGGCCGACCGGGACCTCCGGGCACAGATCGAGGCGGCCCAGGCGGCCGAGGAGTCGGGGGCCGGCAAGGTCCGCGCCGTGTGCCGGGCCATCACCGCGGGAATCCGTTCCCCGGGCTTCCGCGGATGCGCGTTCCTCAACGCGGCGGCCGAGTACCCCGACCCGGAGCACCCGGTTCACCGGGCCGTCCTGGCTCACCGGCAGTGGTTCCAGGAGACCGTCACACAGCTGCTGTCCCAGACCGGCTCCGCACCCGCCGGTCCCGCCGGCCGGCATCTCGTCATGCTGCGGGACGGTGCCATGGCCTCCGGCTGCCTCGCCGACCCCGACATGGTCTGCGAGACCTTCCTCCAGGGCGTCGAGGAGATTCTCCGGGCCCGCGCCGCCTGACGGCCGCGCCGCTCGCCGCGGCCGTCAGGCCCCCATCGGGCCAGCCGCTCCTGGTCCTCCGCGACCGGGTCCCTCGGCCCACCTGCGGGATCCCGTACCTCCGGATCCCGTACCGGACGTGCCGGCCGGCGTGACGACTCGGGTTCCCGCAGCCGGAGCGGGTGTTCCCGCTGCGCCCATTCGCGCGTGACCGGACCGGTGCGCATGCCCCCGGCGGGCCTCCGGGCCGCCCACGGCCATGCCGATGCGGCCGGCGAGCACGCCCCCGAGGATCGAGGACGCACACGCCCATGTCCTGCATGCGCAGGGCGACCAGGACGTCCGCGCGGCGCGCCTGTTCCGGAGTGAGGCTCTCCGTACTCGATGCCGTCCTGTCATTCGCCGGGGCGGCACACGGAGTGTGTCGCCGTCCCGAGCGCCTGACGATGGAGCGGGTCCAGGTGCTCCAGCACGGCTCCCGACCCGGTGGCCAGGGCCGACTGCACCGTGCATGCGAGGGGCTTCTCGCGCAGTGCCTGCGTGTCCTTCAGTTCCTGGAGCAGGGCCGTGGTCAGCCGGTCGAGCTGCTCGCGGATCGGGCCCAGTTCGGGGCGCGTCGTGGGCGCCTGGTCCGGGTGAGCACTCCAGCGGGCGAACAGGCCCTTCTGCACGGCCTTGCTCGCGGTGATCTGGTCCTGGAAGAAAGCCACCGCGTCGTCGGGGTTCACCCCGGAAGCCTCGGCCTGAGTCCGGACCTGCTCGAGTACCCGTGCCTCGCGCACCGGGTCCTCGATGGGCGAGCCGGTGCCGAACTTGGACGCCGCCACGTCATCGCTCACGAGGAGGCGCTGGATGACGAGGTCCGTCAGCGGACCCAGCGGACCGAGGGGCTTGGCCGTACGCACCGTGCTGCTGACGGGTGCGTCGGCGTTCGCAGGGGCGTCGGCGGCCACGGCCTGAGGGACGGTCAGCACGGTAGCGGCCCCCAGAAAGCCGGTGATCGCGGCGTAGCGGGCCATGTGGTTGCGCAGGTTCAACGATCTGCCTCGGTTCTCGATGGACTGGGGAAGCGGGCCGCGCAGGGGCGAAGCCGCCCGCGTGCGGCGGAAGTGGTCCGTCTGCTTCACCGGGCCGTCACCGGGCTCGGGACGGGCCGGGCAGGGGGATGGCCTTGAAGATGCCGCACGGGTCGTACCGGTGCTTGGCGGTGAGCAGCCGCTCGGTGTTGGGGCCGTAGGCGTGTGCGATCTGGTCGGCCGCGTCCGGGCCGAGCAGGTTGGGATAGCCGCCCGGCAACGCATCGGGTTCGAGGGCGTGGGCCAGGTCGCCGGCCCAGGCTCGGTGCTCCTGCGCCCGGGAGTCGTCAGGCTCCCACCGGGCGATGATCTCGATCATCAGGTGCGGGTCGCGGTTGCCGAACGCCGTGTCCCTCACGGGCACCCGGGTCGCGGCACCGTGCAGGCTGTGCACGGACACCGCCGAACGGGGCGAGGTCAGGGTGGCACCCGCGAGGCTCAGCACGTCCCGCACTCCGGAGGTCAGGGACGCAACGGAACGCGTGCGGATCTCGACGTGCCGGCCGAAGGGGAACTGCGCGTCGATGGCCGCGAGCATCGCGGGCACGGTGACGCGGGCGACCTGGGAGACGAGAGGCTTGCCCAGGCCGTCCACCCGCGCCAGCGCGTGTTCCCCCGCTTCCTCATCGTCGCCGCTCCAGGTCGGCGAGAGGAAGACCACGGGCTTGCCGTCGGAGCCGGGCAGGACGCCGGACTGCACGGTCAGCTCGTCCGGGCACTCCTCCAGCACGTCCGCCAGGCCGGCCAGGACGGGCCCGGCCTGCTCCCAGGGGTACAGCACCATGCCGGAGAGCAGCGTCGGCACGGGGTGAAGACGTACGCGCATGGAGGTGACGACACCGAAGTTCCCGCCACCGCCTCGCAGGGCCCAGAACAGATCCGGCTCCCGCTCCGCGTCGGCCGTGACGACCGAGCCGTCGGCCAGCACGACCTCGGCGGACAGCAGGTTGTCCAGGGCGAGACCGAAGCGGCCGCTGAGCGGCCCGTAGCCGCCGCCGAGAGTCAGGCCCGCCATGCCGACGGAACCGGCGGTGCCGGTCGCCGCCGTCAGCCCGAAGGGCTGGGCCGCGGCGACGAGGTCGGCGGCCGTTGCCCCTCCCGCCACCTCGGCGGCCCTTGCCCCCGGATCCACCGACACCTGGCGCATCCCTGAGAGATCGATGGTCAGGCCTCCGTCGGCCAGGGCCCTCCCGGCCCAGTCGTGTCCGCCACCGCGCACGGTGAGAGGGACGCCGAACTCGCGCGCTGCCAGTACGGCGGTCGCCACCTCGGCCGGATCGGCGCACCGGACGATCACGCCCGGGCGGGCGGAGACGGCGCCGTTCCAGATGTGCCGGCCCGTGTCGTACTGCGCCCCGGTGGTCATCACCGAACCTACGGGGATGGTCCGCCGCAGGGTGTCGGTCAGGCGGCCGAGTTGCGGGTGTGTGGTCATGGTCGTGGCACCTCAGTCCTGGTGAACTTGGCAGAATCCGTGGGGAGCGGCGTCGCGTCGTGAGCCATGGCCGGACGGGGCCGCGGGGTGGCCGGACGGAGGCCGTGGTGCGGCCCGGACGCGGCAGCCCGGCCGGTGAGGCGGTCGTGTGAGGGTGTGTCACTCGGCGTTGCGGGCAGCCTCTTCGATGATCCGGGTGACGGTGGCGGGGCGGCTGATCATCACGGCGTGGGAGGCGTCGACCTCTTCGATGTGTGCGCCGGCACGCTGGGACATCGAGCGCTGGACCGCGGGAGCGATGGCGCGATCCTGGCGGGTGATCAGACTCCAGGCGGGAATGGTGCGGAAGGCTTCCCGGGCGCTGGCATCGGTGACGGCCTTGGTGTTGGCGGGCCGCTGGGTGGCCGCCAGCACCGCAGCCGTGGTCTTGTCGACGTCCCCCGCGAAGACCTCCCTGAAGTGGTCCGGATCGATGGACACGTCCGTTCCGTCCGGAACCGCCGTCGACACCAGCGGGATGGACGTCGAGGACCGGGCGGCCAGGTCCCCCACCGTCTCACCCTTCACCGGAATGAAACCGGCGATGTAGACCAGGGCCTTCACATCCGGGTCCGAGGCGGCCGAGTTGGTGATCACCGCACCCCCGTAGGAATGCCCCACCAGCACTACCGGGCCCTTGATCGTGGACAGGTAGCTGGACACGTAGGCCGTGTCGCTGGTCAGTCCCTGCAGCGGATTGGCGATGGCCCGCACCGGATAACCGTCCTTGCGCAGCCGCTCCAGCACCCGCGACCAACTCGAGGAATCCGCCCACGCCCCATGTACCAGAACCACCGTCGGCTTCACCGGCGCCGACGCCTCGGAAGGCCCTCGACCGGTCGCCAGCGCCGCCCCCGGAGCGGTCGTGACACCCAACAGCGTCAGAGCACCGGCGGCGAGCGCGATACGACGCGGAACACGGAAACCCATGATGTGACCTCTCGAAATCGACGACGGACCCACTGCGCGCGGACCCGGACACAGAAGGCGGGCGCTGCACAGACACGGACCGCAGCCGGCCGCAGATCCGCCGGCCGGGCAGCGGCGAACCACCCCACCCACCCGTCCTGTGACAGGCCTAGTGACACCAGGCCCGCCCACCGAAGGAGAACGTTCGGTGGCAGCAAGGGAAGCGTGCCGAACAGAACTTGTCAAGACCGAACGTTCTATCTCGCTTTTGCTAGCCTGACGCCATGCACCCGACCCCGGAAAGCGGAAGCGCCTCCGAAGCGCGAGCGCGGCTGCTCACCACGGCGACCAGGATTTTCTACGCGGAGGGGATCCACTCCGTCGGCATCGACCGGATCACCATGGAAGCGAAGGTGACCCGGGCCACGCTGTATCGGCACTTCGCGGGCAAGGAAGAACTCGTCCTCGCCTACCTCGATCGGGCCGACCGGGGAATCCGCGCCCGGATCGCCGCCGCCCGGGCGAGCAGCCCGTCAGACGTCGGCAGGGTGCAGGCCGTCACCGAGTCCCTCACCCACGGCATCCTGCAGCCCGGCTTCCGCGGCTGCGCCTTCCTCAACGCGGCAGCCGAATACCCCGACCCCGCCCATCCGATCCACCAAGCCGTCCTGGGCCACCGGCAATGGTTCCTGGACACCATCACGGAGTTGCTGGCACCGATCGGCGACGCACCCCCCGGGCCGGCCGCCCGCCACCTCGTCATGCTCAGGGACGGCGCCATGGCGGCCGGCTGCCTCTTCGACCCCGAACTGGTCTCCGCCACCTTCCTGAAGGGCGTCGACGGACTCCTCCTGGCCCGCGTCGGCTCGGTGACCGGGTCCGCCCCTCCCCCCTCCCTCGCCGGCACCACCGACCAGGCACCCTGACCCTTCCGGCCCCGCCACCGTGCCGGCCGTCCTGGGCCGCCACGGTGTCATGCACGTCAGCAGGCTCACCGAACCACGCGGTGCCGCCCCGTCCGCCACCGGCCGTCACACCGCCCGCCCCACCGCGCTGGACCGGATCGACCGCACCCCCGGCCCGGCCGACCGGTGCTCGCGCCTCCTGCGGCCGACCGCCGAAGGGCGCGCCCGCCACGCCGTACGGTGCAGGCGACGGGCCTCCCGCCTCTCCGGCACGTCCGAACGCCCGTGCACGTGACCTTCGCTCCCGCAAGGCCGATACTTCCGGCAGGGGGTCTCCCGTCGTCCCCCGTCCGCACGCCCAGCAGACGGGACGGCCCGACACCGTAGTCGGCACGAAGTCGGCACCACTTACCGCCGGCTCCGCTCACGACCGCTGCGGGCCACCTAGGTCGACACCTGCCCACAGCCACTCTCACCAGCCAGAACGCCAGTCGAAGACTCGCCCACCGCCCTCCCTGGAGGTATTAGTGAAGATGCTCATCAACGTCGCCGAGACCGTGGTCGCGGACGCGCTGCGGGGGATGGCGGCCGCCCATCCCGAGCTGACCGTGGATGTCGAGAACCGGGTGATCGTGCGGCGGGACGCCCCCGTGGCCGGGAAGGTCGCCCTGGTGTCCGGGGGCGGGTCGGGGCACGAGCCGCTGCACGGCGGGTTCGTGGGGCCGGGGATGCTGTCGGCGGCCTGCCCGGGCGAGGTGTTCACCTCGCCGGTGCCGGACCAGATGGTGCGTGCCGCGGCGGCCGTGGACGGTGGTGCCGGGGTGCTGTTCGTCGTGAAGAACTACACCGGTGACGTCCTGAACTTCGACATGGCCGCGGAGCTGGCCGAGGACGAGGGCATCCGGGTCGCGAAGGTGCTGGTCGACGACGACGTGGCCGTCACGGACAGCCTGTACACGGCGGGGCGGCGCGGTACCGGCGCGACGCTGTTCGTGGAGAAGATCGCGGGCGCCGCCGCCGAGGAGGGACGTCCGCTGGAGCAGGTGGAGGCGATCGCCCGCCGGGTCAACGAGAGCTCCCGCAGCTTCGGCGTCGCGCTGAGCGCCTGCACCACGCCGGCCAAGGGCAGCCCGACCTTCGACCTGCCCGACGGTGAGCTGGAGCTCGGCATCGGCATCCACGGGGAGCCCGGGCGGGAGCGACGGCCGATGATGACCTCCGGCGAGATCGCCGAGGCCGCGGTGGAGGCGGTGCTGTCCGACCTCGCTCCCCGCAATCCTGTACTGGTCCTCGTCAACGGCATGGGCGCGACGCCGCTGCTGGAGCTGTACGGCTTCAACGCCGAGGTGCAGCGCGTGCTCGGCGAGCGCGGTGTCGCCGTCGCCCGCACGCTCGTCGGCAACTACGTGACCTCCCTCGACATGGCCGGCGCCTCGGTCACCCTGTGCGAGATCGACGAGGAGCTGCTAGGCCTGTGGGACGCGCCGGTGCGGACGCCGGGGCTGAGGTGGGGGATCTGAGCGCGGACGCGGGAAAGGATGGCACCGTACCTACCAGGCAAGGAGATCCAGTGCTCGACGCCGATTTCTTCCGCCGCTGGATGACGGCGACCGCCGCGTCGGTCGACCGCGAGGCGCAGCGGCTCACCGCCCTCGACTCGCCCATCGGCGACGCGGACCACGGCAGCAACCTCCAGCGCGGGTTCACTGCGGTGACGGCCACGCTGGAGAAGGAGGCCCCCGGCACGCCCGGCGCGGTCCTGACGCTGGCGGGACGTCAGCTGATCTCGACGGTCGGCGGCGCCTCCGGGCCGTTGTACGGGACGCTGCTGCGCCGCACCGGCAAGGCGCTCGGGGACGCCGCCGAGGTGAGCGTGGAGCAGCTGGCGGAGGCGTTGCGGGCGGGGGTGGACGCGGTCCGGACGCTCGGGGGCGCGGCGCCGGGCGACAAGACCATGGTCGACGCGCTGGTGCCGGCCGTCGAGGCCCTCGGCGACTCGTTCGCCGCGGCCCGTGCCGCCGCCGAGGAGGGCGCGCGGGCGACCACGCCGCTGCAGGCCCGCAAGGGCAGGGCGAGTTATCTGGGTGAGCGCAGCATCGGGCACCAGGATCCGGGGGCCACGTCGGCGGCGCTGCTGATCGCGGGACTCCAGGAGGCGTCCGGTGAGTGACGGGAAGCTGGTCGGGATCGTGCTGGTGTCGCACAGCGCGCAGGTCGCGGCGTCCGTGGCCGAGCTGGCGAAGGCGCTGTCCGGCGGTGGTGCGGAGGTTCCCGTCGCGGCGGCGGGCGGCACCGCGGACGGCGGCTTCGGCACCAGCTACGAGCGGGTCTCCGCGGCCGCCGCGTCCGTGGACCGCGGGGCGGGGGTCGCCGTCCTCGCCGATCTGGGCAGCGCGGTGCTCACCGTGAAGGCGCTGCTCGCCGAGGGCGACGAACTGCCGCAGGACACCCGTCTGCTGGACGCCCCGTTCGTCGAGGGCGCGGTCGCCGCGGTCGTCACGGCGGCGACGGGTGCCGGCATCGCGGCGGTGGAGGCCGCCGCGGCCGAGGCGTACTCCTACCGCAAGGTGTAGCGGGGGACGGCGGGGGACGGTACGCGTGTCGTCCCCCGCCGTCCGGACGGCCGCCCACGCGTCACCGGGCGGTCCGGCCCCCGGCCGCGAACTTCCGGGCCAGCCGTTCCCCCGCCCGTTCGGTGGCGGCCGTGTCCTCGATGCGTCCGGTCCCGCTGTCCTTGAAGACGATGTACGTCACCCCGGAGGGGGTGCCGCCGCTGCTCGGGTCGGCGGGGACGCCGAGCGACTTCGCGGCGGCGTAGGACGCCTCGCCGATGATGCCGCTCGGTCCGACGTCGCCGACGACGGCGTATCCCACCCGGTCCCCGTGGACGACGGCCACGACGGACCCGCCGCGTACGCCGTCCTCGCGCGGGTTCCAGATGCCGCTCGGCTGGGGCACGACCACGTAGGGCAGTTTCTCGGCGTCCAGCGGGCGGCCGTCGGACCGTGTGTAGGCGGTGGCGGCGGTGAAGTGCGGGTCGGTGCGGGAGTTGCACCGGTCGCCGGGCCGGCCGTCGCAGTCGACGTCCAGGTCGGCCTTCCAGTAGACGGCGTCCCGGGTGCCGCAGACGGGGATGTCCGCCGGGGTCCCGGCGTCGCTGCGGTACCGGCCCCGCGAGACGGCCGCGCAGTCCCGGGTCCGGGCCAGCAGGTCGGCGGCGCGGACGGGTCCGCGGTCCGCGCCGTCCGCCGCCCGGGTGCCGGGGCCCGCCGGGGGACGGGGCCGCGTGCCGGAGCGGGAGCCGGCCTCGCGCGCGGGCCGCCGGCGGAGCGCGGTGCCGGGCGCGGACCGCTCCGGGGTCCGGGGGCCCGCCTCGGGCACCGGCCGCGCCGGGGGCTGCTGGGCTGCGGTCCGGGGCGGGGCCGGCGGGGCGGGGAACGTCGTGGGGGCGAGCAGGGCGGCGCCGGCCGCGACCAGTGTCAGGGACTGGACACGCACGTTGTGGCCTCTCCTGGGGGGCATGGGGGTCGTTCGGCCCCATCTGTCCCCGGTCCGGCCGCGGACACCACCAGCACAGGGCCAGACGGTGCACACCCGGGTGGGCGACCCGGGGGCGGGCGGGGCCGGTGCTGCGTCTTCCCGGCCCCGCCCGGCCGCCCGTGCCGGCGCGGCATCAGCGACGACAGCGGTCCGCGCCGTCGGCCGCAACGTCCCGTCCTGCGGAGGGACTTCGGCCGTGAGGGGACTCAGCATACGGAATGCCCCGGGGCGGCCGGGCACCACGCCCTCTTGATGTGATCGCGTCACGACGGCATATTGGTCCGGACCATTGCCGTCTGGCCGTCCCGGGAGGCAGAGCCGTGCGAGGCGTTCCCGTTCCCCCTCCCCACCACGTCCCGCGCCGTACCCTCCTTCGCCGCTGCGTCCTGTTCTGCGGCGCCCTCGTCCTGGTCACGTCCTGCGGCCGGGGCACGGGCGGTGACGGCGGTGACGGCGGGCCGCCGGGCGCTCCGACGGGCGTCACCGCGGCCGCGGGCAGCGCGACCAGCGTGCACGTGATGTGGAACGCCGTCGACGAGGCGGAGGTCTACGAGGTGTACCGCGACGCCGCCAAGGTGAAGGAGGTCCCGGCGTCCGCACGCATGGTGGACGTGACCCGTCTGCGCCCCTCGACCGCCTACGTCTTCACCGTGCGGGCCCGCGGCGCCGACGGGCGGCTCGGGCCCGGCAGCGAGGAGGTCCGCGCGACGACCCCGGCCGCGGCGTCCGCCGACCGCGCCGCCCCCACCCGCCCGCCGGGTGCGCACGGCCGGGCGGCGGGCAGCCGGGCCGTACAGCTCGCCTGGACCGCCGCGACGGACGACCGGGGCGTCGTCTCGTACGACGTCTACCAGGGGAACACCAAGATCCACAGCGTCGGCGGGGCGCAGACGGCCGCCGTCGTGACGGGCCTGCGTCCGGGCACCCGCTACACCTTCACGGTCCGGGCGCGGGACGCCGCCGACAACCTCTCCCCCGCCAGCACGCCCGTCCGCCTCACCACCCCCGGCACCGACGACGGCCGCGCCACCGCGCCGTCCGGTCTGCGCGCGGCGGCTCACCGCGCCGACGGCGGCTACCACATCGACCTCGACTGGATCCCGCCGCGTACGGACGGCGTGGTCACCGAGTACGAGATCCACCTGGACGGCAACAGGGCCACCTCGCTGGTGTACGGCGGTGACGCGCCCCGCGACCGGGCCGAGTACAGCTTCTACGCGGGACAGGAGGCCGGCGTCACGCACCGGGTGCGGGTCCGGGCGAAGCTGCCCGACGGTACGTGGGGCGGTTTCTCGGAGGAACGGACGGTGACGACGGGCCCGGCCAGGTGACGCACCGGCGTGCGGGGGCCGACGGGGGCCGACGGGTGTGTCACCTGGCCGGTCGCGCCCGGCATGCGGGTCCCGCCGGGGCCCTGTTGGCTGCCCCTGAGGGGGGCACGGGCGATCCGAATCTCGGCGGCACCAGGGATGTACCGCCAACCGTGCCGCCGGAGGGCAGTCCACATGCGCATCTCACCGCCACTCCTCCGCCGCGGCCCGATCGTGGCGGCCGCCGCCGTACTGCCCGCCCTGGCCGCCGGGCCGGCAGCCGCGGGGCCGGGGATCTCCGTGAGCACCACCGGGGACACCGTGTCGGTCACGACCACCGCCTGCGCCCGGCTGAACGGGAGCTGGGGCACGGCGTCGCTGCTCACCAGCGTCCAGGGCAGCTTCGCCGAGGGGCGCCAGGTGGCGCTGACGGGGACCGCCGCCGGCCAGTCCGCCACCTGGAACGGCATCGCGCCGGGCACCTACACGGTCGTCGTCGTGTGCTCGAACAACAGCACCGCCGGCACCCAGGCGGTCATCGTCTCCTCGGCACCCTCCCCCTCCCCCTCCGCCTCCGTCTCCGCCTCGCCCTCGCCGAGCCGGACCGCCGCCTCGCCGTCGCCGTCGGTGTCGCCCCGCGGGGTCCTGGGCGGGGTCGGCGGGGCCGTCAAGGACTACGGCACGGTCACCCTCGCGGCGGGCGGCGCGCTGGTCGGCGCGGGGGTCATCGCGGCGGCCTGGTTCCTGCGGCGCCGTTCGAAGCCCTACCGGTTCTGAGCCGCGCCGGACGTCATCGGGCCGGGTCGTCGCCGGGCAGCTCGGCGAACTCGGCCAGCGCGTGCCTGAGCCACTGGGTCCAGAAGGTCTCCAGGTCGATGCCGGCCCGCAGCACCAGGTGCCGCAGCCGGTCCTCGGCGCTGTCCCGGCCCGGCGGGAAGTCGCGCTTCTCGATCTCCTGGTACTCGGCCAACTGCCGTTCGTGCGTCTCCAGATGGCGCCGCAGGTCGGCCTCGATGCCGGTGGTGCCGACCACGGCGGCGGCCCGCAGCCGCAGCAGCATGGTGTCCCGCAGGGGCCGCGGGTCCTGGGCGGTGGCGGTCCAGCGGGCCAGTTCGGCGCGGCCCGCGGGCAGGACCTCGTAGCTCTTCCTCTGCCCGCGGGCGGGCTGCTCCGACGGCAGTGCGCGGATCAGCCCCTGTGCCTCGAGCCGGCCCAGCTCCCGGTAGATCTGCTGGTGCGTCGCCGACCAGAAGTAGCCGATCGACCTGTCGAACCGGCGGGTCAGCTCCAGCCCCGACGACGGCTTTTCGGCCAGGGCGGTGAGGATCGCGTGCGGGAGTGACATGGGCTCATCCTAGGGACGGGCCCCGCCGGCTCCCCGCGCTCTCGCCTACAGCGCCGCCGCCAGTTCGGTGCCCTGCTTGATGGCGCGCTTGGCGTCCAGTTCGGCGGCCACGTCGGCGCCGCCGATGAGGTGGGCCTTGCGCCCGGCGGCGACCAGCTCGTCGTACAGGTCGCGGCGCGGCTCCTGGCCGGTGCACAGGACGATCGTGTCGACCTCCAGTACGGTGGACTCGCCGTCGACGGTGATGTGCAGGCCGGCGTCGTCGATGCGGTCGTAGCGCACGCCCGGGACCATGGTGACGCCGCGGTGCTTGAGCTCGGCGCGGTGGATCCAGCCGGTGGTCCTCCCGAGTCCGGCGCCGACCTTGGTGGTCCTGCGCTGGAGCAGGTGGACGGTGCGCGGCGGTGCCGGGCGCTCGGGCGCGGCGAGGCCGCCGGCGGTCCGGTAGTCCGTGTCGACGCCCCAGAGACGGAAGTACGTCTGCGGGTCCTCGTGGGCCTTGTCGCCGCCGTCGGTGAGGAACTCGGCGACGTCGAAGCCGATGCCGCCGGCGCCGAGGATCGCGACGCGGTCGCCGACGGGGGCGCCGTCGCGCAGGACGTCCAGGTAGCCGAGGACGCTCGGGTGGTCGACGCCGGGGATGTCCGGTGTGCGCGGGGTGACGCCGGTGGCGACGACGACCTCGTCGTAGGCGGTGAGGTCGTCCGCGGTCACCCGGGTGTTCAGCCGTACGTCGACGCCGTGCGCGTCCAGCTGGGTGCGGAAGTAGCGCAGCGTCTCGTCGAACTCCTGCTTGCCGGGGACTCGGCGGGCGACGTCGAGCTGGCCGCCGATCCCGCTCGCGGCGTCGAAGAGGGTGACCTCGTGGCCGCGTTCGGCGGCGCTCACCGCGCAGGACAGTCCGGCGGGGCCGGCGCCGACGACGGCGACGCGCTTGCGCAGCCGCGTCGGGGAGAGGACCAGTTCGGTCTCGTGGCAGGCGCGCGGGTTGACCAGGCAGGAGGTGAGCTTCCCGCTGAACGTGTGGTCCAGGCAGGCCTGGTTGCAGCCGATGCAGGTGTTGATGGCCTCGGGGCGGCCCGCCGCCGCCTTGGCGACGAAGTCGGGGTCGGCGAGCATCGGGCGGGCCATCGACACCATGTCGGCGGTGCCCTCGGCGAGCAGCTGCTCGGCCAGGTCGGGGGTGTTGATGCGGTTGGTGGTGACGAGCGGCACGGACACCTCGCCCATCAGCCGCCTGGTGACCCAGGTGTAGGCGCCGCGGGGCACGGAGGTGGCGATGGTGGGGATGCGGGCCTCGTGCCAGCCGATGCCGGTGTTGATGATCGTCGCCCCGGCGGCCTCGACGGCTTTGGCGAGGGTGATCACCTCGTCCAGCGTGGAGCCGCCGGGGACGAGGTCGAGCATGGACAGGCGGTAGACGAGGATGAAGTCCTCGCCGACCGCCTCGCGCACCCGGCGGACGATCTCGACGGGGAAGCGCATCCGGTTCTCGTAGGAGCCGCCCCAGCGGTCGGTGCGGTGGTTGGTGCGCGCGGCGACGAACTCGTTGATGAGGTAGCCCTCGGAGCCCATGATCTCGACGCCGTCGTAGCCGGCCCCGCGGGCGAGGCGGGCGGTGCGGGCGTAGTCGTCGATCGTGCGCTCGACCTCGGCGTCGGTCAGCTCGCGGGGCACGTGGGGGCTGATCGGTGCCTGGAGGGGGCTCGGCGCGACCAGGCGGGCGTGGTAGGCGTAGCGGCCGGAGTGCAGGATCTGCAGGGCGATCCGGCCGCCCTCGCGGTGCACGGCGTCGGTGACGGTCCGGTGCCGTCCGGCCTCCTCCTCGGTGGTGAGCTTGGCTCCGCCCTCGTAGGGCCGGCCCTCGTCGTTGGGGGCGATGCCGCCGGTGACTATCAGGCCCACTCCCCCGCGGGCGCGGGCGGCGTAGAAGGCGGCCATGCGCTCGAAACCGCGCTCGGCCTCCTCCAGGCCCACGTGCATGGAGCCCATGAGGACCCGGTTGGGCAAGGTGGTGAAGCCCAGGTCGAGCGGGCTCAGCAGGTGGGGGTAACGGCTCATCGGGCCCTCCGTGCGCGGTGTCGTGCCTCTGTTGTAGAGGACGGCCGCCACCTTATGCAACTAGTTGCATAAGGTGGCGTCGCACACAGTCGGGGCCCTGCGGGCCCGTGTCAGCGGCTCTCCAGCCGCACGTGCAGCTCGCGCTCCTGGTCACCGGAGGCCATGCTCAGGTCCTGCACGGTGAACAGGGAGTCGAGGGTGGTGCGGAACCGTTCGACCGCCCAGTAACCGCCCTGCACGTCGGCGTCGACGGACGCCCCGAGCCGGGCGGGGTCGCACTGGCCCTGGTGGGCGTCGGCCACGTCGAAGGTGCCGAGCCACACGGTCGGGCGGACCTCGTGGCAGTCCCGTGTCACGTCGCCCGCGTGCCGGTCGGAGGCGAAGCAGGCGCACAGGGCGTCGAACACGGTCCGGGCGTCCTCCTTGCTGCAACCGCTCAGCTCCACCGAGACGGACTCCGGGTGCAGTCGCTCACCGTCCATCGTGATCGCTCCTCTCCTGGCCGGCACTGCGCCGCCGCAGGCCGTTCCCGGCACGGACGTCCCACTCCGGCCGTGCTCGTATCACCAGAAAAGCACCACATCGGGCGAAGCACTACCGGCGCGTACCGGAACAGACCGGAGCAGGCCGGAACGGAGAGGGACAGAGCGGAACGGTCCGGCATCGTCCCGTCCCGTCCCGTCAGCCGGTCCGTCCGTGCTCCCGTACGCCGATCACCACGTGGGCGTACAGCTCCTCGCAGACCGCGAGGCGGGTCGTCAGGCCGGCGCGGGTGAAGGCGGCGACGGCCGCGGGGGCCTGGCGTTCGCTCGTCTCGGTCAGCAGGCAGCCGCCGGGGGCGAGCCAGGCGGGCGCCTCGGCGGCGACCCGGCGCAGTACGTCGAGTCCGTCGGCGCCGCCGTCGAGGGCGGCGAGCGGCTCGTGGTCACGGGCCTCGGCGGGCAGCAGGGGGACCTCGCCGGTGGGGACGTAGGGCACGTTGGCGGCGAGTATGCCGACGCGGCCGCGCAGGGTGCCGGGCAGCGCCTCGAAGAGGTCGCCGGTGTGCACGTGGCCGCCGGCGGCGGCGAGGTTGCCGCGGGCGCAGCGCACGGCGGCGGGGTCGATGTCGGCGGCGTGCACCTCGGGACGGCCGAGGGCCGCGGCCAGGGCTGCGCCGACGGCGCCCGTGCCGCAGCACAGGTCGACGACGACGGCCGCGTCGGGCGCGTGGGCGAGGGCCTGGTCCACCAGGAACTCGGTACGGCGCCGGGGGACGAAGACCCCGGGGGACACGGCGATGCGCAGTCCGTGGAACCCGGCCCAGCCGAGGACGAGTTCGAGGGGCAGGCCGGTGACGCGGCGCTCGACCAGAGCGGCGGCCTCCCCGGGGGTGCGGGCGGTGGCGAGGATCAGTTCCGCCTCGTCCTCGGCGAAGACGCAGCCCGCGGCGCGGAGCGCGGCCACGACCGAGTCACGGGAGGGGAAGGCGGAGGGAGAAGAGGAAGAGGAAGAAGGGGACGCGGGGGTCGGTGGAGACATGGGGCGAGAGCCTTTCGGGAACCGAAGGGCGCTCTCGTGGTCATCCGTCGCCGGTGACCGCACCGCCGGGGGAGGAGAGCACCCGGGCCGACACAGCGGTAATGGGTCTCACCTCCCAGGTGTACGGCGGCCGGGTCGTCCCGCGGCCGCCGGTCACATTACTACCCCGGACGATCAGACGCCGACGGATTCCTCCATCTCCTCTTCCGCCTCCTGCTCGGCGTCGTGCTCCGCCTTCTTCCCCTCCGGCCGCGCGTGCTTCGGGTGGGCCGGGTGGGCGGGCACCGGGGCGGACGCGGTGGCCCGTTCGCGCAGGGCGGCGACGCCCGTCACCACGAGGCCGAGCAGCAGCCAGGCGGCCAGGGTCCACAGGTTGCGGCCCAGCCCGTCGCTGTCGAAGTAGAGCAGGCTGCGGGCGCCCTCGACGAAGCCGGCGCCGTTCCAGAAGGAGTGCAGGGCGCCGAAGAAGCCGTTCTGCAGCTCGGGCCGGAACAGGCCGCCGGAGGTGGTGAAGTTCAGCATCACGAACAGCACCATCATGGCGAGGGTGGTCCACCGCTTCAGGAAGGTGTGCAGGCCCACGCCGACGAACAGGATGCCGGCGGCGTAGAGCCAGGTCATGCCCCACAGGCCGGCCAGGTCGTGGTGCGCGAGATGGAAGACGGGCCCGGCGAGCAGGGCGCCGATGGCGCTGACGACGACCGAGACGCCGAGCGTCAGCAGGGCGCGGACGCGCATCGGCAGCGCGGCCCCGGCGGCGCCGATGGCGGCCACGGAGGCGTAGGAGCCGATGCTGACGGCGACCAGCAGGAAGAACAGGCCCTGTCCCGTCGGGTCGTCGTCGACCGGGGTGGCGACGTCGGTCACCTTCAGCGGGACGCCCTTGCCCTCGGCGAGGGGCGTGAAGACCTTCTCCACGGCCATGGCGCCCATGTCGGAGCCGGCGGTCGCCACGACGACCTCGGGTGACTTGTCGCCGGGGACGAAGGCGCCGGTGATGTCGCGGTGCCGGAGCAGGTCGACGGCCTCGTCGCGGGTGGGGACGGTCCGGACGTCCAGGGCGTCGCCGGCCTTGTCCTTGACCGTCTGGGCGATGACCTTGGCCTCGGGACCCGAGCCGACGACGGCGACCGGCAGGTGGTTGGGCTCGGGGTGGACGAAGGCCCCCATGTACGCGAGGCCCATCCCGATGCACATCAGCAGCGGGGTGAGCAGGTGCGTGAGCACGTGGCGCAGGGCGTGCGACCTCATCGGCTCACATCCTCCAATGGTTGGCTTATACAACTCTTCTTTCAGTTGTACTATACAACCAAGAGCGCGAGGAGGAATCCGTGACGGCAGCCGAGATGCCCGACGAGACGACCGTCACCACCGGTGCCCGCGGTGCGGCGGACGCGGCCGTGGAGACGATCCAGCGGGAGATGACGGCCTTCGCCCGCCGCGCCCGCGCCACGGCGGGCCGCATGCACCCCGAGCTGTCGCTGGTGTCGTACACGCTGCTCGGGCACCTGGAGGAGCGGGACGGCTGCCGGGCCACCGACCTGGCCGCGCACTACGCGCTGGACAAGTCCACCGTCAGCCGCCAGGTGGCCGCCCTGGAGCGTGCCCGTCTGGTCGAGCGCCGCGTCGACCCGGACGACCACCGGGTCCAGGTGCTGCATCTGACGGACGCCGGGCGGCGCATCCTGGCCCAGGTCACGGAGAGCCGCCGGACGGCCTTCCGGGAGCGGCTCGCGCACTGGCCCGAGGAGGACCTGCTCCGCTTCGCCGCGTATCTGGAGCGCTACAACGCGTGGCGGGAGCCGGAGAGCGGCGGGGACGCGGACCGGAGCGGTCCGGCGGCCACGTACGGTTGATCCCGTACACGCGGCCCACGCGACCGCGTACACACCGATCACCCCGCCGGGGACCCTCCCGCCCCGCCGGTCCGAAAGGCCCCCGCATGAACACCACCCGAGGCTTCACCGGGCGCCCGCGCACCGCCCGGCCGGGCCTGCCGCCCGGCCAGTACGACGCGGGCGACGACTGGCCCGTGCTGTCCGCCGAGGTCACCCCCGACCTGTCGTCCGACGACTGGACCTTCCGCGTCGGCGGTCTGGTGGCCGAGCCCCGCACCTGGAACCGGGCGGACGTCGACCGGCTGCCGCCCTCGGTGTACACGGGCGACATCCACTGCGTCACCGGCTGGTCGAAGTTCGGGGTGCGCTTCGGGGGCGTGTCCCTGGACGCCTTCCTGGACGCGGCCGGGCCGCTGCCGTCCGCCACGCACGCCGTCGCCTACGCGCACACCGGCTACACCGCGAACCTGCCGCTCGCGGACCTGACCGGCGGGCGCGCCTGGATCGTCCGGGAGTACGACGGCCGTCCGCTGACCCCCGAGCACGGCGGCCCGGCGCGGCTGGTGGTGCCGCACCTGTACTTCTGGAAGAGCGTCAAGTGGATCGCGGGCCTGGAGCTCCTCGACCACGACGAACCCGGCTTCTGGGAGAAGAACGGCTACCACGCGCGCGGCAACCCCTGGCAGGAGCAGCGGTACTCCGGTGACTGAGACGATGACGACGACACGTGACGCACGCGGCTTCACGCCCCCGACGCAATTCGCGGTGCCCGGGCGCATCGAGGTGTCCGGGCAGGTGGCGGGGAAGTGGCGGACGGCCACGCTCACGGAGATCCGCCGCGAGACGCCGCGCGCGGCCACCTTCCGGCTGGCGGTGCCCGGCTGGGCGGGCCATCTGCCCGGCCAGCACCTGATGCTGCGGCTGACCGCGCCCGACGGGTACACGGCCCAGCGCCACTACTCGCTGGCGTCCGCCCCGGACGGCTCGGGGCACATCGAGCTGACCCTGGACCACGTCGCCGGCGGCGAGGTGTCCGGCTGGTTCCACGAGGTGGCCCGGCCCGGCGACCGGATCGAGGTGCGCGGCCCGCTGAGCGGCTTCTTCGCCTGGCCCGGCGACCGGCCCGCGCTGCTGCTCGGAGCCGGCTCCGGGGTGGTGCCGCTGATGTCGATGGTGCGCCACCACCGGGCCATGGGGCTGACGGTGCCGCTGCGGCTGCTGGTGTCGGCGCGCAGCCGCGAGGAGCTGATCTACGCGCGGGAGTACGGCGCGGAGACGACGCCCGTGTTCACCCGCAGCGCTCCCGCCGGTACGCCGGTGGGCCGGCTGTCGGCCGCGCACCTGGCCCCGCTGCTCGCCGACCCGCCCGCCGGGGGCTGGGAGGCGTACGTGTGCGGCTCGAACTCCTTCGCCGAACACGCCTCGCGGCTGCTGGTGGCGGCGGGACAGCCGGTGGACCGGATCCGCATCGAACGCTTCGGCTGATCCGCGCGGCCGGGGGCCGGAGGGGGCCGGCCCTCGTCCGGTGACCCGACCACCCGGACCGCGCACGACTCCCCCGGCCCGCCCCCGGCGGCCGTCCGCACGCTCCCGGGCACACCCCTTGACCAGTGCTCCAGCGGGTCCCGCGCGCCTTCGTGCCGCATCGGTGCCGAACGAACTCACCTTGGGGATCTGGCGAGTCCTCCGACCACTCGCATACGGTGTGCTCACCCGTACGGCATGGCACCGAATCCGGCAAAGGCGGTCATCGATGGCCCTGTTCGACCTTCCGCTCGACGAACTGCGCGCGTACCGCAGCAAGTCCACCGAGCCCGAGGACTTCGACGTGTTCTGGGACAAGACCCTCCAGGAGGCCCGCGCACACGACCTCGACGCCCGTTTCGAACCGGTCGACACGGGGCTGTCCACGGTGCGGGTGTACGACGTGACGTTCGCCGGGTTCGGCGGTCACCCGGTCAAGGGCTGGCTGACCCTGCCCGCCGCGGCCGAGGAACCGCTGCCGCTGGTCGTGGAGTTCGTCGGCTACGGCGGCGGGCGCGGACTGCCGCACGAGCACCTGCTGTGGGCCTCCACCGGCCGGGCGCACTTCGTGATGGACACCCGCGGCCAGGGCAGCGCCTGGGGCGGCGGTGGCGGGACCGCGGACCCGGTCGGCGGCACGCCGGCGTACCCCGGGTTCATGACCCGCGGCATAGACGCCCCGGACAACTACTACTACCGCCGCGTGTACACCGACGCGGTGCGCGCGGTCGAGGCGGCCCGCTCGCACCCGCTGACCGACCCGGCGCGCACGGTGGCGCTCGGCGGCAGCCAGGGCGGCGGCATCACGATCGCGGTCGGCGGCCTGGTGCCCGACCTGTCGGCCGTGGCGCCGGACGTGCCGTTCCTCTGCGACTTCCCCCGCGCCACGACGCTCACCGACCGGCACCCCTACCGGGAGATCGGCTCGTACCTGAAGACGCACCGCGGCCGGACTGGGGACGCGCTGCGCACGCTCTCGTACTTCGACGGGGTGCACTTCGCGGCCCGCGGCCGGGCCCCGGCACTGTTCTCGGTGGCCCTGGAGGACCAGACCTGCCCGCCGTCGACGGTCTTCGCCGCGTTCAACGCCTGGGCGCACGACGACAAGACGATCGAGGTGTACGACTTCAACGACCACGAGGGCGGCGGCCCCTACCAGGAGGCCGCGAAGCTGCGCTGGCTGCGCTCCTACGCCTGATCCCTCCGGGACGCGGCGCCCCGGGCCCCGGCCGAGGGCCCGGGAACAGATGCGGCGCCGCCCGTGTTGACAGGGGTGGGACGGAACGACCGTCCCGCCCCTCCGCCGTCCACCGGTCGTGGTGGTACAGTGCGGTCAGCGCCTGTGCATGTCCCCCGTTTCTTGTCGAGGGGCGTCGGCGCGTTTTCCTCTCTCCGTTCGCCGGCACGTCCGTCGCGACGCGACCAGCGTGTCCGCTTCCCGGCACGACCTCGTGAGCAGGGTTCCACCCTGGCCTCCGAGCCGCCGTTCCCGCCGCCCGCAGGGCGCCGTCCGGCCCCTCCCCGCGGCTTCTCCCGCTCCTTCCTTCCGCATGTTCCACGTCATGTCCCACGTCTCATGCCCGCGTCCGTGAAAGGACCGATCACCTTGACCACCACACTCGAACATCCCCCCGTGCGGCAGTCCCCGGCCGGGATCGCCTCCGGTGTCCTCGACATCGACGCGGGAGACAGGGGCCACCTGCGCGGCCCGGGCCTGCGCCCCGGACCGGCCGACCCGCTCCTCTCCCCCGCGCTGATCCGCCGTCACGGCCTGCGCAGGGGCGACCTGGTCGAGGCCGTGCGCGGCGACCGCGGCGCCCTGACCGACGTCGTCCGGGTCAACGGACGCACGCCCGAGGCGCAGCGCGGGCGACGGCACTTCCGGGACCTGACCCCGCTCCACCCGCACGAGCGGCTGCGCCTGGAACATCCGGCGTCCGCACTGGCCGGGCGCGTGACCGATCTGCTCGCCCCGGTCGGGAAGGGCCAGCGCGGCCTGATCGTGGCCCCGCCCAAGACCGGCAAGACCGTCCTGGTCCAGCAGATCGCCGCCGCCGTCGCCGGCAACCACCCCGAGGCCCACCTGATGGTGGTGCTGCTCGACGAGCGGCCCGAGGAGGTCACCGACATGCGGCGCTCCGTCCGGGGCGACGTGTACGCCTCGACGTTCGACCAGAGCGCCAGGGAACACATCGCGCTGGCCGAGCTGGTGATCGAGCGGGCCAAGCGGCTCGTCGAGGCCGGCGAGGACGTCGTGATCCTCCTCGACTCCCTCACCCGCCTGTGCCGGGCGCACAACAACGCCGCGTCCGCCGGCGGCCGCACGCTCAGCGGCGGGGTCGACGCCGGGGCGCTGCTCGGACCGAAGCGGTTCTTCGGAGCCGCCCGCGAGACCGAGGAGGGCGGCTCGCTCACCGTCCTCGCCACCGTGCTGGTGGAGACCGGGTCGCGCGCGGACGACTTCTACTTCGAGGAGCTGAAGGGCACCGGCAACATGGAGCTGCGGCTGAGCCGGGAACTCGCCTCCCGCCGCGTCTTCCCGGCCGTCGACCTGACCGGCTCCGGCACGCGCCGCGAGGAACTCCTCCTCTCCGCGGCCGAGTCGGCGGCCGTACGGGGGCTGCGCAGGGCCCTCGGAGGCCGGGACGGGCAGTCGGGCACGGAGACGCTGCTCGAGCACATGCGGCAGACGCCGGACAACGCCACGTTCCTGCGGCGCGTCCAGCCGACGCTGCCCACCGGCTGACGGCCGGCCGCCGGCCGGCCGCCGGCCGCCGGCCGCCTGTCCGCTCGTCACCTGTCCGCTCGTCACCTGTTCGCCCGTCACCCCGCAGGGTCCGCTACGGCATCCGGGTGTTCACGGGGGCCGTCCGGCCCGGGCAGTGTGGCGTTTCGGGGACCCCTTCCTACGTTTGCGGTATGACTATCGGATTCTCATCCCGGGCGACGCGATCCACCTGTGTGCTCTGCGTGGCGGGCCTGCTGACGCTCATGCCGGCCGCCGCGGCCGCGCGTCCGGCACGCCCGGACCCCGCCCCGCCCGGCGGGCCCCGGGCGGTGGCACCGCAGCCCTCCCTGCTGTACCGCTCCGGCACACAGGTCCGGCTCCGCCCCGGCGCACCGGAGGTCCCCGATGTCTCCGCCCTGTCCTGGGTGGTGGCCGACGCCGGCAGCGGCGAGGTGCTGGCCGCGCACGACGCGCACCGCAGACTCCCGCCGGCCAGCACCCTCAAGACGCTGTTCGCGCTGACGGTGCTGCCGGTCCTGCCGGGCGGCATCCGGCACCGGGTGAGCGCCGGGGAACTGTCGGGAATCGGGCCGGGCAGCAGCCTCGTCGGTGTCGTGGAGGACCACACGTACCGCGTCTCCGACCTGTGGAACGGGGTGTTCCTCAACTCCGGGAACGACGCCGTGCGCGTCCTGGCCTCGCTCATCGGCGGCTGGGAGGCCACGGCCGAGCGGATGCAGGCCGAGGCCCGCGCCCTGGGCGCCCGCGACACCCAGGTGCGCTCGCCCGACGGCTACGACGCGCCGGGCCAGGTCTCCTCGGCGTTCGACCTGGCGGTCTTCGGCCGGGCAGGACTGCGCAACCCGGACTTCGCCCGGTACTGCGCCAAGGTGGACGCGATGTTCCCCGGCCGGGACGGGGAGTACGGGATCATGAACACCAACCGGCTGCTGACGGGCGCGGACGGGGTGGAGCCGTACCCGGGGCTGATCGGCATCAAGAACGGCTACACCAGCGGCGCCGGCAACACGCTCGTCGCCGCGGCCCGCCGCGAGGGGCGGACGCTGGTGGTGACCGTGATGAACCCCCAGGAGGGCGGCGGCCACGCCGTGTACGAGGAGGCACGCTCGCTGCTCGACTGGGGGTTCGAGGCGGCCGGGCGGGTCGAGCCGGTGGGCTCGCTGGAGCCCGCGGGCGCCCGGCCCCGGCCGGGTGCCGAGGCGGTGCGCGCGCCGGCGGCGCAGGCACGGCCGGCGGCGGACGGGCCGGGACGGCCGGGCTGGCCGGACGCGGGGGCGATCCTGGGCGCCGCGGGGCTCGGCGCGGGCGCCGTGGCACTGGCGCTGCGGCTCAGGACGGGACGGGTGGAGCAGGGCTGACCAGCCGGGGCCGGGTGCGGGCCCGGGTCAGAACACCGACAGGCCCGTGAGCGTCGTGAAGCGGTCCAGGGCGGCGACCCCGGCGACCGAGTTGCCCCGCTCGTCCAGGCCGGGGCTCCAGACGCACAGCGTGCAGCGGCCCGGCACGACCGCGATGATGCCGCCGCCGACCCCGCTCTTGCCCGGCAGACCCACCCGGTAGGCGAAGTCGCCGGCCGCGTCGTACGTCCCGCAGGTCAGCATGACCGCGTTGACCTGCTTGGCCTGGCTGCGGCTGAGCAGCCGGGTGCCGTCGGCGCGGACGCCGTGCCGGGCGAGGAACCCGGTGGCGAGGGCGAGGTCGGCGCAGGACGCGGTGACGGAGCACTGACGGAAGTACTGCTCCAGCAGGACCGGCACCGGGTTGTCGATGTTGCCGTAGGACGCCATGAAGTGGGCCAGGGCGGCGTTCCGGTCGCCGTGCGCCGTCTCGGAGGCGGCGACCTCCTCGTCGAAGGTCAGGTCCGGGTTGCCGCTCTCGGCGCGCAGGAAGGCGAGGAGTCCGCCCGCGGCGTCGCCGGTCCGGGTGTGCAGCCGGTCGGTGACGACCAGGGCGCCCGCGTTGATGAACGGGTTGCGCGGGATGCCGTTCTCGTACTCCAGCTGCACCAGGGAGTTGAACGGGTTGCCGGACGGTTCACGGCCCACGCGCTCCCACAGGGCGTCGCCCTCCAGGGCCAGGTCGAGGGCGAGGGTGAAGACCTTGGTGATGGACTGCACGGAGAAGGGCTCCCGCCACTCCCCCACGCCGTACACCGTGCCGTCCGGCTCGGCGACGGCCATGCCGAAGCGGCGGGGGTCGCAGGCGGCGAGCGCCGGGATGTAGTCGGCGGGCCGGCCCCTGCCGGGCGTCCGCTCGATCTCCTCGGCGATGCGCTCCAGGACCGGCTGGAAGGTCGTCGGCGTACTCATGGTCACCATCCTGCCCGGGGGTGTCCCGGCGTGCGGGGGTGGGGCTGGCCGCACCCTCTTCCCGGGGGCGGGCGTCATTCTGCGGGCGGGCGGCCGTTCACATACTGGAGCACATGGCCGATTCCATGGTGCTCAGCGAAATTCCAGCCGCCCGCGAGCGGAAAGAGGGACGGGAAAGGGGAAGCGATTTCTCCGAACTGTCACGGCGTATGACCGAAGCGGGTCTGCTGCGGCGCCGCCCGCTGTACTACACGGTGCGTTTCGGTGCCGTCGCCCTCGCGCTCGCGGGCGGGGTGGCGGCCTTCGTCGCCCTGGGGGACGGCTGGAGCCAGCTGATCGTCGCCGCGGTGATGGCCCTCGTCTTCGGCCAGCTGGCACTCGCCGCCCACGACCTGGCCCACCGGCAGGTCTTCTCGCGCCGGCGGCCCAGCGAGGCGGGCGGGCTGCTGGTGGCCAACCTCCTGCTGGGCATGAGCTACGGCTGGTGGATGAACAAGCACACCCGCCACCACGCCAACCCGAACCACGAGGAGAAGGACCCGGACGTCTCCCCCGACATCCTGGTCTGGTCGCAGCGCCAGGCGCGCGGGGCCCGGGGAATTCCCCGGTTCGTCGGAAAGCACCAGGCCGCTCTTTTCTTCCCGCTGCTGACGCTGGAGGGACTCAATCTGAGTTTCAACAGCTTCAAGGCGCTGCGCGGGCCGTCGATGAAACGGCCGGTGCTCGAGGGGACGCTGCTCGTCGCCCATTTCGCCGTGTACTTCGGCGGCCTTTTCACCGTCCTCTCCCCCGGCAGGGCGATAGCCTTCGTCGCCGTGCACCAGGGCCTGTTCGGCGTCTACCTCGGCTCGGTCTTCGCGCCCAACCACAAGGGCATGCCGATGATCGAGGAGGGCACGCGGCTGGACTTCCTGCGCCGGCAGGTGCTCACCTCCCGCAACGTGCGCGGCGGGGCGTTCGTCGACGTCCTCATGGGCGGCCTCAACTACCAGATCGAGCACCACCTGTTCCCGAGCATGCCGACCCCCGCGCTCGCCGACGCCCAGGTCATCACCGAGCGGTACTGCGCCGAACTGGGCGTCCCCTACCACCAGACCGGGCTGATCGCTTCGCACCGCGAGGCCCTGCGGCACCTGAGGCACGTCGGGGAGCCGCTGCGCGACGCCCGCTGAGCCACGGAGGCGGGGACACGCGCCGGGCCGCCCCTTCCGGTCTCCGGGAGGGGCGGCCCGCTCAGTTCCACAGCGCGCCTGCGAGCGCCACCCCCGCGAAGGCCGCGCCGAGACCGGCCGCCACGCTCGCCGTCACGTTGACGACGGCGAGCGGGCGGGCCCCGGTCCCGGCCAGCTTCAGCGTCTCGTAGGAGAAGGTCGAGTACGTCGTCAGGGCACCGCACAGGCCGGTGCCGAGGAACAGCTGGAGGCGGGGGCCGGCGGCCCCGGCGAGCACCGCGCCGGTCAGCACGCCGAGGACGAGGCAGCCGACGACGTTGACGGCGAAGGTGCCCCAGGGGAAGACCGGGTCGTGCCGGGACCGCACCGCGCGGTCGGTGAGGTGGCGCAGCGGTGCGCCGACCATGGCGCCCGCGACGACCAGCAGCCAGTTCACGACGGCACCCCGCCCTCCGGGGCGTCGCGGGCGGGACGGTTCATGCGGGCCTCCGCCCCAGGACGCGGCGGGTCGCCCACGCGGCGAGGGCCACCGCCGCCAGGGACGCGAGCGGGGTCGCGGCGAGGTACGCCAGGCCCGTGCGGACGTGGCCGCCGGCGAGCAGCTGCCGGACGTCGACGGCGTAGGTGGAGAAGGTGGTGAAGCCACCGAGCACGCCGGTGCCGAAGAAGGGCCTGACCAGGCGGTGGACGTTCCACACCTCGGTGACGGCGATCATGAACACGCCGATCACGGCGCAGCCGGCGAGATTCACCCAGAAGGTCGCCCAGGGGAAGCCGCCGGGGTGCGCGGGCCAGGCCAGGAAGGCCGCGTAGCGGGCGGCGGCACCGGCGCCGCCGCCGAGGGCCACGGCGGCGACGACGGGTGCCTGGCCGCGCCGGTCCGGCTGTCGCGGGGCGGCGCCGGGGCCGCGGGGTTCCGGGGCTGTCATGGTCGTACGTCTCCTACTCGCCCGGGCGTGGGGTGCCCCGTTCGCAAGCAGGGACCGTCGGCGGCGGGTGTGCCGCGGTCCGGGGACGGCGGGCCCCACCGCCGCGCCGCGCGCACCGGCCGCGGCCGCCGGTCAGCCTAACGCCGGGGTGCCGCCCGGGGCACGCCGGGTGCGGCCCCGTCGCGCCGCCGGGGCGCGACGAGGGGGACGGGGAGACCGGGTGCCTAGCCGTCCAGTCGTACGACCCGTACGGCTCCCGCCGGCACCGCGAGACGGTCGGCGGCGCGTTCCCCGGTCAGCAGCTCGGTGCCGGGGGCCTCCAGGGGGATCCGGACGTCGGACGCGGTGTGGTTGACGGCGAACAGGTAGGTGCCCGTCCCGCCGGTGCGGCGCACGACCTCCACGTCGCGGGGCAGGCCGTCGCGCGGGGTGATGCGGGCGTCCGCCGCGGCCCGGCCGAGGACGGCGTCCAGGCCCTCGGCGCCGAGCCGGGTGGAGACGTACCAGGCGGTGCCCTCGCCCAGGCGGTGGCGGGTGACGGCGGGCCGGCCGGCGGCCAGGCCGTCGGCGTACGTCCACACCGTCTCGGCGCCGCGCGGCACGACGAACTCCGTCCACACGTCGCCGTCGAGCTCCGTGCCGTCGGGGCCGGTGATCCGGATCCGCTCCTCCGCCAGCAGCGGCGAGAACTCCTCGACGGTGAGGCCCAGCACGTCCCTGAGCGCGCCCGGGTAGGGGCCCTCGTGGACGGCGTCGTGCTCGTCGACGATGCCGGAGAAGTAGGAGACGACCAGGGTGCCGCCCCGCTCCACGTACTCCCGCAGGTTCTTCCCGGCCGCCTGTGTCGTCAGGTACAGGGCGGGGACGACGACGAGGGGGTAGGCCGACAGGTCGGCCTCCGGGTGGGCGAAGTCGACGGTGAGGTGACGGTCGTAGAGGACCTCGTAGAAGGCGTCGGCGCGTTCGCGGGGATCGTGGTCCTCGCTGGGGCGCCACTGCAGGGTCTGCGCCCACCAGGAGTGCCAGTCCCAGACCATCGCGACGTCCGCCTCGGTGCGGGTGCCGCGGACCGGGTTCAGCGAGTCGATCGAGGCGCCGAGTTCGACCACCTCGCGCCAGACCCGGGTGTCCGTACCGCCGTGCGGGAGCATCGCCGAGTGGAACTTCTCGGCGCCGCGCCGGGACTGGCGCCACTGGAAGAACATGGCGCCCTCGGAGCCGCGGGCCACGTGGGCGAGGGAGTTGCGGGCCATCTGGCCGGGGGCCTTGGCGGGGTTGCGGGGCTGCCAGTTCACGCCCGAGGTGGAGTGCTCGAGCAGCAGCCAGGGGGCGCCGCCGGCGACGGAGCGGGTGAGGTCGGCGGCCATGGCGAGGTTGACGTGGGTGCGGCGGCCGTCGGTGATCAGGTAGTGGTCGTTGGTGACGAGGTCGACCTCGCGGCCCCAGGCCCAGTAGTCGACGGAGTCGCACTGGCTGAGGGCGGTCATGAAGTTGGTGGTGACGGGGACGCCGGGTGACAGGCGGTGCAGGATGTCGCGCTCGGCGCGGAAGTTCTCGCGCAGGGTGGCGTCGGCGAAGCGCTTGTAGTCCAGCGCCTGGGCCGGGTTGCCCACGGTGGGCGTCATGCGCGGCGGGTTGATCTGGTCGAGGTCCGCGTAGCGCTGGCCCCAGAAGGCGGTTCCCCAGGCCTCGTTGACGGCGTCGACCGTGCCGTAGGTGGTCGCGAGCCAGCGGCGGAAGTGGGCGGCGCAGGAGTCGCAGTAGCAGGCGGAGACGGGGACGCCGTACTCGTTGTGGACGTGCCAGAGCGCGAGGGCCGGGTGGGAGCCGTAGCGCTCGGCGAGCTTCGTGGTGATGTCCGCCGCGGCGGCCCGGTAGTCGGCGTTGCTGTGGCAGATGGCGCCGCGGGAGCCGAACTCGTGGCGCAGTCCCTCGGCGGTGACCGGGAGGGCCTCGGGGTGGGCCCGGTAGAACCAGGCGGGCGGTGCGACGGTGGGCGTGCCGAGGTCGACGCGGATGCCGTTGTCGTGCAGCAGGTCCAGGAGGCGGTCGAGCCAGCCGAAGTCGTAGGTGCCGGGGGCGGGCTCCAGCAGCGCCCAGGAGAAGATCCCGACGCTCACCATGGTGACGCCTGCCTCGCGCATCAGCCGGACGTCCTCGGACCAGACGCTCTCGGGCCACTGCTCGGGGTTGTAGTCCCCGCCGAAGGCGAGCCCGGTCAGGCCCCTGGGGGTGGTCTCCGGCATGGCTGCTCTCCCGATGTGATCGATCAGATGGGAACGTGCACACACATGATCGGCGGCACGCACTCAACATAACCGCACAGCAACAACCATTGACAAGTGTCCAGGATGTTTCTCTACTGTGAACGCTCACAGAAGCATGGCAGGTCCCCGCAAGAGGCGGGGACCCCAGGTCAGGGGAGAGATCCATGCCGCACACCAAGCGCCGCCGCCTGGTGACGTCCGCCGTCGCCGTCGCGCTCGCCGCCACCGCCCTCGCCGCCTGCGGCTCGTCCGACGACGGCGGCGAGGCCCAGTCGGGGCCCGTCTCGCTCACGTACTGGACGTGGACGCCCGGCATGGACAAGGTCGCCGACCTGTGGAACAAGGGGCCCGGCAAGAAGGAGCAGATCACCGTCACGGTGAAGAAGCAGGCGTCCGGCGACACGCTCGTCACCAAGATCCTCACCGCGCACAAGGCCGGCCAGGCGCCCGACCTCGTGCAGGCCGAGTACCAGGCGCTGCCCACACTGGTCAGCAACGACGCGCTCGCCGACATATCGGGCGAGGTCGACGACGTGAAGGGCAAGTTCGCCGAGGGCGTGTGGCAGCAGACCACGCTCGGCACGGACGCCGTCTACGCCGTCCCGCAGGACATCGGGCCGATGATGTTCTACTACCGCGAGGACCTGTTCAAGGAGTACGGCCTGAAGGTCCCCTCCACCTGGGACCAGTTCGCCGAGACCGCGCGCAAGCTGAAGAAGGAAGCCCCCGACAAGGCCCTGACCACCTTCTCCGCCAACGACTCCGGCCTCTTCGCGGGCCTCGCCCAGCAGGCCGGCGCCAAGTGGTGGACGACCGAGGGCGAGAAGTGGAAGGTCGGCATCGACGACGCGGCGACGAAGAAGGTCGCCGACTTCTGGGGCGGCCTCGTCGAGGAGGGCGCCATCGACAACCAGCCGATGTACACCCCGGCCTGGAACAAGGCGCTCAACACCGGCAAGCAGATCGCCTGGGTCAGCGCCGTGTGGGCGCCCGGCACGCTGACCACCGCCGCGCCGGACACCAAGGGCAAGTGGGCCATGGCCCCGCTCCCCCAGTGGACGGCCGAGGAGAACCGCACCGGCAGCTGGGGCGGATCCTCCACCGCCGTGACCACCGACTCCAAGCACAAGGACGCGGCCGCCAAATTCGCCGCCTGGCTGAACACCGACGGCGACGCCCTCAACGCCCTCGCCAAGGAGGGCGGCATCTACCCCGCCTCCACCTCGGCCCAGCTCAGCGGCGCCTTCACCAACCCGCCCGCGTACTTCTCCAACCAGCCCGACTTCTACTCCCGGGCCGCCGACATCGCGAAGACGACGGCCCCCGCGGCCTGGGGCCCGAACGTCAACGTCGCCTACACGGCCTTCAAGGACGCCTTCGCCGCCGCCGCCAAGAACAGGTCGGACTTCTCCGCCGCCCTCGCCACCATGCAGAAGGAGACGGTCGCCGACCTGGAGAAGCAGGGCTTCGAGGTCGCCCGGTGACCAGCACGACCGCACGCCGGAGGCCGTACGGGGTCCGGAGCGCCCCGTACGCCCACCCGTCTCCCACCACCGCCCTCAGAGGAGCGCTTCGCGCCCCCTACTTCTTCCTGTTCCCCGCGGCCCTCCTGTTCCTGCTCTTCTTCGCGCTGCCCATCGGGTACGCGGTGTGGCTCAGCTTCCGCAAGGTGAAGGTGTCCGGGCTGGGCCTCGGCTCCGGGGCACGGAAGGAGGTCTGGGCCGGCTTCCGCAACTACGCCGACGCGCTCGGCGACAGCGAGCTGCTGAACGGCGCGCTGCGCGTCCTCGGCTACGGCTGCATCGTCGTGCCCGTGATGCTGGGCCTCGCCCTGCTGTTCGCGCTGATGCTGGACTCCGACAGGGTCCGCCTCACCTCCTTCACCCGGCTCGCGATCTTCCTGCCGTACGCCATCCCCGGTGTGGTGGCGGCGCTGCTGTGGGGCTTCCTGTACCTGCCGGACGTCAGCCCCTTCCACTTCGCGCTGGACCGGCTCGGCCTGCCGCAGCCGGACCTGCTGGACGGCGGCCCGCTCTACTTCGCCCTGTCGAACATCGCGGTCTGGGGCGGCACCGGCTTCAACATGATCGTCATCTACACCTCGCTGCGGTCGATCCCGGCCGAGGTGTACGAGGCGGCGAAGCTGGACGGCGCCTCCCCGCTGCAGATCGCGCTGCGGATCAAGATCCCGATGGTGGCGCCCTCGCTGGTGCTGACGTTCTTCTTCTCGATCATCGCCACGCTCCAGGTGTTCAGCGAACCGACCACCCTCAAGCCCCTCACCAACGCCGTTCCCACCACCTGGAGTCCGCTGATGAAGGTGTACCAGGACGCCTTCGGCAAGGGTGACGTCCACGCCGCCGCCGCACAGGCGACGATCATCGCGCTCGTCACCCTGCTGCTGTCCTTCGGGTTCCTGCGGGCGGCGAACCGGCGCAACAAGCAGGAGGAGGCCCGATGAGTTCTCTCGCCGTGCGCAAGGCGCAGCCGGCGGCGGGCACCACACCCGGCACCGCACAGGGGCCGCCGCGCCGCCGCATCGCCCCGGTGCCGACGCTCACGCTGCTGCTCGGCGCGGTCTACTGCCTGCTGCCGGTGGCCTGGGTGGTCGTCGCGGCCACCAAGTCGGGCAGCGAGCTGTTCTCCACCTTCACCTTCCTGCCGGGCACCGGTTTCGCCGACAACGTGAGCGACCTGAGCGCCTACCGCGACGGCGTGTACTGGCGGTGGATGGCCAACTCGGCCCTCTACGCCGTCCTCGGCGCCCTCCTGTCGACGGCCGTGTCGGCGGTCAGCGGCTACGCGCTGGCCGTCTACCGCTTCCGGGGCCGCGAGGCCCTGTTCAACGTGCTGCTCGCCGGCGTGCTGATGCCGCCCGTGATCCTCGCCGTCCCGCAGTACCTGCTGCTGGCTCAGGCGGACCTCACGGACTCGTACCTGTCGGTGCTGCTCCCCCAGATCCTCTCCCCCTACGGCGTCTACCTGGCGCGCATCTACGCCTCGGCGGCCGTGCCCGCCGACGTGGTGGAGGCCGGGCGGATGGACGGGGCCGGCGAGTGGCGGATCTTCACCCGCATCGGGCTGCCGATGATGGTGCCGGGACTGGTGACGGTGTTCCTGTTCCAGTTCGTGGCCGTGTGGAACAACTTCCTGCTGCCGTACATCATGCTCAGCGACGACGAGAAGTTCCCGATCACGCTCGGCCTGCACACACTGCTGGAGCAGGGGGCCAACACCCCGGCGCTCTACACGCTGGTGATCACGGGCGCGTTCCTCGCGGTGATCCCGCTGGTCGCCCTGTTCCTGGTCGTCCAGCGGTTCTGGAGCCTCGACCTGCTCTCCGGGGCCGTAAAGTCGTGACCATGGGCAACACGGGGGGACGGCGCCGACCGCCGACGATCCACGACGTGGCGCGCGAGGCGGGGGTGTCGCGCGGCACGGTGTCACGGGTGCTCAACGGCGGGCACTACGTCAGCCCGGCCGCGCAGGAGGCCGTCAACGCCGCGATCCGCAAGACCGGTTACGTCGTCAACCGGCACGCCCGGTCGCTGATCACCGGGCGTTCGGACTCGGTGGGCTTCCTGCTCACCGAGCCGCAGGAGCGGTTCTTCGAGGACCCCAACTTCAACGTCCTGCTGCGCGGTTGCACGCAGGCGCTGGCCGCGCACGACGTGCCGCTGCTGCTGATGCTGGCGGGGACGAAGGACGAACGGCGGCGCATAACGCGGTACATCACGGCCGGGCACGTCGACGGGGTGCTGCTGGTCTCCAGCCACTCCGGGGACCCGGTCGCCGAGGAGCTGCGCGCGGCGGGGGTGCCGCTGGTGGCGTGCGGCAAGCCGATCGGGCTGGGTTCCAAGGTGAGTTACGTGGCCGCCGACGACCGCGACGGCGCCCGGGACATGGTCCGGCACCTGCTGTCGCTGGGGCGGCGGCGGATCGGCGTGGTCACCGGTCCGCTGGACACCCCGGGCGGTGTGGAGCGTCTCGCCGGGTACGAGGAGGTGCTCACCGAGGCGGGCATCGAGGTCGACGAGCGGCTCGTCGTGTCCGGTGACTACAGCAGGGCGAGCGGTGAGGCGGGGGCGGAGCGGCTGCTGGCGCGGGCTCCGGACGTGGACGCCGTGTTCGTGGCCTCCGACCTGATGGCGCAGGGGGTGCTGGCGGCCCTGCGGCGGGCCGGACGGCGGGTGCCGCAGGACGTGGCGGTGGGCGGCTTCGACGACTCCCCCGCCGCGGTCGCCGCCAGCCCGGAGCTGACGACCATCCGCCAGCCCTGGGACCGGATCAGCGCCGAGATGGTGCGGGTGCTGCTGGCCCAGATCGGCGGCGAGGACCCGGCGACCGTCATCCTGCCGACGGAACTGGTGCGCCGGGAGTCGGCCTGAGGGCTGCCCCGTGGCGGCCGGCCGGCCGGTGTCCGGGCGGGAGCCGGGACACCACGGCCGGTGGTCCCGTCCGGATCTCGGCGATCGGTCCCGCGAGCAGTACCTCACCGGCATGATGATCGTTCGAACGGGTCGGCTGCGGAGTCCCGCGGACGACGACCACCGATACCCCTGGGGGAACGAATGCCACGCGTAGGGGTCTACCTCGCGCACCCACGGCCCGGCAGCTTCAATCACGCGGTGTTCGACGCCGTCGTGCAGCAGTTGCGCGATCTCGGGTGCGAAGTCCTCGCGCACGACCTCTGTGCCGAGGGGTTCGCGCCCGGGCTGTCCGCCGACGAGACGGAGACGGTCCGGGCCGCCACGGATGCCCACGACCCGCAGGTGGCGCTGCACCGGTCGGAGGTGGCCACGCTCGACGCCATGGTGTTCGTCCACCCCAACTGGTGGGGCATGCCGCCCGCGGTCCTGGCGGGCTGGGTGCAGCGGGTACTCGTGCCCGGCGTCGCCTACAAACTGGGGACGGCGGAGGGGGAGCCCGAAGGGCTGCTGAAGGCCGGCCGCGCCCTCGTCCTGAACACCTCCGACACCCCCGCCGATCGCGAGGAGAGCGAGTTCGGGGACCCCCTGCACAGGATCTGGTCGGCGTGCGTCCTGCCGTACGTGGGAGTGACCGACGTCCGCCGGGTCGTCTTCCGGACGGTCACCGCCTCCTCCGGGGAGACCCGCGCGACCTGGTTGCGTCAGGCACGACAGCACGCCGCCGCGCTGCTGGCCTGACGCGTACGGCGGGGCCGCGCCCCGCGGTGGTCCACGGAACCGCCGGCGCCGTCGACACGGACCCGGGCGCGGCCCCGGGTGAACAGACCTCCGACGAGACCCCCCGGCGAAGCCGCCGACGGCTCGCTAGGAGCGCGCGAGCAGGGTGCGTACGCCGTTCGACGTGAGGGTGAGGCGGTGCTCCGAGCCGGCGTCGATGGACAGGGACAGATCGTCGGCCGGCCACTGTGCGGCGAGGGCGCCGAGCGGCACCATGCGGTAGCGCGAGACGTACGGCAGCAGGCCGGCCATCTCCGTCTCGGAGGTGAACACGGGCACCACCTGGCCTCCGCCCTGCTGCTCCAGCACGGGCAGGGCCAGCGTGCCGGGGTCGGCGGCGTCCTGGTCGTCCGCGTCGTCGGGCACCGGGACGAGCACGTCGCTGCTCGCGAGCGTGTCGAGCGCCGCCGTGTCCTCGGTGTTCTCGGCGAGCGCGTCCAGCGCCTGCTGGGCGGGCGTGACGGGGTGGTCGTTCGCGGGTGTCTCCATGACAGATCCCCTGGTAGCGGCGGTGTTGCAAGGCCGGTGCCGGTGATCGGCACGGGCGCGGTCCAGCCTCGCGTACCCGGTCGGGGGCGGCGCAATCCTGTGCGAGGGCCGCGGACGGGGACGGGCGAGGGCCGCGGACGGGGCCGGGCGGGGGCGGGGGCGAGGACGGGTGCCGGGGCGGGGCGAAGGCGAAGGCTGGGGCACTCATCTGATCGAAGGTGGGCCCACTTGATCGATCACAGAATCGATGGGGTTAGCATATGAGCGCCGCCTAGCTCGAAAGATAGAGACGTGACTGTCAACGAGGACTCGTTCACCAACTGGAAGAACCGCGAGGAGATCGCGGAGTCGATGATCCCGATGATCGGGAAGCTGCACCGCGAGCGGGACGTCACCGTCCTGCTGCACAGCCGCTCCCTGGTGAACAAGTCGGTGGTCAGCATCCTGAAGACGCACCGCTTCGCCCGGCAGATCGCCGGTGCCGAACTGTCGGTCACCGAGACGCTCCCCTTCGTCCAGGCGCTCACCACGCTCGACCTCGGGCCGTCCCAGATCGACGTCGGCATGCTGGCCTCGACGTACAAGGAGGACGACCGCGGTCTGTCGGTGGCGGAGTTCACCGCCGAGGCCGTCGCCGGCGCCACCGGCGCGAACAAGATCGACCGCCGTGAGCCGCGCGACGTCGTCCTCTACGGCTTCGGCCGCATCGGCCGGCTGGTCGCCCGCCTGCTCATCGAGAAGGCGGGCTCGGGCAACGGCCTGCGCCTGCGCGCCATCGTCGTCCGCGGCGGCGGCGAGCAGGATCTCGTCAAGCGCGCCTCGCTGCTGCGCCGCGACTCGGTGCACGGACAGTTCCAGGGCACGATCACCGTCGACGAGGACGACAGCACGATCCTCGCCAACGGCAACGCCATCAAGGTGATCTACGCCGACGACCCGGCCCAGGTCGACTACACGGCGTACGGCATCAAGAACGCCATCCTCATCGACAACACCGGCAAGTGGCGCGACCGCGAGGGCCTGTCCAAGCACCTGCGCCCCGGCATCGACAAGGTCGTGCTGACCGCGCCGGGCAAGGGCGACGTCCCCAACATCGTGCACGGCGTCAACCACGACACGATCAAGCCGGACGAGCAGATCCTGTCCTGCGCCTCCTGCACCACCAACGCGATCGTGCCGCCGCTGAAGGCGATGGCCGACGAGTACGGTGTGCTGCGCGGCCACGTGGAGACGGTCCACTCGTTCACCAACGACCAGAATCTGCTGGACAATTACCACAAGTCGGACCGCCGCGGCCGTTCGGCGCCGCTGAACATGGTCATCACCGAGACCGGTGCCGCCTCCGCCGTCGCCAAGGCGCTGCCCGACCTCAAGGCGAAGATCACCGGCAGCTCGATCCGGGTGCCCGTGCCGGACGTCTCGATCGCGATCCTCAACCTCCAGCTCGCCCGCGAGACCACCCGCGAGGACGTGCTCGACCACCTGCGCGAGGTGTCGCTGACCTCGCCGCTCAAGCGCCAGATCGACTTCATCAGCGCCCCCGACGCGGTCTCCAGCGACTTCATCGGCTCGCGCCACGCCTCGATCGTGGACGCGGGCGCGCTGAAGGTGGAGGGTGACAACGCGATCCTCTACCTCTGGTACGACAACGAGTTCGGCTACTCCTGCCAGGTCGTCCGCGTCGTCCAGCACGTCTCCGGGGTGGAGTACCCGACGTACCCGTCCCCGGCGGTCTGATCCGCGGCACACCGGACGCCCGAGGGGGCGGTGGGAGAGCGGACCTCTCCCACCGCCCCCTCGGGCTTCCCGCGTCCGGGGTATGAGGGAGGTACACGGGGGCCGGCGGGACGGGAAGGAGCACCATGGAGGGACTGGTCGGCCGTTCGGCCTGGGCGCACGCGCTGGTGTGGGCCGTGGCCGTGCTGAGCCTGACCGTCCTGGCCGCGGCCGCCGTGGTGCGCAGCACCGTGCTCGACCCCGCCTTCTACAGCCGCGTGCTCGAGGACGAGCACGCCTACCAGCGGTTCTACGACGAGGTGCTGGTCGATCCGCACAGCACGCCGCTGACGCAGGAACTGCTGGACCGGCTGCCGGTCCCGCAGTCCACCCTCACCTCCAACATCAAGGTCGTCGTCCCGCCCGAGACGCTGCGGGAGATGGGCGACCGGCAGATCGGCGAGGTGATCCGCTACCTGGAGGGCGACCGCGACGGGCTGCGCGTCACCGTGGACCTGGAACCCGTCGTCGCGAACGTCGAGAGGCTCAGCCAGGCGTACTTCGGGGACGCCGTCGCCGCCCTGCAGCGGCGTTCCGAACCCGACTTCCAGGCGTTCGTCAACCGCCTGTCCGAGGTGGCGGCGCGGCTGGTGGCGGGCGAGGCCCCGCTCGAGGACCTGCCGACGCTGCCGCTCTCCCCCGGCCAGGCGGCCGCGGCGACCGAGGCGCTGCTGCGGCTGGTCCCCGGGTCCGAGCGGGCCACGCTCGAGCCCACGCTGCGGTCGGCGCTCGACCGGGGCGACGTGGCCGCGGCACTGGCCGCGCTGGCCCCGGTCGCCCTGACGGACCAGGTGCGGGCGACCGCCGCGGAGCTGCTGCGGGAGGCCCGCGACGGCACCTGGGTCATCACCGTCCACGTCGACGCGTCCCGTGACGAGCTGGCCCCGGTGCACCGGGCGCGCGCGGTCACCCGCCTGTTCCAGGAGGTGGTCGAGCCGGTCGCCGCGGTCCTGGGCGCGGCCGCGCTCGCCCTGCTGTGGTTCTCCGCGCCGTTCCCCGTCAAGCGGCGGCTGATGCCGCTCGGCTGGGTGCTGACCGCCGCCGCCTCGCTCACGGCGCTGGCGGTGTTCCTGCTCCGGCTCGTGCTGGGCGACGCGCTCTTCAGCGCGCCCGCCTCGTGGCCGCCCAGCGCCGCGCGTCTCGTCGCCGACGTGCAGGCCGCCGCGCTCGGCCGGCTGCTGACCGCGGCCACCGTCGTCGCCGTGATCCTGCTCGCCGCCGGGGCGCTGCTGATCACCGTCGCCTGGATCTGGCAGACCAGGCCGTCGGTGCCGGTGCTCACCGACCCGCGGCACGGCCCGGCGCTGACCGCCGTCGTGTCGGCGTGCGCGCTGGCCGGCACGGTGTTCGTGCCCGTCGCGCTGACGGGTCCCTCCCCGCGGATCTGCCAGGGCAGCGCCGAACTGTGCGACGTCCGTTACGACGAGATCGCCCAGCTGGCCGCGCACAACGCGATGGCCACGACCGCGGACCGTTTCATCGGCCCCCTGCAGGACCCGGACATCGTCGGCCAGCTGGACGCCGGGGTACGCGTCCTGCTCCTGGACACGCACCGCTGGGAGCGGCCCGAGGAGGTCGCGGACCGGCTGAGCACCTCCGAGTTCTCCCCGGAACTGCGCCGCCGGCTCACCGGGATCCTGGAGCGGGTGAATCCGCCCCACCCCGGCCTGTGGCTGTGCCACTCGGTCTGCGGCGCCGGCGCGCTGGAACTGACGCCCACGCTGCGCCAGATCGGCGACTGGCTGCGCGCGCACCCGACGGAGATCGTCACCCTGATCGTGCAGGACGGGGTGGACGGCGCGGCGACCCGGCACGCCTTCGAGCGGGCCGGGCTCACCGGCCTGCTGCACGTGCCGCACGAGGACCCGGACCGTCCGTGGCCGAAGCTCGGGGAGATGATCGACGACGGCCAGCGCCTGGTGGTCTTCGCGGAGAAGGCGGACGGGCCCGCGCCGTGGTACCGGAACTTCTACCGGTACGGCATGGAGACGCCGTTCGCCTTCCGCAGTCCCGGGGAGATGACCTGTCTGCCCAACCGAGGCGGCACGGACAAGCGGCTGTTCCTGCTCAACCACTTCGTCACGGCCGGCGGCGGGCGGCGGCTGGACGCCGGTACGGTCAACTCCCGGCAGGCGGTGCTGGAACGGGTCCACGACTGCGAGCGGCGCCGGAACAGGCCGGTCAACTTCGTCGCCGTGGACTACGCCACGATCGGGGACGCCCGCGGCGCGGTCGACGACCTGAACGCCGAACGGCTCGAGGACGATCCGCGCTTCCCCGCGAAACGGTCGCCGGGCAGTCCGTCCTCTCGGGCCCTGGACCGGCCGAGGCCAAGCGCTTTCTAAGCGCTTGGCCTCGGCCGGTGCGGGGCCGGCGTCACCGCGTCGCCCCGGCCGCCACCGGCCGCTCCCTCGCCCTCACGTGTCGTGTGCGGGGTGGTGCAGGCGGATGCCGTGTGTCCGGCACCACCGGGCGAGGTCCGGCTGCGGCCGGTCGCAGACGATGTCGTCGACGTCCCGGAGTCCCGCGATGCCGAAGAAGTCGGCGTTTCCGACCGCGGACGCCTCCACCGTCACGACGACCCGCCGGGCCCGGCCGATGGCGATCTGCTGGATCTGTCCGTCCTCCGTGGCCGCGACGCTGACGCCCGACTCGGTGAGCCCGCCGGCGCCGACGAAGGCGATGTCGACGGTGAACCGCTCCAGCGCGGCGGCGGCCACCGGCCCCACCAACGACCGGCTCGCCGGGCTCAGTTCCCCGCCGAGGAGCACGTGCGGCGCGGTGGGCCGTCCGGCCAGGGTCTCCGCGACGCCGAGGGCGTTGGTCAGGACCGTGACGCGCAGCGGCCCGAGGGCGTCGGCGACGGCCTGGGAGACGGTGCCGGAGTCGAGGAACAGCGTCTGTCCCTGGTCGACGAGGTCCAGGCACAGCCGTGCCGTCACCGCGCGGACTCCCCCGCGGTCCTCGCGGCCGCGCCGCGGGAAGGGGGTGAGGCCGGTGACCGCCACGACCGCTCCCTGGCTCGTGCGGCGCAGCACGTTCGCCCGTTCCAGCACGGTGAGGTCCCTGAGCAGGGTGGGCTCGCCGACTCCGAGGAAGCCGGCGAGGTCGGTCACCGGGACGCGGCCCCGCTGCCGGACGACGGAGGCGATCCTCGCCCTGCGTTCCTCCGCCGCGGCCCGTCCCGCCGAGCCGCCGGTGCCCGCTCCCTCGCTCTGGCGCCGGACGATGTCGGCGATCCGGGTGCGGCGTTCCTCGCCGAGGCCGTGCACCCTCGTGGCGTCCTGGGCGCGTCCGAGGGGTGTCATCGACGTCCTCGCCGCGACGACGCCCCTGTCACGGGGCGTTCCCTGCCCGCCCGTACCCGTCCGGCCTGGGCCGGACGGGTACGGGCGGGGCGGGCGACCGGCACGGTGCCGTTCCCCTCAGCGGGCGGTGGCCGGGGCGACGGCGTTGCCGTAGTACGCGTCCGGTCCGTGCTTGCGGGTGAAGTGCCGGTCGAGCAGGTGCTGCGGAGGCTCGGGGAGCGCGGCGGGCGAGCTCAGCGCCATGGTGTGCAGCGCCATCTCGGCGACCGCCTCGCAGATGACGGCGTTCTC
Source organism: Streptomyces sp. NPDC006384 (assembly GCF_042870695.1). Classification (NCBI taxonomy): domain Bacteria; kingdom Bacillati; phylum Actinomycetota; class Actinomycetes; order Kitasatosporales; family Streptomycetaceae; genus Streptomyces; species Streptomyces sp. NPDC006384. Next base: position 169,224 of record NZ_JBIAHR010000001.1, read on the forward strand.
GAGCGAGGCGGTCGCGGTGGCGCCCCAGGTGAACGGCCCGTGCCGCGAGACGAGCGCCGCGGGCACCTCCTCGGCACGGCGGGGGTCGTCCTCGAGCATGGCCACGATCACCTGGCCCGTGTTGTACTCGTAGTCACGGGCGCACTGTTCGGCCGTGAGGTCCTCCGTCACCGGGACCGGGCCGTTGAAGGTGTCCGCGTGGGTGGTTCCCAGGACGGGGATCGGGCGGCGTGCCTGGGCGAAGGCGACCGCGTGCGTCGAGTGCGTGTGGGTGACGCCTCCGATGGAGGGGAAGGCGCGGTACAGGCACCTGTGGGTCTCGGTGTCGGTGGAGGGCTTGAGGTGTCCCTCGACCACCCGGCCGTCCTCCAGGGAGACCACGACGAGGTCCTCCTCCCGGAGGTTCTCGTAGGAGACGCCGGACGGCTTGATGACGAAGACGCCGGCCTCCCGGTCGACACCGCTCACGTTCCCCCAGGTGAGCGTGGCCAGGCCGGCCGCCGGTATCCGCAGGTTGGCCGCCAGGACCTCTCGGCGGAGATCCCCGAAGGAGAGGGACTCGCTCACTACGCTCTCACCGTCTTTCCGTCGTCGGCCGCGCCCGCCCCGCCGTCTCTCCGGCAGGAGGCCGCGACCGCGCGCGTGTGTGTTCCGAAGGACATCTCGAAGGACATGGGGACCGCCCGATCGCTCGACGGCTGTCCAGCAGGCCCCCGGAGATTGTGCGCGCTAACATGCGGGTAACTCAAGAGCTGGCGCCGATTTGCCGACGCGCTTGTCGCACGTACCCGCCCAGAATGTGAGCCCGAACATGACTGCTCGGCGGTCGGCGCGTGCTGCGGCCGACGCGCACTGCGGCGGACGTGCACCGTGACCGGTCGCCCGCGGTCCCCCGACCGCCGGACCCGGCCGCCGGGGCGCCCCCACGACGAGGCGGTACTTTGAACAGTCGCCATCCAACGAACAAGGCGGGGAGAGGGTTGACCCAGTTGCCAGACGCCTCCAGGGCGCCCACCATGGCGGACGTGGCACGCGTCGCCGGCGTGTCCCACCAGACCGTCTCACGCGTGCTCAGCGGTCACCCGAACGTCAGGCCCGGGACCCGCTCCGCGGTGATGGAGGTCGTCGAGCGGCTGGGGTACCGCCGCAACTCGGCGGCGCGCGCGCTCGCCACCCGCAGGACGCACACGCTGGGCGTCATCGCCGTGAACACCACGCTCCACGGGCCCGCCAGCACGCTCTTCGGCGTCCAGGAGGCGGCACGGGAGCGCGGTTACCTGACCTCCGCGGTCACTTTGCGCACGCTCACGGAGACCTCGCTCACCGAGGCGATGCACCATCTCACCGCCTGGGGGGTGGAGGGGGTGATCGCCATCACCCCCCAGCGCGACGCCGTCCGGGCCCTGGCGTCGCTGCAGGCCCCGTGCCCCGTGGTCACCGTCGAGGGCGGTCACGCCCTCGAACTGCCCGGCGTCTCGGTCGACCAGCACCTCGGGGCCCGCATGGTCACGGAACACCTCCTCGCCGCGGGGCACTCCACCGTGTGGCACGTGTCGGGGCCCGCAGACTGGCTGGAGAGCGAGGCGCGCACAGCCGGCTGGGAGAGCGCGCTGCGGGACGCCGGAGCCGAGATGCCGCCGGTGCTGCGGGGCGACTGGAGCCCGCTGTCGGGGTACCGGGCCGGCCAGCAGCTCGCCGGCCGGGCGCTCGCCTCCGCCGGGCACGGCAGCGGGCTCACCGCGGTGTTCGTCGCGAACGACCACATGGCCCTGGGGGTGCTGCGGGCGTTCCGCGAGGCGGGGCTGCGCACCCCGGCGGACGTGGCCGTCGCCGGCTTCGACGACACGCCGCAGGCGGAGTTCTTCCCTCCCCCGCTCACCACGGTCCGCCAGGACTTCGGCTCCCTGGGGCGCAGCAGTATCGAGCTGCTCCTCAAGCACATCGAGGGCACCGCGACCGAGGCCGAACACCTCACCATCGCCCCCGAACTCATCGTCCGGGCCAGCACCGCCCGCCGTTCCACGGCCGGGGAGTGACCCGCGGCCGCGACGGAGAAGCCGTGATCCGGGCCGCGGCCGGCGGTTCCTGAGGGACGCCGGCCCAGCCCGCGGCCCGTCGGCCGGGCGGTGCCGCCGCGCCCCCGCGGTACGGCAGGCGGTGCCGCCCTCGCCCCGGAACGGCACCGTTCTCCGCATCACCGCACCTCCGCACGTTCGACATATCGAATACTGTTCGAGATGCTGCCAATACGTTAGGGTGCTCCCGGAAGTCGCGTCAACGGGCGTGCGCGTGCCGTGCGTCGGGCGTACCCAGGCCCCCGCCCCGGGCCGGGCCTGCCGGCCGACCGGCGGGAGCGCATCGCCGGGACGGGCCACAGAAGTGGGCCGCCCGAGGGAATGGCCACCCTCCGTGACGAGTGAGCCCCATCTTTTGTTAGCGCTCACAAAGCGATTCCCCCTCCCTCCGGGTGCGACACACCCCCGTAGCGCCTCGGCGCGCGCGGCCGGCACCCTCCCCTCCTCCGGCCCGTAGCGCCGGAGGAGTTCGCGAGAAAAACCCCGTGTCCCACAGGATTTCCGCGTCGGTCCGCCGACGGCGTCTCGCGATCCCGGAAGAGGTTGGCGTACGCATCTTGATTTCCCTGCTGTTAGCGCTCACACTTCGAATGCGTAACCGACCGTGCCCGTCGGCCAGCGGACCTGCCGGAACTGGAGCCGTCCGCCGCCGTACGGCTTCTCGAAAGGCAATCCGGTGACCTCCCCCTCGCCCCCCTCGGCCTCCGCCGCCCACTCCCCCGACACACGTGAGCAGTACACCGTGGGCGTCGACTTCGGCACCCTGTCGGGCCGCGCCGTGGTGGTGCGGGTCCGCGACGGCCTGGAACTGTCCTCCGCCGTCCACGAGTACGCGCACGCGGTCATCGACGACCGCCTCCCGGGCACCGGCGCGAAGCTGCCCCCGGACTGGGCGCTCCAGCACCCGGACGACTGGCGCGAGGTGCTGCGCCGGGCCGTGCCGGCGGCCGTGGCCGAGGCCGGTGTCGACCCCGCCGACATCATCGGCATCGCCACCGACTTCACCGCCTGCACCGTCCTGCCCACGCTGGCGGACGGCACGCCCCTGGCCGAGACGCCCCTCGCGGACCGCCCGCACGCCTGGCCCAAGCTCTGGAAGCACCACGCCGCCCAGGCCCAGGCCGACCGCATCAACGACCTCGCGCACGCGCGGGGCGAGAAGTGGATCGGCCGGTACGGCGGCAAGATCTCCGCCGAGTGGCAGTTCGCGAAGGCCCTGCAGGTCCTGGAGGAGGACTCCGAGGTCTACGACGCCTGCGCGCGCTGGATCGAGGCGGCCGACTGGATCGTCTGGCAGCTCACCGGCGCCGAGTCCCGCAACACCTGCACCGCCGGCTACAAGGGCATATACCAGGACGGCAGTTACCCCGGCGAGGACTACCTGGCCGCGCTGAACCCGCGGTTCGCCGACTTCGCCCGCACCCGGCTCGAGTTCCCGCTGTCCCCGCTCGGCTCCCGCGTCGGCTCCCTCAGCGAGCAGGCGGCCGCGTGGACCGGACTGCGGCCCGGCATCGCGGTGGCGGCCGGCAACGTCGACGCCCACGTCACCGCGGCGGCCGCCCAGGCGGTGGAGGACGGACGGCTGCTGGCCATCATGGGCACCTCCACCTGCCACGTCGTCAACTCCTCCGTCCTCGCCGACGTCCCCGGCATCTGCGGTGTCGTCAACGGCGGCATCGTGGAGGGCGCGTACGGCTACGAGGCCGGGCAGAGCGCGGTCGGCGACATCTTCGCCTGGGTGCTGCGCCAGGGCGTCCCCGAGGAGTACTACGCCGAGGCCGCCGAGCGGGGCGAGGACCTGCACACCCTGCTCACCCGCAAGGCCGCGGACCAGCCGGTCGGCGGTCACGGCCTGGTCGCCCTGGACTGGCTGAACGGCAACCGTTCCGTCCTGGTCGACCACCACCTCTCCGGCGTCATCGCCGGCCTCACCCTCGCCACCCGTCCCGAGGACGTCTACCGCGCGATGCTCGAGGCCACGGCCTACGGCACCCGCGTCATCGTCGAGGCCCTCGAGAACGGCGGGGTGCCGGTGACCGAGTTCATCGTCGCCGGCGGCCTGGCCAAGAACGAGCTGCTCATGCAGATCTACGCGGACGTCCTGCGCCGCCCGGTGTCGCTCGCGGCGTCGAAGCAGGGCCCCGCCCTCGGCTCGGCCATCCACGCCGCCGTCGCCGCCGGCGCGCACCCCGACGTGCGTACCGCCACCGCCGCCATGGGACGGCTGGAGCGCGCCGTCTACGTGCCCGACCCCGCGCGCGCCGACGCCTACGACGCGCTGTTCGCGGAGTACCGGCTGCTGCACGACCGCTTCGGGTCCGACGGCCTGCTGCACCGTCTGAGGGCCATCCGCAACACCTCGCTCACCGCCGAATGACATCCCCCGCCGGCCGCAGCACCGCGGCCGGCGGCAGTCCCGCCTTTTCCTCTCAGGAGACGACGTGTCCAGCCACAAAACCCCCGTCCGTGAAGTCTGGTTCCTCACCGGCAGCCAAGGGCTGTACGGGGAGGAGACGCTGAAGCAGGTCGCGGAGCAGTCCGCGCAGATAGCCGAGGCGCTGGCGGACACGGCCGGTCTTCCCGTCCGTGTCGTGCAGAAGCCGGTGCTCACCGACGCCGCCGCCATCCGCCGCGTCTGTCTGGACGCCAACAGCGACGACCGGTGTGTGGGCCTGATCGCCTGGATGCACACCTTCTCGCCCGCGAAGATGTGGATCGCGGGCCTGGACGCCCTGCGCAAGCCGCTGCTGCACCTGCACACCCAGTCCAATGTCGCCCTGCCCTGGGACACCATCGACATGGACTTCATGAACCTCAACCAGGCGGCGCACGGCGACCGCGAGTTCGGCCACATCCAGGGCCGCGTCGGCGTGCCGCGCAAGACCGTGGCCGGCCACATCTCCGACCCGACGACGGTCGCGCGCATCGTGACGTGGGCCCGTGCCGCCACCGCCCGCGCCGAACTGGCCACGCTCAAGGTCGCCCGCTTCGGGGACAACATGCGCGACGTCGCCGTCACCGAGGGCGACAAGGTCGCGGCGCAGCTCCGCTTCGGCGTCTCCGTCAACACCTACGGCGTCAACGACCTGGTCGCGGTGGTCGACTCGGCGGACGAGAGCGAGGTCACCGCTCTGGTCGAGGAGTACGAGGAGCTCTACCGGCTGGCGCCGGAGCTGCGCGCGGGCGGCGACCGCCACGACTCCCTGCGCTACGCCGCGCGGATCGAGGTGGGTCTGCGCTCCTTCCTCACCGAGGGCGGCTTCAAGGCCTTCACCACCAACTTCGAGGACCTCGGCGGTCTGCGCCAGCTCCCGGGCCTCGCCGTGCAGCGCCTCATGGCGCAGGGCCACGGGTTCGGCGGCGAGGGCGACTGGAAGACCGCCGTCCTGCTGCGCGCCCTGAAGGTCGCCGCCGAGGGGCTGCCCGGCGGCACCTCGTTCATGGAGGACTACACCTACGACCTGACGCCGGGCAACGAGCTCATCCTGGGCGCCCACATGCTGGAGGTGTGCCCGTCGATCGCCGCGGACACGCCCAGCTGCGAGATCCACCCGCTGGGCATCGGCGGCCGTGAGGACCCCGTCCGCCTGGTGTTCGACGCGGCGCCCGGCCCGGCCGTCGTCATCGGTCTGAGCGACCTCGGCGACCGCTTCCGCATGGTGGCCAACGAGATCGACGTGGTGACGCCGCCCCACCCGCTGCCGGCGCTGCCGGTGGCCCGCGCCGTCTGGCGGCCGCGGCCCGACCTCCGTACCTCCACGGAGTCCTGGCTGATGGCCGGCGGCCCCCACCACACCGTCCTGAGCACGGCGCTCACCTCCGAGCACCTGGACGACCTCGCCGAGATGCTGAAGGTGGAGCTCGCGCTCATCGACGCGACGACCACCGCCCGGCAGTTCCAGCGCGACCTGCGGTGGAACCAGGCGTACCACCGTCTGGCGCTCGGCATGTGAGACCCCGTCGTGGGGGGGGCCGCCGCCCCCCCCCCCCGCCCGGGCGCGCGGCCGCCCGGCCGGGCGGCCCGCCCGCCCCCCCCCCCCGCCCCCCCCGCCCGCCCGCCCCGCCCCGCGCCCCCCCCCGCCCCGCCCGCCGCCCCCCCCCCCCCCCCCGCCCCCCCCCCCCCCCCCCCCCCCCCCCCGGGCCGTCGCGGAGAACCGACCGAGGCGAGGCACCGGCATCCCGGTGCCTCGCCTCGGCGCGTTCCGGCCCCTGCGGCGGGGGCCGGCGGGCGAGGCGCGCGGCGAAACCCTTTCGTGAGCGGACCGGTGACACGGCGATGCCGTGTCCCGATACTTTCCAGCAGCCGGCACACGGCCCAGGAGTGCACGGGCACCTCCATGCGACCGCTGGTGCCGTTCCGCCTCGCCCCGAAGCCCGCCCCGGAGGCGTTTCCCCCTGTGCGTCACGGCCGGCGGGTCGGGGCTGCCCCGGTGCGCACATCCCCTGGAGGAGCCGCAGTTGAAGCACGCATCGATACGGAAGAGTCTCGCGACGGTGACCGCCGCGGCGGCCGGGGCGGCACTCGTGCTGGCCCTCGCGCCGGACGCGTCGGCCTACCGGCCCGGCCCGTCGGACCTGTACACGGCCCAGAACCCGGCCTGCAACAAACGGCCCTGCGTCCTGTACCCGAAGTCGGCCCAGCTGCCGAGCGGCCGGATCGTGGCGGCGTTCGAGAACAGCCAGGGCGACCCGGTCGGCCAGACCATGCCCCTGTACAAGAGCGACGACCACGGCACGACCTGGCAGAAGCTCACCGACGTCGAGGCCCCCGCCCGCCTGTCCGGCGACCCGCGGTACGCGAAGTACACCAGCAACTGGACCAACCCGTACCTCTACGTCCTCCCCCACGACGTGGGCCGCATGAAGGCCGGCACCCTGCTCCTGGCGAGCGTCGTCTCCGGCGACGACGCCTACTACCGCGAGCGGAAGGCCGCCGATCCGGACTGGCAGCCCTCCGGCGACGGCGACCGCAGGGACGTCTCCATCGCCCTGTACTCCAGCACCGACGACGGCGTCACCTGGGGCTTCGAGAACATCGTCGCCGCCGGCGGCTGGCAGGGCGGCGGCGGGACGAACCGCTCGGCCGCCAACACGGCCGGGCAGCAGGACCCCGTCTGGGAACCCCACCTGATCGCCCGGGACGGCAGGCTCATCGCCTACTACTCCGACGAGAACGAGTTCACCGGCCACGACACCACCACCGGGATCCCCGTCCCCGACCCGGACAACGCCACCGCGGCCGACCCGGGCACCCAGATCCTCGTCCACAGGACCTGGGACGGCACCAGCGCGTCCTGGAGCGCCCCGGTGGTCGATGTCCCGGGCACCACCGTGCGGTCCGGCGGCAGGAACCTCATCGGCGGCGGGCGCCCCGGCATGACCACCGTCGTCCCGACCACCGACGGCAAGTGGCTGCTGACCTACGAGTACTGGGGCGGCGGCTCCACCGTCCGCCACCGCGTCGCCGACGATCCGCAGAACTTCCGCTCGGGCGGTGACGCGCCGATCGACGCGCTGCCCGTACCCGGCGGGGGCCGCGCGCCGGCGGCGGGCGGCAGTCCGGTCCTCGCGGCGATGCCCGACGGGCGGATCGTCTACAACGCGTCCGGCAGCGGCAGCGTCTGGGTCAACGAGTCCGGTGCCGCCACCGGCACGTGGAAGGAGTACCAGACCCCCGTCCCCGCCGGGTACAGCCGCACCCTCCAGTACGTGGAGGGCACCGGCCGGATGCTGATCCTCCAGGCGTCCTGGGCGGGCGGAAGCATCGGGCCCGTCAGGTACGGCGAGGTCGACCTCGGGCACTCCGACGGCGACTACCACACCCTGGTCAACCGCCGCACCGGCCAGGCCCTCGGTCCCGAGAACGGCAAGACCCAGGACGCGAACCTCACCGGCGACGTCCCCGACCTCGTCACCCTCCCGGTGTCCGCGAGCGACGACACCCAGCGCTGGCACCTGACGGAGAAGGGGGACAGGGTCACCCTGCTCAACAAGGCCGGCGGCCGCGCCACCGGCATCTGGACCGGCGCCGCGACCCCCGGGCAGAGGCTCGCCCAGTGGGTCGACGACGGCGCCACCGACAAACAGTGGACCCTCGTCCCCACCACCGACGGTCACTACAGGATCCGCTCGGCCCGGAACGGCGACCTGTACCTCACGGCCGGGGCCCCGGGCGGCGCCGTCACCGTGGAGACGGCCACCGCCGACGCCGCGCAGGAGTGGCGCCTGGTCCGCGAACCCCGGTCCGGTGACGCCGCCCGGAAGCGGAGCAGAGGGTAGGTGCACAGGCGGCGGGCGCCGGAGGCTTGTCCGCCGGTGCCCGCTGCTGTTGGCTGGCGGCGGAGCAGACCGGTGCCGGACCGGTGGAGAAAGCGGGAAAGTGACCGTTCAGGGCAAGGGACAGCGGGAGGCGCAGTACGGGATGCTGACGGGCATCGCCCAGGAGGCGGGCGTGTCCCTCAGCACCGTCTCCAAGGTGGTGCACCGGCGGCGGGACGTCGGCCGGGCGACCAGGGAACGGGTCGAGGAGCTGCTGGCCCGCCACGGCTACGTCCGGCCGTGGGAGCGGGACCCGGAGGCGCCGCGTCAGATCATCGCGGTCTTCCGGGACCTGTCGGGGCCCTACACCCTGGAGGTGGTCCGCGGGATCGTCGACGCGGCCGGTGAGCTGGGTGTGCACGTGCTGACCGGCACCACCGGCAGACGTTCCCTCTCGCAGTGGCTCCAGGAGTGCGTGGCGCTGGACGCGGCCGGGCTGATCGTCGTGATCTCGATGGTGACGGAGGAGGACCAGCGGCGCATCGTCGAACAGCGGCTGCCGGTGGTGCTGGTCGACCCGCTGAGCGCTCCCACCGAGGACATCCCGAGCATCGGGGTGACGAACTGGAGCGGCGCCAGGGACGCGGTGCGCCACCTGATCGGTCTCGGGCACACGCGGATCGGCATGGTCGCGGGGCGGTCCCACTCGCTGGCGGGCGCGGCCCGGGTGCACGGCTACCGGGCCGCGCTGGAGGAGGCGGGGATCGGCTACGACGCGGCCCTGGTGCGCTCGACGGACTTCGACTACGAGGAGGCGCTGGCCGCCGCCCGGCACCTGCTCGGCGCCGGGCGGCGGCCCACGGCCGTGTTCGCGGCCAGTGACGCGCAGGCGCTCGGGGTGCTGGAGGCCGCCCGGCAGCTGGGGCTGCGCGTGCCGGACGACGTGGCGGTCATGTCGTTCGACGACACGCTGGTGGCGGCCATGGCGAGTCCGCCGCTGAGCGCGGTGCGCCAGCCGTTCGAGGAACTGGGCCGTGAGGCGACCCGGGTGCTGCTCGACGTGGCGGACGGCCGGCCGCCCGCGTCGCCGCGGGTGGAACTGGCGACGCGGCTGGTGCTGAGGGCCTCGACGGCCGCCCCGGGCGGCGCCTGAGCCCGCGGGAAGGGGCGGCCGGCCCCGGGGACCGGCCGCCCCTTCCCGCGGGCGCGTGCCGTTCAGCCGCGCGTGACCGTCACCGGCACCGCGTGGTGCCGCAGGACCGACGCGTCACGCACCCCTCCCACCAGGGTCACCACCGCCTCGGCCGGGGTGTCGGCGCTGGAGGAGCCGGCGTGCAGGAGGATGTCGCCGGGCTCGACGATCCGCCGGCCGTCCAGGCCCGTGAAGGCGAGGCGGTCGGTGTGGACGTCGAAGGCCACGGTCACCTCCTCGCCGGGCTCCAGGTGCACCTTGGCGAACCCCAGCAGTGCCCGTACCGGCCGGGTGACCTGGGCGAGCGGGTCGGTGAAGTACAGCTGGACCGTCTCCGCGCCGGGGAGCGGCCCGGTGTTGCGCACCCGCACCGAGGCCGTGAAGGCGCCGTCCGTGGTGGTCCGGCGGCGGTCGGTCTCCAGCCCTTCGACCGCGAACGTGGTGTACGCCAGGCCGTGTCCGAAGGGGAAGGCGGGTGTGGGGTCGAGGTTGGACAGGAAGCTCTGCCGGTCGCCGAGCGGCGGGTGCAGATAGGTGTACGGCTGCCCGGCGGGCGAGTTCGGGATCTGGACGGGCAGTCTGCCGCTGAAGTTGGCGGCGCCGGAGAGGAGTTCGGCGACGGCGCGGCCGCCTTCCTCGCCGGGCAGGAAGACCTGCACGAGGGCCGCGGCGTCCGGCGCGAACCGTCCCACCGCGTACGGGCGGCCGCTGTTGACGACCAGGACGACCGGCTTCCCGGCGGCGAGCACGGCCTCGACGAGTTCCTCCTGGACGCCGGGCAGGCGCAGGTCCTCGACGTCGCACCCCTCGCCGGAGGTGCCGATGCCGAACATGCCGGGCCGGTCGCCGACGACCAGGACGGTGAGGTCGGCCGCGGCACTCGCCCCGACCGCGGCCCCGATGCCGGAGCGGTCCTCCTCCCGGACCGGGCAGCCCTGCGCGTACACCCAGTCCACCCCGGGGAGTTCGGTGGCGAGCGCCGCGCGCAGGGACACGGCGTCGACGCCGTCGCCGAGGTCGTCGCGGTCGGAGAGGACGTGGTTGGGGAAGCTGTAGCAGCCGAACATCGTGCGTACGTCGTCGGCGCAGGGGCCGATCAGCGCGATCCGTCCCGTGGACGGCAGGGGCAGGGTGCCGTCGTTCGCCAGCAGGACGGCACTGGACTGTGCGACGGCGTGTGCGAGGGCGCGGCTCGCCGGCTTGTCCAGGTCGAGTCCGCCGGCGCGCAGCGCGGTGGGTTCCGGGTCCCAGTCCGGGTCGAGGAGCCCCAGTTCGATCTTCTGCCGCAGTACCCGGCGCACCGCCCGGTCGACGTCGGCCTCGTCGGCGTCCCCGCGTCGTACGGCCTCGACCAGGGCGGCGCCGAAGCCGCGCTGGTCCGGCAGTTCGACGTCCATCCCCGCCGCGAGGGCGAGCGCCCCGGCGCCGGGGAGGTCGGCCGCCACCCGGTGGGCGTTCACGAGGAAGGGCAGGGACCAGTAGTCGGAGACGACGGTGCCCTCGAAGCCCCACTGTTCGCGCAGGACGGTCGTCAGCAGCCACCGGCTGGCGGCGGGGGCCTCACCGTCGATCTCGGCGTAGGAGTTCATGACGGATCCCACGCCGGCGGCGACGATCCGCTCGAAGGGCGGGAGGACGACGTCGGCCAGTTCGCGGCGTCCGATGCGGGCGGGCGCGTGGTTGCGGCCGCCCATGGAGACGGAGTACCCGGCGAAGTGCTTGAGCGTGGCGTGCACCCCGGCGCTCTGCAGGCCGAGGACGTAGGCCTCGCCCATCTCGCCGACCAGGTACGGGTCCTCGCCGTAGGTCTCCTCGCAGCGGCCCCAGCGGTAGTCGCGGACGACGTCGACGACCGGGGCGAGGCCCTGGTGGACGCCGGCCTCGGCCATGTCGGCGCCGATGGCCGCGCCGACCCGGCGGATCAGGTCCGGGTCGAAGGTGGCGGCCATGGCGAGGGAGGTGGGGTAGATGGTGGCGCCGTAGGCGGTGAAGCCGGTCAGGCACTCGTCGTGTGCCATGGCCGGGATGCCGAAGCGGCTCTGCGCCATGATCTGCCGCTGGCGTTCCGCCAGGAGGCGGGAGTGCTCCAGGGCGGGGCGGGGCACGGTGCCGTAGGGGCGGGTGAGCTGGCCCAGGCCGTGGCGGGCGGTCTCGGTGAGCGGGCCGGCCGGGGCGAAGAGACTGGTGCCGGGGGCGACCTCGGGGCCGGCGGGCTCGACGTCCTCCCAGCCGCTGCTGAGCTGGGCGGCCTTCTCCTCGAGAGTGAGGCGGGCGAGCAGTGCCTCGACTCGTTCGGCCGTCGGCAGCGTGGGGTCGGCCCAGGGCCGGTCGTCCGCCGTCCGCCCGGGGTGTTCGCGGTGCGGCGCGTCGTGTTCCGGCGTGGTGGTGCTCATGCAAGTGCTCCTCGTGGGCGTTTCTGGGCATGCCGGGGCCGGCCGGGCGGACGGCCCGGCCGTTTCCTCCGGGATGCGTTACTTGGAGAATCCGGCGGTCAGTCCGGCGACCAGCTGCCGCCTGGCCAGGACGAACACCACCAGCATGGGAAGGGTGGACAGCACCACCGCGGCCATGGTCGCGGGCACGTCGATGCCGAACTGGCCGCGGAAGAGGGTCAGGGCGAGCGGCAGCACGGCCTTGTCGCCGCTCTGGGTGAGGATCAGCGGGAACAGGAAGCCGTTCCACACCTGGAGGCCGTCGTAGACGGCGACCGTCATCAGGGCGGGGCGGGCCATCGGCGCGACGAGCGAGAACAGCATGCGCCAGTCGCCGGCGCCGTCGACGATCATCGCCTCGAACAGCGAGCGGGGGATGTCCCGCAGGAAGCTGACGAGGATCATCACCGTGACCGGCAGCGCGAACGCCGCCGAGGGCAGCACGATCGCGAGCAGGCTGTCGTACATCTGCATGCGGATGATCAGCAGGTAGACCGGGATGATGACCGCCTGCAGCGGGATGGCCAGGCCCAGCAGGTACAGCCGGAAGGACAGGCGGGACCAGGGGGTGGAGTACCGGACGATGCTGAAGGCGGCCATCAGGGCGGTGGCCACGGTGAGCGCGACGGCCCCGGCGGTGACGACGGCGCTGTTGAGCAGGTAGGTGGTGAAGTCGCCGTCGAGGACGGTCCGGTAGTTCTCCAGGGTCGGGTGGCCGGGCGGGGCCAGCGGGCTGTCGGTGGTGAAGTCGGTGCGGGTGCGCAGGCTGGTCACGACCAGCCAGTACACGGGGACGAGGACGACCGCGGTCCACAGCAGGGCGGCGGCGCCGGAGAGCGCGCGGCGCAGGGGGGTGCGGGCGCGTCGCGGGCGTGCGGCGGCGGACCGCACCGGGGTCCGGGTGGCGTGCTGCGGCCCGTGTGCGCCGCGTGTCTTGGTCAGGGTGGTGCTCACAGGCCCTCCTGCTGGCTTTCCATCCGGGTGAAGCCGGACAGGCGGGTGGTGAGCAGCGACAGTCCGAGGCCGAACACCACCAGGAGCGTGGCGAGCGCGCTGGCCCGGCCCATGTCGTGCGCCTGGAAGCCGGTGATGTACATGGCCAGGGGCAGTACGCGGGTCGCGTCACCCGGCCCGCCGGTGCCGCCGGACAGGACGAAGATCAGGTCGAAGTAGGTCAGCGAGCCCACCAGCATGAGCGTGCTCGACGTGACGAAGGTGTACTTCAGCTGCGGCAGCGTGATCCGCAGCAGACGGGTCAGCGGCCCGGCGCCGTCGATGGCGGCGGCCTCGTACAGGGAGACGGGGATCTGCCGGACGCCGGCCTGGTACAGCAGGGCGTGGAACGGCACGAACTGCCAGGCGATCACGAAGATCACCGTGTAGAGGGCCAGGTCGGGCGAGCCGAGCAGCGGCCGGGCCAGCCAGTGGAGTCCGGGGGTGGAGCCGATGCCGAAGGACGGGTCGAGCAGGGCCTGCCAGGTCAGGCCGATCGCCACCGCGGACAGCAGGAGCGGGAGGAACCACAGCACGGCGAGGAAGGCGCGTGTCCGGCCGCGGGGGGCCTGGAAGAGGCCGAGCGCCAGCGCCAGCGGTGTCTGGACCACCCAGCTGACCAGCATCACCTTGACGGTGAGCCACAGCGCCTGCCAGGTGGCGGTGTCGGTCAGGACGGCGCTCCAGTTGCCGAGCCCGTTCCAGCCGACGGCGCCCAGGCCGTCCCAGTCGGTGAGGCTGAGCACCAGCACACCGCCGAGCGGGACCAGGCCGAACAGGCCGAACAGGACCAGGGCGGGCGCGGCCATCAGCAGGCCGCCGACGCCGCGCCGCCCGCCACGGGCCGTGCCCGGCCGCGCCGTGCGGGGCGCGGCCGGGGACGGCGTACGCGCGACCGACGCCATTACTTCGCCGCCTCGCTCATGTTCACGCCGAACCGCTCGGGCTCGATCTGCCCCAGGAACGACTTGTCCACGTTGGTCAGCAGCGGGTCCGCCTGGTCCGAGGGCAGGTCCTGGTCCCAGGAGAGCTGGAAGTTCGGGGCTTCCGACACCAGGCCGTGGACGAAGGCCAGCCACTTCCTGTCGTCGGCCGACTTCACCTCCGCCAGCCGGGAGTCCAGCCTGGTGACGGGGGGCACGCTGCCGGCGGCGAGGTAGGCGCCGATCTGGTCCTCGTTCATGACGTAGTCCTTCAGATACGTCAGCGCCGCGTCCTTGTTCTTGCTCGCCGAGTTCAGCGACAGGAAGTTCGACGGGTTGCCGACGATGTTCTTCGGGTCGCCCGCGCCGCCGGGCAGTGCCGGGAAGGGGAGGTAGCCGAGGTCCTTCTTCACGAAGTCCGGTGCCGCCTTGACCATGTTGGCGTACTCCCAGGTGCCCATCAGCTCCATGCCGGCCTTGCCGGTGTAGAGCAGGGCCGTGGAGGCGCCCTGGTCGTAGTTGACGGAGGAGGCGTTGTCGCCGAAGGCGCCGGCCTCGGCGAGTTCCCGGAGGCGGGAGTTGGCCTCGGTGACCGCCGGGTCCTTCCAGGCCGCCGTGTCCCCGGAGGCGATCCTGTGGAACACCTCGGAGCCGCCCTCGCGGTCCAGGAGGTACTCCAGGTGCATCAGCGTCGGCCACTTGGAGTTCGCGGCGAGGGATATCGGGGTGACCTCGGCGTCCTTGAGCTTCTTCACGGCGGTGAGCAGCTCGTCGTAGGTCTTCGGCGGCTGGACGCCGGCGTCCGCGAGGACCTTCTTGTTGTAGAAGAGGACGACCGGGGCGAGTCCGTTGGCCGGGACGCCGTAGACCTTGCCCTGGAACTCCGCGCTCTTCAGCACGCTCGGCATGAAGCGCAGCAGGTTGACCTGGCTGTCGTCGACGGGGTCGACCTTGCCGGCCTCGACGTAGTCGTTCAGGGCGCCGCCGCCCCAGTTGAAGAAGAGGTCGGGGGCCTGGTTCGCGCCGAAGGCGACGCGCAGCTTCTGCTTGTAGTCGTCGTTGGCGAACAGCCGCAGGGTGATCTTCTCGTCCGGGTGGTCCTTGTTGTAGGCGTCCACGGACTCCTTGAGGATCGTCTGGTCCGTCAGCGCCCACATCGTCAGGCCCTCTCCCGAGGCGGTCGTGGAGGGGCCGGACGATCCGCACGCGGTGAGGCTCAGCGCCGCCGCGGCGGCGACCACGGGGACGCTCACGCGCCGTGCCTTCGCCGGGCGGTTTTCTCTGCTGCCAAGTCCCGGGAACCCGTGCATGTTCAGTCTCTCTTCTGTTCGGATTGCTCTGTCCGTGCGCCAGGCCGGCGACCGGGCGGCACGAAAGGCTTTCGGAAGCGCTCGGTGCGGGCGGTCCGCCTGATGAACCGGGAGACTGGCACGGATTTCACGACCGGGACAAGGAAGGGAAATCCCTCGGTTACGAAAGGCTTTCGCAGGTACGCGGAGGGCGCGTCCGAAGGAAGCGCGGCGGCAGGGACAGTGTCGTGACCGGGATGCCGGACCTGGCCACGGGCCGCTTCACCGAGCCGTGGGGGGTGGCCGACGCCGTCGTGCCGCCGGCGTCGCCGCGCTCCGGCGGTGCCGCGGGCGCCGAGTTCGTCGTGGGCGGCCGTCTCCCGCCTCTGCACTCCCTGGCCCCGGGGGGGTGTCCGTTGCGGTGAGGGACGACAAGGCCGAGCGGTCGGCCGCTCTTGTGGCGGCGCACCGGGAAGCCGGCTCCACCGAGCCGGTACGGGTCCTTCGCCGAGGCGTCCCCCGTCTCCGGCGCCCGTCTCCGTCCACGGCCGGCAAAGGCCTCGCCGACCGGGCAGGACGCCCTGTCCGGGCTCGTGTTTCCGCGGTTCAGCGTGGGTTTCGCCGTGGCTTCAGGGGTGTGTTCGGCAGTTCGGGCGCGGGCAGGGGGGCGCCGTCGTAGCCGTGCACCTCGCCGAAGCGGTCCCCCTTCGCCCAGTCCTCGCGGGCCCGCGCGATCTCCTCGTGCGTCCGGCAGACGAAGTTCCACCACATGACGATCTCCTCGTCGAACGGGGTCCCGCCGAGCAGCACCGCGCGTGCCGGCCCGTCGGACTCGTTGCGGAGCGTCAGGGTGCCGGCGCCGGGGCGTGTGCAGCCCAGTTCCGCCGGGCGCAGCAGGGTGCCGGCCAGGCGGACGTCCCCGCGGTCCACGAGGAGGCCGTGTTCGAAGCGGGGGTCCACGGTCAGGGTGAGCGAGGCGTGCGGGGCGAGGGTGATCTCCGCGCCGAGGAGGGGGGTGAAGGTCGGCACGGGTGAGACGGAGCCGGCCAGCCGGCCCAGGAAGACCCTGGTCTCGGCGCCGTCGGTCCGTACGGGCTCGGGCACGTGGTGCCGGAAGTCGCTCGCGGTGTGCCGGTGTTCGTCCGGGAGGGCCACCCACAGCTGTACGCCGTGCAGGACCGTGGTCCGCGGGGTGGAGACCTCCGAGTGGCTGATGCCGTGCCCGCCGGTCATGAGGTTCAGCTCGCCGGGGCGTACCAGGGCGTGGGTGCCGAGGCTGTCCCGGTGCTCGATCTCGCCGCTGAACAGCCAGCTCACCGTCTGCAGTCCGGTGTGCGGGTGCGGGGCGACGTCCATGCCCCCGGTGAGGGTGACGTCGTCGGGGCCGTAGTGGTCGGCGAAGCACCAGGCTCCGATCATGGACCGGGTGCGCTGCGGCAGCGTGCGCCGGACCGTCATGGCGCGGGGGCCGCCCAGCGGCACGTCGCGCGGGGTGAGCACCTCGACCCGCGGCGCGTCCGGCCGCTCGGCGTCGTCCGCCGCCGCGCAGCGGACTTCCCCGGGGTTCTTCTCGGCATTGCTCACGGAGAGGCACTTCCCGTCGTCATCGTGTTTTCGATTTCAACTGTCCGTCGTTGTGGCGCATTCCGGCCGTGCCGGGGAAACCTTGTCGGACCGCTCGATGATCCCTTACGTTCGGGAGGTGAAGAAGGTGATCGACCTCAACGCGGACCTCGGTGAAGGTTTCGGCCGCTGGACCCTCACCGACGACGACGCCCTGCTCTCCGTCGTCACCAGTGCCAACGTCGCCTGCGGTTTCCACGCCGGCGACCCTTCCGTGATGCGGCGCGTCTGCGACCTCGCCGCCGAGCGCGGGGTGCGCATCGGCGCCCAGGTGTCCTACCGGGACCTGGCCGGTTTCGGGCGGCGGGCGATGGACGTGCCCGCCGGTGAGCTCGCGGCCGAGGTGGCCTACCAGATCGGCGCGCTCAGGGTCTTCGCGGAGGCGGCCGGGGCCCGGGTGGCCTATGTGAAGCCGCACGGCGCGCTCTACAACCGCACCGTCCACGACGCCGGGCAGGCCGGTGCCGTGGTGGCGGGCGTGCGGCTCGCGGGCGGGGGCCTGCCGGTGCTGGGCCTGCCCGGGTCGCGGCTCCTGGCCGCCGCGCGGGAGGCCGGTCTCGCCGCCGTGCCGGAGGCCTTCGCCGACCGCGCCTACACCCCCGAGGGCACCCTCGTCCCGCGCCGCGAGCCGGGCTCGGTGGTGACGGACGGGGACGCGGTCGTACGGCGCGCGGTGGCGTTCGCGGTGGACGGCGCGGTCGAGGCGGTGGACGGTACGACGGTCGCGGTCGCCGCCCGTTCCCTGTGCGTGCACGGCGACACCCCGGGCGCGGCCCGGACCGCGGCGCGGGTGCGTGAGGCGCTGGAGACGGCGGGGGTCGGGGTCGGGGCGTTCGCATGAGCCCGGCCCCGCTCCCGACGGTCCGCCCCGCCGGGCGGCACGCCCTCCTCGTCGAGCTGCCCGACGCCGAGCACACCGCGGCCTTCCACGCCGAGCTGCTGCGGCGGCGCGCGGCCGGGGCGCTGCCGCCGGTCGAGGAGATCGTGCCGGGGGCGCGGACCGTGCTCCTGGACGGGGTGCGGGACCCGGACGCGCTGGCCCGTCTGCTCGCCGGCTGGGAGGTCACGCCCGGGGAGGCGGACGACGGGGAGGCCGTGGACATCGCCGTGCGCTACGACGGGCCGGACCTCGCGGAGGTGGCGGCCCTGTGGCGGGTGGCGCCCGGGGAGGTCGCCGGGCTCCACTCCTCCTTCGTGCACCGCGTCGCGTTCTGCGGTTTCGCGCCGGGCTTCGGCTATCTCACCGGGCTCCCGCCGCATCTGCACGTGCCTCGCCGCGCCACGCCCCGCACGCGGGTCCCGGCCGGGGCGGTCGCGGTGGCCGGCCCCTACAGCGCCGTCTATCCGCGCTCCACCCCGGGCGGCTGGCGGCTGATCGGCAGCATGCCGGACCCAGGCCGTCTGTGGGACCCCGCGCGGGAGCCGGCGGCGCTCCTCACCCCGGGCACCCGGGTGCGTTTCGTCCCGGCGGACGGTACGGACGGTGGGGTGTGAGCGGCGCGCTGACGACGGTGCGGGCCGGTGCCCTCACCACGGTGCAGGACGCGGGCCGGCGCGGCCACGCCCACCTGGGCGTCCCCCGCTCCGGCGCCCTGGACGCGGGGGCGATGCGGCTCGCCAACCGCCTGCTCGGCAACGATCCCGGTGCCGCCGTCCTGGAGACCACCCTGACCGGCTGCGCCCTGCGGCCCGACCGCGCCGTCACCGTGGTGGCCGGCGGCGCGCCGTGCCCGGTGACGGTGGACGGGCGTCCGGCGCCCTGGGGCGCCCCCGTGCGGGTGCCCGCGGGTGCCGTCCTGGACGTGGGGGCGGTGAGTGCGGGTGTGCGCACGTACGTCGCGGTCGCCGGAGGCATCGCCGTCGAGCCGGTCCTCGGCAGCCGCTCCACCGACCTGCTCTCCGGGCTCGGCCCAAAACCCCTGCGCGACGGGGACGTCCTTCCGCTGGGCGCCCCGGCGGGGCGGGCGGCGCCGGCGGTCGCCGTTCCCTGGCCGGGACCGCCCGCCGAGCTGGTCCTCCCGGTCAGCCCCGGCCCCCGGGCCGACCGGTTCACCCCGGCCGCGCTGCGCACCTTCACCTCGGCGGCGTACCGCGTCTCCCCGCACAGCAACCGCGTCGGCCTGCGCACCGAGGGGCCCGCGCTCGCACACGCGTCGACGGCCGAACTGCCCAGCGAGGGCATGGTGCTGGGCGCGGTCCAGGTCCCGCCGGACGGGCGTCCCGTGGTGTTCCTCCACGACCATCCGACGACCGGCGGCTACCCGGTGATCGCCGTCGTCGCCGAATCCGCCCTCGCGGCGGCGGCCCAGGCGCCGGCCGGGACACCGGTGCGGTTCACACCCGGCTGACGCGGAAGGCGGAAGCACCCGGCCCGCGCGGGCCGGGTGCTTCCGCCTTGGACTCGACTCCACGCACGGGGAGTTGGCGCCCTGGTGATCGTTCGTACGCTCCCGTTCACGGCGAGGCGCATACCTACCGGAGCGCTGGCCGCAGGGGCGCTCCTCGTGCCGCCGGATTCCCGTTCGTGGTACGGGCGAGGCCCCGGGTCCGGCCGGTGCGGGAACCCCCGTTCTCACGGAGGTCCCGCTCGGTCCGGCCGGGCCCCGGGGTCTGCGCGCGTCGGTGACGGATCGCCTCCGGCGTCAGTGGCCGGCCGTGTCGGGCCTGCGGCGCACACCGGCGGCGGCCGTCACGGCGCCGAGGACGCACAGCACTCCGGCGACCAGGGCGGCGGTGTGCACGCCGTTCATGAACGCCTGGTGGCTGCCGTCGATGACGGCGGCCTTGAGCTGGGCGGGCATCGCGTCGGAGACGGGTGCGACGCCCATCGCCACGGCGTCCTTGGCCTCGCTCAGACCGGCGGCGGCCTGGGCGGGCGCACCGGCGGAGGTCAGTTCGCCGGTGAGAGTGGAACCGACGCGGCTGCTGATGAGCGAGACGAGCACGGACGTGCCGAGGGCGCCGCCGATCTGCAGGGCGGTCGCCTGCAGGCCGCCCGCCACGCCGCCGTCCTTGACGGGCGCGTTGCCGACGATGGCGTCGGAGGAGGACGACATCACCATGCCCACGCCCAGGCCGAGCGCGATGAACGGCGGCCACATCGTGGCGTACGACGAGTCGACGCTCCAGCCGAGCATGGCGAAGCAGGCGACGCCCTGGAGGGCCATGCCGAGCGGCATGGTGAGCCGCGGCCCGAACCGGTCGGTGAGCGCCGCGCCGAGCGGGGAGGCGAGGACCGAGGCCAGGCTCAGCGGCAGCGTGCGCACGCCGGCCTCCACGGGCGTGAAGCCGCGCACGTTCTGGAGGTAGAGCATGACGAAGAAGATCACGCCGAGCAGTACGAAGAAGTTCAGCGCGGTGATGACCGTGCCGATGGTGAGTGCCGGGTTGCGGAACAGGCGCATGGGCAGCAGCGGGGCCGCCACCCGCGTCTCGTGGAAGCCGAAGGCGAGCAGGATCACCAGGCCGGCCCCGATGGCGCCGAGGGTGCCGCCCGAGGTCCAGCCCCAGGTCTCGCCCTTGACGACGCCGAAGACGACGGCGAGCAGACCGAGCGCCAGCAGGATGACCCCGGGCAGGTCGAACTTCTCGTCCGCCGCGCCGCCGCTCCTGGTCTGCGGCAGCACGATCGTGCTGAAGACCAGGGCCAGGACGCCGATCGGGGCGTTGATGTAGAAGACGGACTCCCAGTTGACGTGCTGCACGAGCAGTCCGCCGACGATGGGGCCCAGCGCGGTGGAGACCGAGGAGACCATGGCCCAGATGCCGACCGCCATGCCGAACTTCTTCGGCGGGAAGACGGCCCGCAGCATGCCGAGGGTGTTGGGCATCAGCAGCGCACCGAAGAATCCCTGTACCGCGCGGAAGGCGATGACGCCCTCGATGGATCCGGCGAGGCCGATGGCGACGGACGCGACGGTGAAGCCCGCGACGCCGATCAGGTAGAAGGTGCGGCGTCCGAACCGGTCGCCGAGCTTGCCGCCGAGGATGAGCGCGGCGGCCAGGGCCAGCAGGTAGGCGTTGGTGACCCACTGGAGATCGGTGGTGGAGGCGTTCAGGTCCCGGCCGATCTCCGGGTTGGCGATGGAGACGACGGAGCCGTCGAGGCCGACCATGAACAGCCCGAAGGCGACGGCGATCAGCGTCAGCCAGGGGTTCGCGCGCCGGCCGCCCGGCCGCTCGGCGGGCGGGGCGTGGGTGCGCGCGGTGGAGGGGTCGGAGATGGCGGAAGGCATGGGTGTGCCGGTCCTCTTTCACGTTTCGGGGGTGGGGGTCACGGGCGGGAAGGAGCAGCGGCACAGCGGCGGCTCCCCCTCCGCGCGGAGGGGGGAAACGGCTGCCGCCCCCTGGAGGGGCGGAGCGCGGAAAGGGTACGGAGGGGCTCTTCCGGCCCCGCCGTAACAGGACCCCGGCCTGTCGGAGGGTCCGGGGTCAGTCGCGGTCGTGGAGGTGCCGGCCGAGCGCCGAGAGCGCGCCCAGCGCCGAGCCGAGCGCCGCACGCTCACCGTCGGTCATCGCGCGCAGCGCGCGGGCGATCTGGGCGGCCATCACGCGCTCGGCCTCGGTCAGCCGCTGCCGTGCGGTCGGCGTGAGGTGCAGATGCACGACCCGCTTGTCGGCGGGGTCGGGCCGTCGCTCCAGCAGTCCCTGCTCGGTGAGCTGGGTCACCAGGGCGCTGACGTTGTTCGGCTTCATGAGCAGCGCGTCCGCCGCCGCACGCACGGTGGTCCCGTCGTGGGTGTGCACGTGCCGGAGCAGTGCGAGCTGGGCCTCGGGGGGCTTGGGGTACGGGAAGTCCTGACCGACCCGCCGGTCCAGAGCCCGGGACAGCGCCGGCAGACACGCCACGAGCCCTGCGGCCACATGGTCGATGTCCTGCGCGGACGGACTGTTCTCGGGCATGACCGAGAATCTACCTATAGGACTATAGGTATGTCAAAGTAGCTATTCCGGAAGCCCCCTTCCGTCGGCCCGGCCGCACGCCCGTCCGGCCGCAGTCGGACAATGCGGTGCGGCCGGCGCAGGTCCTGGACCCGGTCCCGCGGGCCGGCCTGAGACGTGAGGTCCCTGCCGGCCCGCACGGTGCCGGGCTGACGCCTTCGGCGAGGTGGTCTTCACGGTGACCGGAGACAGCCGTGATCACCGTTCCGGGCGGAGGGAACTCCTCAGTGCCCGGGCAGGCTGGAACGCCTGACGACCAGTTCGGGCTGGAGCACGACCTGCCGGTGGTCATGGGTCTGCCCTCGGTCCTGCGACTCGGTGTCCTCCAGCAGGAGTTCGGCGGCGAGTGCGCCCATGGTGACGGCGGGCTGGCGGACCGAGGTGAGCGGGACGGCCGCCGCGGCGGCGAACTCGATGTCGTCGTACCCCACGATGGCCAGATCCTCCGGCACCCGGACACCCGCCGCGTACATGGCCTGCAACAGCCCCAGCGCCAGCAGGTCGTTGGCACAGAAGACCGCGGTGGGCCGGTCGGCCAGACCCAGCAGACGCGCACCCGCGTCACGCCCCGCGGCCACGTCCAGACGCTCGGTGGGCAGCTCCCGCAGCGCTCCCGCCCCCAGCCCCGCCTCCACCAGCGCACCCAACGCCCCCGTACGCCGGTCACGGACCTGATGCAGACCCGGCGGACCACTGACATAGGCCAGACAGCGGTGCCCGGCGTCCAGCAGATGCCGCACCGCCAGCGCACCCCCCGCCACGTCGTCCACCGAGACCGAGCACTCGGCGGCCCCCTCGGCGACCCGGTCCACCAGCACGAAGGGAATACCGTGCCGCCGGAACCCCTCGATGTTGCGGCCGGTGGCGTCGGCCGGGGTCAGCAGCACCCCCCGCACCCGCTGCTCGGCGAAGAGCGCAAGATACTCCGCCTCCTCCGCCGCACTCTGCGCGCTGTTGCACACCATCACTCCCAGCCCCGCCTCCCGCGCCGCCCGCTCGGCACCCCGCGCCACGTCCACGAAGAAGGGATTGCCCATGTCCAGCACGAGCAGCCCCATGATCCGGCTGCGGCCCGCCCGCAGCTGACGCGCGGACTCGCTGCGCACATACCCCAGCCGGTCGATCGCGGCCAGCACCCGCGCCCGCGTCCCGGCCGCGACCGTCTCCGGACGGTTGATGACGTTGGAGACCGTGCCCACGGATACTCCGGCCGCACGGGCGACGTCCTTGATACCCACCGAAGGGACCATCGGGCAGAGACCTCCAGGATCGAGGGGCGACAGGTGGACCGCGTGCGCCTCCTGTCGCCCTGCGAGCGGACCGGGCCTGGCCGAGCCTGACCGCGAGGCGGGACACAGAAGCACCGCATCGGTGCTTCCCGGTCTAGAAATCGAACTGGTCGATGTTCCCGGCGTTGAACACGGTCGGCTTGCCGAGGGTGATCACGCCGTCCTTGCCGATGGTGTATTCGCCCATGGCGTCGGCCTTGAAGGTCTCGCCCTCCTTGCCGGTGATCTGGCCCGACTCCAGGGCGACGGCGGTGCGCGCGGCGAGTTCGCCGAGCTTGGCCGGGTCCCACAGCTCGAACGCCTCGACGGTGCCGTTCTTGACGTACTTGCGCATGTCGTTGGGGGTGCCGAGGCCGGTCAGCTTGACCTTGCCCTTGTACTTGGAGCCGGACAGGTACTGGGCGGCGGCCTTGATGCCGACGGTGGTCGGGGAGATGATCCCCTTCAGGTCCGGGTACTCCTGGAGCAGTCCCTGGGTCTGCTGGAAGGACTTCTGGGCGTCGTCGTCCCCGTAGGCGATCTCGACCAGCTCGATGTCCTTGTACTTCGGGTCCTTCAGCTCCTCCTTCATGTACTCGATCCAGGCGTTCTGGTTGGTCGCGGTCTGCGCGGCGGACAGGATCGCGATCTCGCCCTTGTAGCCGATCTGTTCGGCGAGCAGCTGCACCTCGGTGCGGCCGAGGTCCTCGCCGGAGGCCTGGGAGACGAAGACGTTGCGGCACTCGGGCCTGGTGTCCGAGTCGTAGGTGACGACGCTGATGCCGTTGGTCATGGCCTGCTTGAGGGCGGTGCACAGGGCGCCGGGATCCTGTGCGGAGACCGCGATGGCGTCGACCTGCTGCTGGGTGAGGGTGTTGACGTAGGAGACCTGGCCGGAGGTGTCGGTGCCGCTGGAGGGGCCGACCTCCTTGTAGTCGGAGCCCAGTTCCTTCAGGGCCTTCTCCCCGCCCTTGTCGGCGATGGTGAAGTACGGGTTGTTGACCTGCTTCGGCAGGAAGCCGACGGTCAGGCCCTTCCTGGTCGCGGCGTTCGGGTCCGCCTTGCCCGCCGCGGCGTTGCCGGCGCCCTCCTTCGCGGCGTCCTCCTTGGTGGTGCCGCCGCAGGCGGTGGCGCCGAGGGCCAGGGCGACGGTGACGGAGAGGGCGGCGGTCAGCCGGCGGGCTCCGGACGGGGCAAGAGACATGGCGAGTCCTGGTTCCTTCGGTACGGGAGGGCGGGCACTGGGGCGTGGGGCGGGGGTCAGGGGGTGACGGTCGGTGGTGCCGAGGGGGCGGCGGCAGCCTTCCTGCGTGCCCTGGAGCGCGCGATCTCCCGGCCGGTGCGCGGGGCGAGCACGGACAGGACGAGCAGCACGCCGGTGACGACGATCTGCGACTGCGCGGAGACGTCCTGCAGGCTCATCACGTTCTGCAGCGTGCCGAGCAGGAAGACGCCGGCGATCGCGCCGCCGAGGGTGCCCTTGCCGCCGTCGAAGTCGATGCCGCCCAGCAGCACGGCGGCGATGACGGACAGTTCCAGCCCCAGGGCGTTGTCGTAGCGGGCGCTGGCGTAGTGCAGGACCCAGAAGACGCCGGTGAGGGACGACAGGACGCCGGTGCCGACGAACATGGCCAGCTTGAGCCGCTTGACGCGGATGCCGGCGAACCGCGCCGCCTCCTCGTTCGCGCCGACGGCGAACAGGCAGCGGCCGACGGACGTGGCGTGCAGGAGCACGGCGGCGATCGCGAACAGGACGACGAAGGGGATCGCGGCCTTGGGCACGAACGAGTCGCCGATGCGGCCGGCGCCGAAGTCCAGGTACCGCATCGGGAAGTCGGTGACCGAGTCGGAGCCCAGGACGATCTGGGCGATGCCGCGGTAGGCGGCCATGGTGCCGATGGTCACGGCGAGGGAGGACAGTCCGAGGCGGGTGACCAGCAGGCCGTTGACGAGTCCGCAGACCACGCCCAGCAGCGCGCACAGCACGATGATCGTCTCGATCGCCATGCCCTGGTTCCACAGCGCGCCCATCACCGCGCCGGAGAGTCCCGCGGTGGAGCCCACCGACAGGTCGACCTCGCCGGAGACGACCAGCATGGTCATCGGCAGGGCGATCAGCGCGATGGGGAGGGTGTTGCCGATGAGGAACGACAGGTTCAGCGTGTTGCCGAAGTTGTCGATGAAGGAGAAGGAGCAGATCAGCAGGGTCAGGAGCAGCGCGCCGACCACGGTGTCCCAGCGGAGCGCGCCGCTCAGCCGTGCCAGGGGGGCGGCCTTGGCGGTCGTGGGGTCAGGCATGGCGGGCGCTCCTCAACTGTGCGGCCTGCCTGCGCAGCACCGAGGCGACGCGCAGGGCGAGGATCCGGTCGACGGCGATGGCCAGCAGCAGGAGGGTCCCGTTGATGGCGGTGACCCAGACGGAGCTGACGCCGAGGGCGGGCAGGACGCTGTTGACGGAGGTCAGCAGCAGCGCGCCGAGCGCGGCGCCGTAGACGCTGCCGGAGCCTCCGGTGAAGGCGACGCCGCCGACCACGACGGCGCTGACGACGGTCAGTTCGTAGCCGCTGCCCGTGGCGGAGTCGACGTTGCCGAAGCGGGCCAGGTAGAGCGCTCCGGCCAGCCCGGCGAGGGCGCCGCACAGCACGTACGCCGTCATGATCCTCCTGCGGACGGGGATGCCGGCGAGTGCGGCCGCCTCGGGGCTGGAGCCGAGGGCGTACATGTCACGGCCGCTGCGGTAACTGCGCAGGTAGTAGCCGACGGCGAGGAGGACGGCCGCGGCGAGCAGCGCGAGATGGGGGACGAACAGGATGCCGCCGGAGCCGAAGTCGACGAAGCCGTCGGGCAGGGCGTCGGCGGTGATCTGCCGGGAGCCGACCCAGAGGGAGTCGATGCCGCGGACGACGTACAGGGTGCCGAGGGTGACGACCAGTGCCGGGACCTTGCCGAAGCTGACCAGGGAACCGTTGAGGAGGCCGAAGAGGGCGCCGAGGGCGACGGCGAGCAGTACGGCGGTCAGCGGGCCGCCGCCGTGCTGCAGGTGGTCGCCGGCGGCGAAGGCGCTGATGCCGAGGACGGAGCCGACGGAGAGGTCGACGTTGCGGGTGATCACGACGACGGCCTGGCCGGTGGCCACCAGTACCAGGATGGTGGCGTTGAGCAGCAGGTCCTTGACGCCCTGCTCGGACAGGAACGCGGAGTTGGACACCTGCGTCGCCAGGAGCATCAGCACGAGCACGGCGGCCACGGCCAGCTCACGGGCCTTGAACACCTTGTCGATCAGACGCCGTCCCGCGGCGGGGCCGGTCGGTGCCTCTTCGCGCACCGGCGGAGCGGTCACGCTCATGCCGCCTTCCCCCCTCGGTCCGTCCGGCCGGTGGCCGCCGCCATCACGGTTTCCTCGGTCGCCTCGGCGCGGGTGAGTTCCGCGGTCAGCCGGCCCTCGTGCATGACGAGCACGCGGTCGGCCATGCCGAGGATCTCGGGCAGGTCGGAGGAGATCATCAGGACCGCGACCCCCTCCGCGGCCAGCGACGACAGCAGCCGGTGCACCTCGGCCTTGGTGCCGACGTCGATGCCGCGGGTGGGCTCGTCCACGATCAGCACCTGCGGCCGGGTGGCGAGCCACTTGGCGAGGACGACCTTCTGCTGGTTGCCGCCGGACAGGGTGCCGACGAGGTCGGCGAGACGGGCGTACTTCACCTGGAGCCTGACGGACCAGTCGACGGCACGGCTGCGCTCGGCCCTGCGGCTCATCAGTCCGCCGCGGACGGTGTCGCCGAAGCCCGTCAGGTTGATGTTGCGTTCGATGGACATGTCCATCACCAGTCCCTGGGCCCTGCGGTCCTCCGGGACCAGGGCGAGGCCCGCCCTCATGGCCACGCTGGGCGCTCCGGGCCTGAGCTTCCTGCCGAGGACCTCGACCTCGCCGCCGTCGAAGCGGTCGACGCCGAACACGGCGCGCGCGACCTCGCTGCGGCCCGCCCCGACCAGTCCGGCCAGGCCGACGATCTCACCGTGCCGCACCTCGAAGGAGACGTCCGTGAAGACGCCCTCGCGGGTCAGCCGCCGCACGCCGAGGGCGACGTCCCCGATCCGCGTGGTCTGCTTGGGGTAGAGCTCCTCCAGGTCCCGGCCGACCATCCGGCGCACCAGGTCGTCCTCGGTGAGTCCCTCCAGGGGCTCGCTGCCGATCAGGGCGCCGTCGCGCAGCGTGGTGACGCGCCGGCACAGCTCGAAGATCTCCTCCAGGCGGTGGGAGATGAAGAGGACGGCCGCGCCCTGGTCGCGCAGGGCGCGTACGACGCCGAACAGGCGGGCGACCTCGCTGCCGGTCAGGGCGGCGGTCGGCTCGTCCATGATCAGCACGCGGGCGTCGAAGGAGAGCGCCTTGGCGATCTCGACGAGCTGCTGGTCGGCGATGGACAGGCCGCGGGCCGGCTGCCCGGGGTCGAGGGCGACGCCGAGACGCCGGAACAGGTCCGCGGCGGCCTGCTCGACCGCTCGGTGATCGACCCGGCCCAGGGAGCGGGTCGGCTGGCGGCCCACGAAGATGTTCTCGGCCACCGACAGGTCCGGGAAGAGCGTGGGCTCCTGGTAGATGACGGCGACGCCGGCGTTCCGGGCGTCGGCGGGACCGTGGAGGACGACCGGGGCGCCGTCCAGCAGGATCCGGCCCGTGTCGGGGCGGTGCACGCCGGCGAGGATCTTGATCAGGGTCGACTTGCCCGCGCCGTTCTCACCGGCCAGAGCGTGTGCCTCCCCGGCGTACAGGCGCAGGCTGACGTCGCGAAGCGCGCGCACGGCACCGAAGGACTTGCTCACCCCCTCCAGTGCGAGCACCGGAGGGGACTCCGGTTCAGGGTGCGTCATTGCGTGTCTCCATGGTGTGCCGAAGGTGTGCGCCGAGAAAGGAACCGGGCGCATGGGCGCTGTCCGCACTGCCGACCTGTGATGAATTGTTTCAATGAGCTGACGGGAAGCTAGCCCCGCCCATCACCCAGGTCAAGGGGGCGGACGGAAATCAATCCGCAGACGACATCCCGCACCCGTCCGTCCCTCACAACATGCCGCTGGAGTGCAGGAAGAGGCAAGAAGGCGACCCATTACCCGCCTTACGGCACGATTGG
The DNA here is from genome assembly GCF_042870695.1 of Streptomyces sp. NPDC006384. NCBI lineage: Bacteria > Bacillati > Actinomycetota > Actinomycetes > Kitasatosporales > Streptomycetaceae > Streptomyces > Streptomyces sp. NPDC006384. The sequence goes on from NZ_JBIAHR010000001.1 coordinate 197,347, forward strand.
ATAACGCCGGACGCGGGGGTTGCGCCAACGCTTGACGTGAATACGACGAGCCACTATCTTCCGCAAGATATTGAATCGATTCACAATCACTCCCCCACCTCTTCGGCCTTTCTCGCGCCGCCGCGCGGACGTCACCTGACGCGGATCTCCGCCAACTGCAGGCGGTACCTGCCGGCCTCGTCAGAAGCCGGCGCGCCGAGCCTGGTCGCGCTCAGCCGGAGGTGACGTCCGGTTGCGGAGGCGAGGCTGTAGGTCTGGGCCGCTCCTCGGGGATCGGCCTGGCCGGTGACGGTACGCACCGTCGTCCAGGCCGTGGAGCCGTCGGCCCGGGTCTGGAACGAGAAGTCGACCGGGAAGCCCGCCGTGCCGCCGCCGGCCGCGGGGGTGTCGGTGCGGGGGAAGAGGCTGACCGACCCGATGGGCCGGTCCGCGCCGAGGTCGATCTCGATCCGGACGGGCGTGCCGCCGACATCTGCGGAGGGGAAGTCGATGCTGGTGAAGCCCTTGGCACCGGGCACGCCGGTGAGGACACCGTCCAGGAGGCGGGTCTTGCCCCAGTCGCCGTTCTCCAGCGTGTAGTTGGCGGTGACGGTGGTCCCGGCGGTCGGGACGGTGAGTTCGGCGAGCTGGAGCCGGTGCCTGGCGGGCTCGTCGGAAGCGGACTTGCCGAGCCTGGTGGCCTGCAGGCGCAGGTAACGGGCGGTGGTGGTCCTGAACCCGTATGTCTGGACGAGGCCGCCCGGGTCGGGCTCGCCGGTGACGGTGCGGACGGTGGTGTGGGAGGCGGCGCCGTCGGCGCGGGCCTGCAGGGTGAAGTCGACCGGGAAGCCCGCCGTGCCGCCACCGGCCGCGGGGGTGTCGGTGCGGGGGAAGAGGCGTACGGCGTCGATGTCGGTGTCTGCGCCGAGGTCGATCTCCACCCAGACGGGGTTCGCGCCGATGCCGGCGGAGGGGAAGTCGTTGCTGGTGTAGCCCTTGGCGCCGGGCGCGCCGGTGAGCGTGCCGTCGGTGATCCTGTCGCGGCCCCAGTCGCCGTTCTCCAGGCTGTTGTTGCTGGTGACCGGCCGTCCCAGGGCCAGGTCGTCCAGACGGCCCACGCCGGTGGCGGTGAACGTCCACCTGCCCGGCCCCACGACGAAGTACAGGTACGCGGCGTCCTTGCCGTCGTATCTCAGACCGCCGACGCCGCCGGCGGGCGCGCCTCCGGTGAAGACGGTGGTGCCGTTCGCCCTGACGACGGGCCGCGCGCTGCCGTACGTGGGCACGCCGACCCGGGCCGTCGTGCCGCCCGGTGACGTGAGCGTCAGCGTGACCCTCGTTCCGTCGCGGACGATGCCGAAGCGGATGTCCCCCCGGCCGGTCGGCGTCACAGCGTCGATCTTCGTGAGGGTGCCGGTCTGCGGGATCACCTCGTACGTCCTCCAGCCCGGTTCCGTGGGGCGGATCCCGGCGGCGTAGGCGGACAGGGCGTACAGCGGGCCGCCGTTCCAGGCGTGGTTGTCGGTGCCGTCGGCCTTGGTCCACAGCTCCCACAGGGTGTGGCAGACGGGATCGGCGACCTGGGCGGCGAAGCGGTTGCGCATCCGTTCCTCGGCGACGGTGGCCGCGCCCATGAGGTACAGCGCCTCGAGCACGTAGAACTCCATGTAGGGACTGGCGTTGAGATGGGTGCGCAGCACCTCCGTGACCGCCCGGTGGCGGGAGGCCGGGGCCAGGCCCGCGACGACGGCGAGGGCGTTGGCGCGGTCGTCGGTGTCCTTGGTGTAGCCGGGCGAGCGGTACTCGTTCTTCGAGGAGTTCCACAGGACGCGGTCGAAGTTGGCCCCGATGCTCGCGCGCCGGGCCTCCCAGTCCGCCACGTCGGCGGTGTTCCCGCTGAGGGCGGCGAGCCTGGCGGCGGTGCCCAGGGCCAGGTGGTACCAGCAGTTGTCCAGGACCCGGACGTCGATGTTGCCGCCCCAGTCCGCCCAGTCCCAGTCCCCCCTCCGGTGGCCGACGAGACCGTCGCCGTCCAGGCTCCACAGTTCCAGGTACTTCCTCACCGCCGGGTAGGCGCCGATGACGGTGCTCGCGTCGCCCGTGTAGAGGTAGTACGTCCAGAACGACCACACCGAGGCCAGCATCTGCAGGGGAAGCTCGCTGGTCCAGATCACGCTCGGCATCGGTGAGTACAGCACGCCCCCCTGCTCCTGCCAGGACGTCAGCTGGGCGATGGCCTTCTTGCCCAGGGCGTGCGAGCGGGTGTCGAAGGTGTAGAAGCCCTCCTTGAGCTGGTTCACCACGTCGCCCCACCACTGGGCACGCTCGCGGGTGGGGCAGTCCATGTAGTTGTCCCGCATGTTGACGTACATCGTGCGGGCCGCCTTGGTCCACAGCGTGTCGAGGAAGGCGTCGCTGCTGGCGAACGATCCCGCGAAGTCGGTGTCGTAACCGGACTCGCGGTACTTCAGGTCCAGGATCCTGACCCCTGCGGGGATCGTGTAGCGGACCGCGGTGCCGCTCATCCACGCCAGGCACTCGAACTCCTGCACCCCGCCCGTGCAGACGTAGGTGGCGCGCACGTTGTAGCCGGTCCCGGGTTCGATCCCGGTCAGGTTCGCGCCGTCGTCGTAGTGGTCGGTCCGGACATCGATCACCGCGCCGGCGGGGGCGTCCACCTTCAGGTACGGGGTGACCTGGAGGTTGGAGGGCAGAGCGGCCTGGACGGCCACCGCCCCCTGACCCGTGGACGGGAGCGAGGAGGCATTCGTGTAGGACTTCAGAGCTGAGTGGCGGAACTGCGGGATCGGTCGCACGACCAGGGCGTTCCAGGGCGCCGCGCCCGCGGTTCCGAGTTCGGCCGGTGCGCTCCAGGAACTGTCGTCGAAGCCGGGGGAGCGCCAGCCGGCCATACCGGTGGCGTCACGGGCGTCGTAGTGGACGTTCGACTCCGGCAGGCGGAAGTTGGCCTGGGTGCCGCTCGTGTCGTTCGAGTAGCCCGGGTGGACGGTGTGCTTCCAGCCGGCGTCGCTGACGATCCGGGCCGTGGTGGAGCCGGTCGTGATGTCGGCCTGGAAGAGCAGCCCGCCCTTGCCGCTGCCGTGGTGCGAGAAGCCCTGCTTGCCGAAGTACCACACCAGCAGCACCACCGTGTTGCCGCCGCCGCGCAGGTAGGGGGCGAGGTCGATCTCGTCGTAGTAGGTGTCCGTACGGTTGGGGCCCCGTTTGAGCCCGCCCTCGAAGACCACCAGCGTGCCGTTCACCCACAGCCAGTACTTCGAGTCCACGGCGATCCGCGTGACCGCCTTCGCCGGAGCCGAACCCAGGGTGAACGATCTGCGGAACGCCACCCACTGGTTCGCCGTACCGGTCGGTGCCCAGATCCACTTCGCGGACCAGGGCACCGCGGCGGACGCCGCCGGGGCGAGCCCGGGAAGGGCGAGGGAACCCAGGGTGGGGGCGAGGGCCACGGCTATGGCCGAACGCAGGGCGGTTCGGCGCGTTACACGGTTCATGCGGGCTCCTGCTTTCGCTGTGCGGGGCGGAAGGGGGCAGCGTCCGGCATCGAACGGTGGACGAAGTGCTTGAATCGATTCAGTCGGGCATTCGTAGACGCGATGGTCGACCCTCGCGCCACGAGTGTCAACACCTCCGCCACAAGGGGCCCGCACCGACCCGACGTTGCCCTCGCGGGTCACCCGACCTTCTGATCTGCGGTTCTTCCCGAGGCTGCGGAAGGCTTCCGGGTGCCGGTCTCCGCCCCTGCCCTCCCGCACATGCCGGTCACTTCTCGCATGCCCGTTCTCCACGCCGGCGGGAAACCGTCGCGCTCGCGAAGAACGGCGAACTGATGCGTGCGCCGCCCGCACGAGCGGACGCGCATCCCGTGGAGGGCCATCAGCCGTGCGACGGACGGAGGCGAATCGGCATCGGCCGGAAGCGAGCGGAGCGAAGCGGGTCTCCGGACGACGACACGAACCCCTCGCCCGCGTCAGACGCGTCCGCCCCGTCCGTCCGGAGGGCCCCGTCCGTCCGGAGGGCCCCGTACCGGTCCGGCCCGCGCGCTCGGAGCCACACGGCCTTGCCGGGACGAAACGCTGCCTGAAAGGGTGCTCCGGTGAGGCCGGTGGGGCGGAGCGTGCCTTCGGGCGAGCGGCGGGCAGCCGCCCGGACACGGCGGACGCGGCCCCCGGGCCGGCCGGGCGACCGCCGGGCGGTCCTCCACGCGGCCCACGGAGCGAAAGGCGTGCGATGGCGAACTCACGGTCCGGGGAGACGGTCACCGAGCGGATCGTCCGTGTCCTGGAGACGTTCGGCACCGACCGCACGGTGCAGACGGCCGCCGAGATCGGACGGCGGGCGGATCTCCCGTCGTCCACGGCGCACCGGATGGTGGCCGAACTGGTGGAGTGCGGGCTGCTGGAGCGGGACGAGGAGCACCGGGTGCGTCTGGGCATGCGGTTGTGGGAGCTGGCGCTGCGCGGCTCCCGTGCCCTGCGGCTGCGGCAGGCGGCGCTGCCCTTCATGGAACGCGTGCAGGCCCGGGTCCGGGAGCACACCCAGCTCGCGGTGCTGGAGAACGACGAGACGCTCTTCATCGAGCGGCTGTCCCACCCGCACGCGGGCGCCAACATCACCCGGATCGCCGGACGGCTGCCCCTGCACGCCTCCTCGTCGGGTCTGGTGCTGCTCGCCCACGCTCCCGAGCAGCTGCGGGAACGGATCCTGGCCGGGCCGCTCGACGCGGTGTCGCCGGGGACCGTGACCGACCCGGCGCGGCTGCGGCGCCTCCTGGCCGGCATCCGCCGCGACGGTGCCGTCGTGGCCCCGGGGACGGTCGAGGCGGTCTCCACGGGGGTGGCCGTACCGGTGCGCGAGGGCCGTGGCGAGGTGATCGCCGCGCTGTCGGTCGTCCTCCCCCGTGACAGGCCCACCGGGAGCGCGGTGAAGGAACTGCGTGCCGCGGCGGCTGGCATCTCTGCGGTGCTCGGCGACCGGCGCCCCTGAGCCCGGCCGGAACCCGATTCCCGTTCAATGGGAACCCCCGTCGTCAAGTCCTCCGGTCGGCGCCAGACTCCTGGCCATTCCCGCGGCCGTCGAAGGAGACGACATGTCCGTACGCACTCGCGTCGCCGTCATCGGCGCAGGCCCCGCCGGCCTGCTCCTGTCCCACCTGCTCGATCTGCAGGGCATCGAGTCGGTCGTCATCGACTCCCGCAGCCGCGAGGAGATCGAGACCACCATCCGGGCCGGCATCCTGGAGCAGGGCACCGTCGAGATCCTCACCGAGACCGGCGCCTCCGACCGGGTGGGCACGGTCGGGCAGAAGCACGAGGGCATCGAGCTGCGCTTCGAGGGCGAGGGGCACCGCGTCGACTTCACCGGCTCCGTCGGCCGGGCCGTGTGGCTCTACCCCCAGCACGAGGTCCTCAAGGACCTGGTCGCCGCCCGCCTCGCCGCCGGCCAGGACCTGCGTTTCCAGGTGACCGCCGAACGCGTCGAGGACGCCGGGACCGACCGGCCGCGGATCATCGCCAAGGACGCCGACGGTCACCGGATCGAGATCGAGGCCGAGGTCGTGGTCGGCGCCGACGGCTCGCGCAGCGTGGCCCGTGAGGCCGTCACCGGTACCTACGGCGGCTACTTCCGGGAGTACCCCTTCGCCTGGTTCGGCATCCTGTGCGAGGCGCCGCCCAGCGCGGAGGAACTCATCTACAGCCACTCGCCCGACGGCTTCGCCCTCATCAGCCGGCGCAGCCCCGACGTGCAGCGGATGTACTTCCAGTGCCCTCCGGAAGCGGACCCCGGGGCGTACTCCGAGGCGCAGCTGTGGGACATCCTGCAGTCCCGGGTCCCCGGCACGACCCTCGTGGAGGGTCCGATCTTCCAGCGCGACGTGCTGCGCTTCCGGAGTTTCGTCGCCCACGAGATGCGCCGCGGCCGGGTGGTCATCGTCGGCGACGCCGCCCACACCGTGCCGCCCACCGGCGCCAAGGGCATGAACCTGGCCGTCGCCGATGTCGTCCTGCTGGCCGACGCCCTGCGCGCGCTGTTCGCCGAGCGGGACGAGACCCTGCTCGACGCCTTCCCCGACACCGCCCGCAAGCGCATCTGGAAGGCGCAGCACTTCTCCTGGTGGATGACGCGCATGCTGCACGTCCAGCCCGGGGCGAGCGACTTCGACCGGCTGCGTCAGATCGGCGAACTGCGCACGGTCGTCGAGTCGGAGGCCGGCCGCGCCTACCTCGCCGAGGCGTACACCGGATGGCCCCTCGGCCACCCGGGCCCCGGCGCCTGAGGGTGCCGCGGAAGAACGGGGGTCTCCGCCGGGCCGTCCCGGGGCGCGGCCCGGTCGATCCCACAGTTGCGGACCGGCTGGTCACCGGCGTGCCCGGCCGCCCGCGCCCACGGCTCAGGTCCGCGTCGAGTCGAGTTCCTCGTGGTTCCGCTCGACCTCCTGTGCCTTCTGGTGGCTCTCGATGCAGCGCCGAGGACGTCGGCTTGGACCTGGAGGACGTGACGATCCTCGACGACCGGGTGCTGGTGTGGCTCGCCGAGGATAAGACCCACAAGGGCGAGGAACAGACGATCCCTCGGCATGACCGACCGGACCTCAACCTGGTGTTCCGGCTCCGCCGTTGGGTCGGCTACCTAGAGCAGCAGGGCGTCACAACCGGCCCTCTGTTCCGGGAGGTTCTGCGGAGCGGGAAGGTCGCGACACCGGAGACCCGGGCCACGAAAGGGGGTGGGGCCACAAAGCGCGGCAACTACCTACGCCCGCAGACGGTCAACGACCGGGTGAAGCTGTGGTTCACGGCAGCCGGCCTCAAGAGCGATGGCCGCCCCGTCTCCTCCCACGGCCTTCGCGCCGGCGGCGCCACCGGCCTCGGAGCGAGCGGCGCGACAGACGAGGAACTCTGGGAGGCCGGCCGGTGGAAGAAGGGCTCACCCATCCCCCCCGTGAGCGGTACGTACGCCCGGCCCGGGACGCCAACCGGGATGTCTTCCAGCGGGTTCCGGTGCACGATCCGACGGTCGCGGCCGAGGAGTAGTACGCAGGAACGGCCGCCCCGTGCCCTCCGCGCGGCTACGGTAGTCGAGGAGCCCGGTACTGCATCCCCCGTCGGTACCGGGCCCTTTCGCCCACCTCGTCGGGCCCGACCGCGGAGGCGCGCCCATATGGATGGGCGGGGCTGGAATACCGCTACGCCGGCTTGCCCGAATGCTTCGAGGGCCGCCTCGAGCCGGGTGGTGTTCTTGATGTCACCGACGGCCGCAAGCAGTTCGTTCGTCGTCTCGACGATGCGCTCGTCTGGGTGGCACCGGAACGAAGCTGCTGCGTGGACTCGCATTATGGGCTCACGTAGTGTTGCGAGGACTGTCTTGCTGGCGTGATCTTCACGCAGGCCGGGCCACGCCGGCGGCGAAGGTCTGCCACTCAGAGCCACCTCGGACGTGCATCCGGGCGCCTTCTCCGGCCGCAGCGAAGACGAACAGAAAAAGCCGCCGCGCCTTCTCCCATGGGCGATCCCACAGACGGTGATTGAGGTCTGTGGAGGCTCCAACGTCGGCGATGGCAACGATCAGGTTGTCGGCGTGCTCGCGGAAAGTAGCCAGTTCGGTCTTTTCACGCTGCTGCTCATGATGTACCACCAGCAGACGAAGAACCTCCTGGGACCAACGTGCACCACGCCCAGACACACTGCTTTGCCCGTGCCGACGGCGGCTGAGCGGCAAGGCCGGACTCGGTCTCTCAGTCCGGTCACCTGCCGCGCAACGACTCTGAGTCGATCAATCCCTGATGCCCGAGTTCAACGGAGCGTAGTCAGCACCAAGTCAGCACGGGACAGGTGAGGACGGGGGATGACGTGGGATTTTAGTCAGCACCAAACCAGCACGGGAGTCAGCACGGCACCGTCAAATCACCCTGAAATACGCGTCCCGGACGGCACTCGTTCCGGCCACCGTCGATCCCCTGAGACGTCTTTCCATGAGCCGGCATGGTGGCCGCGCGCATAGCCGGCCCCCGAACTGTGTTGCCCCGCCACATGTGCGCCTGACCTGCGGATTCCTACGGTGTGGCGACACGCAAACGTCCCCGTCACACCTCAGGAAGTGGTGCCGATGTCGTCACCCGCAGCCGCTCCGCCCGCTCCGGACAATCTCAAGCGCATCGTCGCCGCGTCCCTCATCGGCACCACCATCGAGTGGTACGACTTCTTCCTCTACGGTTCCGCCGCCGCCCTCGTCTTCAACGAGCTGTTCTTCCCGGACTCCGACCCCCTGGTCGGCACCCTGCTGTCCTTCCTGACCTACGCCGTCGGATTCGCCGCGCGTCCGCTGGGCGCGCTGGTCTTCGGGCACTACGGGGACCGGCTCGGGCGCAAGAAGCTGCTGGTGCTGAGCCTGCTGCTGATGGGCGGGGCGACCTTCGCGATCGGGCTGCTGCCCACGCACGCGACCATCGGCACGGCCGCTCCCGTGCTGCTGACCGTGCTGCGGCTCGTGCAGGGCTTCGCGCTCGGCGGCGAGTGGGGCGGTGCCGTGCTGCTGGTGTCCGAGCACGGGGACGCGCGGCGCCGTGGGTTCTGGGCATCGTGGCCGCAGACCGGCGCGCCGGCGGGGCAGTTGCTGGCGACCGGGGTGCTGTCGCTGCTGACGGCCGTGCTGCCGGACGCCGCGTTCACCGGCTGGGGGTGGCGGATCCCGTTCCTGCTCTCCGGAGTTCTGGTGATCGTCGGTCTGTGGATCCGTCTGTCCGTCGATGAATCCCCCGTCTTCAAGCAGGCGTTGGCACAGGCCGAGGCGCGCAAGGCCGAGGCCCGCGAGGCGGAGGCGCGCGGCACGGAGGCCGAGGCGCTGCCGCTGGTCTCCGTGCTGCGGCACCACTGGCGCGACGTGCTGATCGCCATGGGCGCGCGGATGGCGGAGAACATCAGCTACTACGTCATCACGGCGTTCATCCTCGTGTACGCCACCACCGCGGCGGACGTGTCCAAGCAGACCGCGCTCAACGCGGTGCTGATCGCCTCGGCCGTGCACTTCGCGGTCATCCCGGTATGGGGCGCGCTGTCGGACCGGATCGGCCGCCGCCCCGTGTACCTGCTGGGGGCCGCCGGGGTCGGGCTGTGGATGTTCCCCTTCTTCATGCTGATCGACACGGGGGACTTCGGCAGCCTCCTTCTCGCGGTGACCGTCGGCCTGGTGCTGCACGGCGCGATGTACGCGCCCCAGGCGGCCTTCTTCTCCGAGATGTTCGCGACCCGGATGCGCTACTCCGGCGCTTCCATCGGCGCCCAGTTCGCGTCGGTCGCGGCGGGCGCCCCGGCACCGCTGATCGCGACGGCGCTGCTGTCCGAGTACGACAGCTCGACGCCGATCTCCCTCTACGTCATCGCCGCGGCTCTGCTGACGCTCGTCGCCGTGTGGATGGCCAAGGAGACCCGGCACCGGGACCTCTCCGAGGTCACGCCCACAGGCCGGGACTCTGCGGAGCCGGGCGGTTCCCCCGCCGCGGAAGCGCGCACCGCCTGACCCGCCGTACCGCCTGACCCGCAGCGCGCCCCTGCCCCCGTACGCTCCCCGCGTGCGGGGGTCAGCGTTGCGCGGGGGCCGACAACCGGCGGAGCCGGAGGGCCAGTTGTATCTCCAGTGCGCGGGAGGGGCTCTGCCAGTCGTCACCGAGGAGGCGGCCGACGCGCTCCAGTCGCTGGGCGACCGTGTTCACGTGCACGTGGAGGGCGTCCTTGGTGCGGGCGGGGCTCATGCCGCAGGCGAAGTAGGCGTCGAGGGTGCGCAGCAGCTCGGTGCCGCGCCGCTCGTCGTAGGCGACGACCCGGCCGATGGTGCGGTCGACGAAGCCGGCGACGTCCCGGTCGCCGGCCAGGAGCAGGCCGAGGAAGCCGAAGTCGTCGGCGGCGGCGCCGTCCCCGGAGCGGCCCAGCAGCCGCAGCGCGTCCAGGCAGCGTCCGGCCTCGGTGTAGGCGGCGGCCACGCTCTCGGGCCGGGCGGCGAGATCTTCGACCGGGGCCGAGGCGCCGACGGTGACGGCCTCGTGGACGGCCGAGGCGAGGTCCCGTGCGGTGCGGCGGGCCAGGTCCGTGGCGCCGTCGGGGGTGGCGAGGGGCAGCAGCAGGACGGTGCCGCCGTCGCGGGCGGCGGCCAGGCCGTGCCGGGTCGCGGCGAGGTGGGAGGCGGCGGCCCACAGGCGCCGGCGGGCGTCCGCCTCCCGGTCGGCGTCCTGCGCGGTGGCGTCGAGGCGGGCGACGAGGACGACGTGTGTGGCGTCGAGGTCGGCGTGCAGCCGCCGGGCACGGTCGCGCAGCAGGCGCGGGTCGCGGTCGCGGGCGTCGAGCAGGTCGTCCAGCAGTTCGCCGCGCACGCGCTGTTCGGCCTCGGCGGCGGAGCGCCGGGCGAGCAGCAGCAGGGAGGTGACCATCGCGGCGCGTTCCAGGGTGAGCTGGTCGACGGGGTCGAGTCCGGGGTGGCCGCGCAGGACGAGTGCGCCGAGCAGTTCGCCGCCGGCGGCGACCGCGGCGATCCAGTCGTCCTCGTGCCGGACCGCGTGTCCTTCCGCGCGGGAGGACTGGAGGGCCTTCGCGGGTGCCGTGCCGGCCTCGGTGAACTCGACGGTGCCGTCCAGGACCTGGGAGACGGCGGCGGCCACGTCGTGGACTCCGCCGCCGCGCAGGACCAGTTCGGTGAGCCGGTCGTGGACGTCGGAGGCGCGTTCGATGACGGCGCTGCGGTCCCGGATGATCTCGTTGGCCCGTTCCAGTCCGGCGAGGGCCGAGCGGGTCTCCGCGAGGAGGTTGGCGGTGTCGATGGCCGCCGCGGCGAGGGCGGCGAAGGAGCCGAGCAGGGCGATCTGCTCCCGTTCGAAGACCCGGGCCCGCCGGTCCGCCGCGAAGAGCACGCCGATGACGTGGGGCCCGAGCATCAGGGGTACGCCGAGGATGGCGACGAGGCCCTCGTCCCGGACGCCCGTGTCGATGGCGCGGGTGTGCCGGAAACGGTCGTCCTCGAAGTAGTCCTCGGTGACGTAGGGCCGGGCGGTCTGGGCGACGAGTCCGCCGAGCCCCTCCCCCATGCCGAGCCGCAGCTGCTGGAAGCGGGCCGCGACCGAGCCCTCGGTGACGCGCATGTAGGTGTCGCCCCGGACGGGGTCGTTGAGGCTGAGGTAGGCCACGTCCGTCCCGAGGAGGGAGCGGGCCCGCTGCACGATCGCGCGCAGTACGGCGTCCAGGTCGCGCAGCCCGGCGAGGTCGTGGGCCGTCTCGAACAGGGCGGACAGCTCGGCCTCGCGGCGGCGCCGGCCCTCCAGCTCGGAGCGCACGCGCAGGGCGAGGAGCTTGGCCCGCTCCAGCGCGGCGATCCGCTCGGCCGGTGCGCCCGCCGCGCGGGCGAGCAGCACGGGCTGCTCGTAGGCGTCGGCGGAGGCGTCCCGGGCCAGCAGTTCCAGGAAGGGCGTCTCGGCCGCGGCGTGCCGGACCGGCGCCCCGGCGTCGTGGGCGAGGTGTTCGGCGGACTGCGCGTGATCGCGGGACATGCTCACAGGATCACCCATCGTCCGGTCGTCGCGGCAGCCCTGTGGACGACCCGGGCCACCGGAGGCACCGGCGCCCGGCGGCTGCGCGTGTCCTTTCCTTGCCAGGATCAGGATGCGGAGCTGTCCTCGTCGGCTCCTTGCCGGTGCACAGGGTCCTCCCCGCCGGTCCGCGGGACGCCACCGCGGTCAGTGGGCGGTCCAGCCGCCGTCCAGGACGAGGGAGGTTCCCGTGACGAAGGACGCCTGCGGGGCGCACAGGTACGCCACGGCCTCCGCGACCTCGTCCGGTTCGATGAGCCGGCGTACCGCGCTGTCCCGCAGCAGCACCTCGGAGAGGACCCGCTCCTCGCTGATGCCGTGCGCGCGGGCCTGGTCGGCGATCTGCTTCTCCACCAGCGGGGTGCGTACGTAGGCGGGGTTCACGCAGTTGGAGGTGACGCCGTGGGCGGCCCCCTCGAGGGCGGCGGTCTTGGACAGTCCCTCCAGCCCGTGCTTGGCGGACACGTAGGCCGCCTTGTAGGCGGAGGCGCGCAGGCCGTGCACGGAGGAGATGTTGACGATGCGGCCCCAGCCCTGTCCGTACATGTGGGGCAGGGCGCCGCGGATGAGGCGGAAGGGCGCCTCCAGCATGACGGTGAGGACCGTGTGGAAGACGTCCGGCGGGAACTCCTCCAGGGGCCGCACCATCTGCAGTCCGGCGTTGTTGACCAGGACGTCGGTGCCGGCGGCCGCCTCCTCGGCGGCGTCCAGGTCGGTCAGGTCCAGGACGTGCGGTGTGACGCCGCCCGCGAGGTCCGCGGCCCGTTCGGCGAGCGCGTCGAGCCCCGCGGCGTCCCGGTCGACCGCTCTGACCTCGGCTCCCGCGGCGGCCAGCCGCAGCGCGCAGGCGCTGCCGATGCCGCCTGCGGCGCCGGTGACGAGGGCGGTGCGGCCGCCGAGGTCGAGCGGCGCGGCGTGCGGGGGCGGGAGGACGCTGGGCGAGGTCATGTCTGCGACCCTAGGCAGCGCCCGTCCCATGCCCCATGTGGGCACGCCATACAGTTCAGGCGGGTTCAGTGGGGTCGAACCATGTGGGGCCGTCGGACATCGCCTGCTTGATCCGGAACCGTCCCCACTCCTTCAGGTCCGGCAGGGCGTCCACCTCGAACCAGCCCACGTCCAGCGACTCGTCGTCGTTGACGCGGGCCTCGCCGCCCACTGCCCGGCAGCGGAAGGTGATGTCCATGAACTGGCAGACGTCGCCGTTCTCGTAGGTGACCGGGTCCAGTGCCTGGACGACGACGAGCCGCTCGACGACGCACCGCACCGCGGTCTCCTCCTCCACCTCGCGCACGGCGCAGGCGGCGGGCTGCTCACCCGGTTCCGGGATGCCGCCGATCAGGGACCAGCGCCGGTTGTCGGCCCGCCGGCCCAGCAGCACCCTCCCCTCCTCGTCGAAGACGACGGCGGTGACTCCGGGGAGCCACAGGAGCTGGTGTCCGGCGGAAACGCGCAGGTCGCGGATGAAGTCGGGAGTAGCCATGCGCCCGACCCTAACCGGCCGGCCGGGCCCCTCCCGACGTCATCGCGAAGCATGCCCCCGGCGTACGGGACCACAGCACGGGGCGCGCGCCCGGCGCGCAGAATCGCAGCGTGGGGCGTACACCCGGCGTACGGACCCGCACCGCGGAGCGCGCCCGGCGTACGGGATCTACGCGCTGCGGGCGCGTCGGCCGCGCACTCCGGCGCCGACGGCCCAGCCGATCCCGCCGGCCGCGACCAGCACCAGGGCCGCCTCGGGCCATACGCCGAGCCGGGTGGCGGGCGTCTCGGAGGACCGCAGCGGCACCTCCTGGACGAGCGAGTCCGCCACGAACATGCCGGTCTTCTGGGTGACCCGGCCGTCCGGCATGATGATCGCACTGACGCCGCTGGTCACCGGCACCGTGACCGTCCGGCTGTGCTCGACGGCGCGGATGCGGGACATGGCGAGCTGCTGGTAGGTCATCTCACTGCGGCCGAACGTCGCGTTGTTGCTGGGCACGGAGATCATCTGGGCGCCGTCGGCGACCTCGGAGCGCACCGCCCAGTCGAAGGCCGCCTCGTAGCAGGTGACGAGGCCGACCCGGGTGCCGGCCATGGTGAAGACGCCGGGCTCGGTGCCGCGGCTGAAGTCCCGGGCGACCATGGCGGTCCAGTCCTCGTTGATCGCCCCGACGAGCGAGCGCAGCGGCAGGTACTCGCCGAAGGGCTGGATCTGCCGCTTGTCGTAGGTGTCCACCGGTCCCTTGTCGGGGTCCCACAGGATCTGCTCGTTGAGCAGTCTGCCGTCGCGGTCCACGACGCCGCCGACGGAGACGGGCACACCGATCGCCTCGACGGCCCGGTCGATGACCTCGCGCGCGTCGGGGTTGGTGAAAGGGTCGATGTCGGAGGAGTTCTCCGGCCAGAGCACGAAGTCGGGCCGGGCGATCCGGCCGGCCCTCACCTCGGCGGCCAGGCGTCGCGTCTCCCGCGCGTGGTGGTCGAGCACGGCCCGGCGCTGGGCGTTGAAGTCGAGGCCGGCGCGCGGCACGTTGCCCTGGACGACGGCGACGGTGGCCGTGCCGTCCTCGGCGTCGTCGCTGACCAGCGGCCGTGCGGCCACGGCGCCGGCGACGGGGACGGCCACCGTGAGCAGGGCCGCCGCTGCCGCGCCCCGCCGGAGGGTGCCGGTGCGGCGGGCCCGGACGGCCAGGCGTGCGGCCTCGTACAGGCCGAAGCCGCACAGGACGACCGCGAAGCCCACCACCGGCGTGCCGCCGGCCGCGGCGAGCGGGAGGAAGACGCCGTCCGCCTGCCCGAAGGCGATCTTGCCCCAGGGGAAGCCGTGGAAGGGCACACGCGCGCGTGCCGCCTCCGCGGCGATCCACACCGCCGCCGCCCACACCGGCCAGGCCGGCAGCCGCGACACCGCGGCGATGCCCGCCCCGGCCAGAGCGACGAAGACCGCCTCGACGGCGGCCAGGGCGAGCCAGGGGCCGGGGCCGACCTCCACACCGGTCCACACCAGCAGGGGCAGCAGGAAGCCGAGGCCGAAGAGGTAGCCGAGGCCGAGGCCCGCCTTCCAGGAACGGCCGCGCAGCACCCCGCCGAGGACGGCGAAGGCGGGCAGCGCCAGCCACCACAGGGTGCGCGGCGGGAAGCTGACGTAGAGCAGCACGCCGCAGAGCGCGGCAGCGGCGGCCGGGAACAGGCGCGTGAGCCGTGCGGCCAGGCGCGAGGCGGGTGTGGCCTGCGACTTCAGCCGGTCCGGCTCGCCTACGGGGGTTGCGGTGACGGTCACCCCCGGAGTGTACGGCGCGTCCCTCCGCGGTCCTCCGGGCGGCCGCGGAGGGCTGCCGCGCTCCGGCCCTCAGTGCGCCGGGCCGGGTGCCTTCGGCCGCAGACGGTCCCTGATCACCTGGACGGCCGCCTCCGCGTCGTCCACGGTGACGGTGAACGTGTGGCCGTCCCACAGCCGCAGGACGACGCCCTCGCCGCGCCGTACGACGACGGCGGTGCCCTTCTCCGGCCGCCAGCGGTAGCCCCAGCCGCCCCAGTGCCGGGGGGTGACGTGCGGGGTGAACTCGGCGCCGGCGACGTGCGACAGCGGGATGCGGCGGCGAGGCAGGCCGATGTGGCCGCAGCGCACCTCGAGGCACTCCTCGTCGACTCTGAGCGCGACGTGCACGAAGGCCAGCGTGCCGAAGAGCACGAGCAGCCCGGCCGTGATGCAGCCGACGACGGCCATGGTGAGCGGGGCGATGCCGGACTCCCAGGCCGGATCGACGGCCAGCGCGATGCCGAGTGCCACGCAGGCGACACCGATGAGCGCCAGCAGCCACTGGACGCGGTTGGTGGCACGGCCCGTCCAGACGTCCGGTACGGGGGTGCTCTCGCCGGGGCGATGCCTCATGGATATGAGGTTACTCACGTTTCGCTGCGCGGCTACCTCGTCGCGCAGGGTGACCGGTCCGAGTGGACGGCGGGCCGCTCAGCGGGCGGGCGTGGCCGTCCGCAGCAGGCGGCCCTCCTCGTAGGCCAGCGCCGGCGCCGGCAGGGAGCCCTCGCGTCCGCTCAGCAGCACGGTGAGCGTGCCCTCGGCCGGGGCTCCCGGCTCGGGGGGCGCGCCGATCCGGCGCAGTGCCTGGGCGGCGACGGCGCCGGCGGAGCCGTGCAGGGCCAGGCGCGGGGCGCCGGGGCGCTGCACGGCGGCGCGGATGCGTTCGGCGACGAGCTCGTAGTGGGTACAGCCCAGGACGACGGTCGTCACGTCCTCGGGCGTCAGCGCGGCCGCGGCGGACACGGCGGCGGTGATCGCGCTCTCGTCCGCGTGCTCGACCGCCTCGGCGAGACCGTGGCAGGGGACCTCGGTGACCCTCGCGCCGGCGGCGAACCGCTCGATGAGCCCACGCTGGTAGGGGCTGCCGGTGGTGGCGGGCGTCGCCCAGATGGCCACCGGTCCGCCGCCGGCCGCGGCGGGCTTGATCGCCGGGACGGTGCCGATGACCGGCAGGTCCGGTTCGAAGCGGGCGCGCAGCGTGGGCAGCGCGTGGACGGAGGCGGTGTTGCAGCCGACGATCAGGGCGTCCGGCCGGTGGGCGGCGGCCGCCTCGGCGACGGCCAGGGCCCGCCGGGTCAGGTCCTCGGGGGTCCGCGGTCCCCAGGGCATGCCGTCGGGGTCCAGGGAGAGGATGAGATCGGCGTCCGGTCGCAGGCGCCGTACCGCTGCGGTGGCCGCCAGCAGACCGATTCCGGAGTCCATGAGCGCGATCTTCACCCGGCCACGATAGTCGATGGGCCGCCGCGTGCCGCGTCGTGGGGCACACTGCGCAGGTGAGCGCCGATGTGTGGACGTCCGCCCCGACCGTCGTATCCGCCCTGTCACTGGCCGCCTGGCTGTGGCTGCTGCTCGCCCGGGGTTTCTTCTGGCGTACGGACGTAGGACTGCCCGGCCGCCGGGAACCGGAGAGCTGGCCGCACGTGTGCGTCGTCGTGCCGGCGCGCGACGAGGCGGCGGTCCTGCCGGCGAGTCTGCCCTCGCTGCTGGCCCAGGACTATCCGGGGCGGGCGGAGGTCTTCCTGGTCGACGACGGAAGTACGGACGGCACCGGTGACCTGGCGCGCGAGCTGGGCCGGCGCCGGGCGGGACTGCCGCTCACCGTGGCCTCGCCCGGTGAGCCGCCGGCCGGGTGGACGGGCAAGCTCTGGGCGGTGCGGCACGGCATCGCGCTGGCACGCGCGCGGGATCCCGAGTACCTGCTGCTGACGGACGCCGACATCGCGCACGCGCCGGACAGTCTGCGGCGGCTGGTGGCGGCGGCCCGCACCGGTGGTTTCGACGTGGTCTCCCAGATGGCCCGGCTGCGGGCCGAGAGCGTCTGGGAACGGCTCGTGGTGCCGGCGTTCGTCTACTTCTTCGCGCAGCTCTACCCGTTCCGGTGGATCGGCGGGAGGCGGGCCGGGAGGAAGGGGACGGCCGCCGCCGCGGGGGGCTGTGTGCTGCTGCGCGCGGACGCCGCCGCGCGGGCGCGGATCCCGGACGCGATCCGGCACGCGGTCATCGACGACGTGGCCCTCGCCCGCGCGGTCAAGGGCAGCGGCGGCCGGGTGTGGCTGGGGCTCGCCGACGGGGTGGACAGTGTGCGTCCCTACCCGCGGCTGCGCGATCTGTGGCGGATGGTCTCGCGCAGCGCCTACGCCCAGTTGCGGCACAGTCCGCTGCTGCTCGCCGGCACGGTCGCCGGGCTGGCGCTGGTGTATCTGGTGCCGCCGGTGGCGGCGGTGGCGGGCGCGGCCGCCGGGAACGCGGCGGCCGCGGGGTGCGCGGGCGCCGCGTGGCTGGTGATGGCGGGGACGTACGTGCCGATGCTGCGGTACTACCGGCAGCCGCTGTGGCTCGCCCCGCTGCTGCCGTTCACCGCGTTCCTGTACCTGCTGATGACGGTCGACTCGGCGGTGCAGCACTACCGGGGGCGGGGCGCCGCGTGGAAGGGCCGCACCTACGCCCGGCCCGGTGCCGTGCCCGACGAGGGCTGACAACGTCCGGTCACGGAGCCGCGTTTGGGGCCCGGTCCCCCGGTCACGCCCCGGCCGGGGGCGCGGCCGGGGTCCGCTGCGGTCCGGCCGCCTTCGGAAGAGCGCGGACACGGCCGGTGGACCACCGGTAACCTGACCAGAAGTCGGCACTTACATGAAAATCTTGTTCCGCGCCGCCCTTTTTCACCAAGTTCGCTCGGATTGGTGATCCCCCGTCACCGCAGGCACGGAAAACAACCCTCTTATCGGTCTCCCCAACCAGCACATCGTGGGCTTAACTTATGGCCATGACCTCCCCCCGCTCCAGTTATGGCGGCGGCTACTACTCCGCCTCCTTCCCGGACACCCCGATCTACGACTCGCTCGTCGCCGAGCGGGGCACCCCGCAGATCGCCCCGATCCGGGTCCCGGCCGCGTACGACGCCCCGTCCGGCCACCTTCCGGCGCTCCCGTCGGCCCTGCCCGCCCTCCCGGCAGCCCCCGCCCAGCCCGCCTACGGCGGCTACCCGCAGCAGATGCAGCCGGTGCAGCAGATGCAGCAGCCCGCGCCGCTGCAGCAGGCGCCCACCGCGTACATCCCGCAGCAGGCGAGCGCCCCGCGCGGGTACCCCGGGCCCCAGCAGCAGCCGCAGCCGCCGCGTCCGGCCGCTCCCGGCCCCGCGGGGTACGAGGCGATGCGGCCCGCGGCCCCGCGGCCCGCTCCGGCGCCCTACCAGGACCCGTACAACAACCAGCAGTACCGCGGCTACTGAGCCGTTCGCCGGGGTACCGGTGCCGCCTGGCACCATGACCCCATGGGGAACGCGCGACTGCAGTCGATACACGTCCATCCGGTCAAGGCGTTCCGGGGCCTCGCGCCCCGGGAGGCCGTCGTGGAGCCCTGGGGGCTGGCCGGAGACCGCCGCTGGATGCTGATCGACGACGGGGGAAAGGTCGTCACCCAGCGGGAACAGCCGCGCCTGGCCCTGGCCGCCGCCGAGCTCCTGCCCGGCGGCGTCCGGCTGTCCGCGCCCGACCGCCCGCCGCTCACGGTGCCGGTGCCGCACCCGGCGGACACGGTCCCGGTGCGGATCTTCCGCGACAGGACCGAGGCGGCCTTGGCCGACGACGCCGCGCACGCCTGGTGCAGCGCCTTCCTCGGGGCGGACGTACGGATGGTGCACCTGGACGATCCCGCCACGCGCCGGCCCGTCGACCCCGCGTACGCGCTGCCGGGCGAGACCGTCTCCTTCGCCGACGGCTACCCGCTGCTGCTCACGACGACGGGCTCGCTGGACGCCCTCAACTCCCTGATCGCCGAAGGGGAGCACGCGGTGGAGGGGCCGCTGCCCATGAACCGTTTCCGGCCGAACCTCGTCGTCGCCGGCACCGGCGCGTGGGCCGAGGACGGCTGGTCGCACGTCACCGTGGGAGAGGTCCGCTTCCGGGTCGCCAAGCCGTCCGGGCGCTGCGTGGTGACGACCACCGACCAGCACTCCGCCGAGCGCGGCCGGGAACCTCTGCACACGCTCGGACGGCACCGCCGCATCGGCCGCAAGCTGGTCTTCGGACAGAATCTGGTGCCGCTCGGACCGGGCACGGTCCGGGTCGGCGACCCGGTGACGGTCGTCGGGTGACGTGCCCGCACCCGTAAGTCCGCGCCCACGGGCCCGCGCGTCCGGGTCCGCGGCCGGGAACCCGGTCCGTGGCGCGGGCGTTGGACACCGTAGGACGAAGGCCGAGGGACGCCGGCGCTCCTCCCCGCCCGGGTGTGCACAGGCATGGTCCGAGGCCGTTCCCCTTCCCCCTCCAGGCCGCCACCACGACCGCCGGGAGCGGGGAGGGGAACGGCCGGGCCCGGACCGGCGCCGGCATGCGGCCGGCTTCCGCCTCTGGTCAACCCACCCCGCGCACGCACGCTACGGTGGACCGGCCGAACCGATCGGCGACAACCCGCGCGCGAGGAAACCGCAGGCACGCGCCGGTGCGGGGACGGAACGCCTGCGTGCGGGTCCGCGGGACCGGCACGGCCGTTCTCCCGGCCCCGGCCGCCGCGTCCGGCGGTGACCGGGCGATCAGTACGACGAGGTGGGGGCAGAGCAACGCCATGGCACAGGGCACGGTCCAGGTGACGCACACCGGCACCTCGCGGTGGCGGCGCCGCACGGGTGAGTACGCATCGCTCGCCGCCGCCCTGGAGGCCGCGGCCGACGGTGACGTCCTCACCGTCGCCCCCGGGACCTACCGGGAGAACCTCGTCGTCCGGCGGGCGGTGACCCTGCGCGGGCCCGAGGGGGCCCTGGGCTCGGTGCGGATCGCGCCCGTCGACGGGGTGCCGCTGACGGTGCGCGCCCCGGCCGTCGTCCAGGACCTGTACATAGAGGGGCAGGACGCGGCGGCGCCCGCCGTCCTCGTCGAGGAGGGCACCCCGGAGCTGCTCGACATACGCGTGGTCACACGGTCCGCGTCCGGCATCGAGGTGCGCGGCGGCGCGCGGCCGACGGTGCGGCGCTGCACCGTCGACAATCCGGCGGGCGTCGGCATCGCGGTCCTCGACGGCGGGGGCGGGGTGTTCGAGGAGTGCGAGGTCGTCTCGGCCGGCCAGGCCGGGGTCGCCGTGCGCTCCGGCGCACACCCCCGGCTGGAGCGCTGCCGCGTCCACCACGCGGCGGGCTCGGGCCTGACGGCGACCGGCGAGCACTCGGCGCTGGAGGCGGTGGGCTGCGAGGTCTACGAGGTGCGGGGCAGCGGCGTCCAGGTCTCGGGCCGGGCCACCGCGCATCTGACCGACTGCGACGTGCACCGCACCACCGCCGACGGGATCACCCTCGACACCGACGCCGTGCTCACCCTGGCCGACTGCCGCATCCACGACATCCCGGAGAACGCGGTCGACCTGCGCTCCCGCTCCGTGCTCACCCTGACCCGCACCAGCGTGCGGCAGTTCGGGCGCAACGGCCTGTCGGTGTGGGACCCGGGTACCCGGGTGGACGCCAACCAGTGCGAGATCTTCGACAGCACGGGCGACTACCCGGCGGTCTGGGTCAGCGACGGCGCCACCGCCGTCCTCGACTCCTGCCGGGTGCACGACGTGCCGGACGCGCTGTTCGTGCTGGACCGCGGCTCACGCGTGGACGTCGTCGACAGCGACCTGTCCCAGGTGCGCAACACGGCGGTGTCGGTGAGCGACGGCGCCACCGCGCAGCTCGACGACTGCCGCATCCGGGACGCGGCGACGGGCGCCTGGTTCCGCGACCACGGCAGCGGCGGCACCCTGAACAACTGCGCCCTGGACGGCAACCGCACCGGCGTGATCGTCACCAAGGGCGCCGACCCCACCATCGAACGCTGCACGGTCGACTCCCCCTCGGAGGCCGGGGTGTACGTGTCGGCGGGCGGCCGCGGCAGCTTCCTGGACTGCCGGGTGACGGACAGCGCCGGCTACGGCTTCCACGTGATCGACGGCTGCCGGACGACGCTGCGCAAGTGCCGCACGGAGCGGTGCGCGCGCGGCGGTTTCGCATTCGCGGACGGCGGCCCGGACGCGTCCGGCGCGGGACCGCTCGTCGAGGACTGCGCCAGCGACGAGAGCGGTGGCGGTCTGGCGCCGCCCCCGGCGCGGGAGCCCGCCGTGCAGACGGCGGGCCGCTCCTCCGGCGGCCTGCTGGGCTCGATCCCCGGCCGGCGCGGCGTCGAGCAGGAACCGCTGATCGCCGGTCCCGGAGCCGGCCCCGGACCCGAGGGGCCGGCGCGGTCGGCGAAGGAGGTCCTCGGCGAACTGGACGCGCTGGTCGGCCTGGAGAGCGTCAAGCGCGAGGTCCGGGCCCTGACCGACATGATCGAGGTGGGGCGGCGCCGGCAGCGGGCGGGGCTGAAGGCGGCGTCGGTCAAGCGGCACCTCGTCTTCACCGGCTCTCCCGGCACCGGCAAGACGACGGTCGCCCGGCTCTACGGCGAGATCCTCGCCTCGCTGGGCGTCCTGGAGAAGGGCCACCTCGTCGAGGTCTCCCGCGTCGACCTGGTCGGCGAGCACATCGGCTCGACCGCGATCCGCACCCAGGAGGCCTTCCAGCGGGCGCACGGGGGTGTGCTGTTCATCGACGAGGCGTACGCGCTGTCCCCCGAGGACGCGGGCCGGGACTTCGGCAAGGAGGCCATCGACACGCTGGTGAAGCTGATGGAGGACCAGCGGGACGCGGTGGTGGTGATCGTCGCGGGCTACACCGCGGAGATGGAGCGGTTCCTGTCGGTCAACCCCGGCGTGGCGTCCCGCTTCTCACGGGTCATCACCTTCGGCGACTACGGGCCCGAGGAGCTGCTGCGGATCGTGGAGCAGCAGGCCGAGGAGCACGAGTACCGGCTGGCGCCGGGCGTGCCCGAGGCGCTGACGCGGTACTTCGCCCGGCTCCCCAAGGGTCCGGCCTTCGGCAACGGCCGCACCGCGCGCCAGACCTTCGAGGCGATGGTGGAGCGGCACGCGAGCCGCGTCGCCCAGCTGGCGGACCCGGACACGGACGACCTGACCCTGCTCTTCGTGGAGGACCTCCCCGAGCAGCCCCGGTGAGGCCGGGCCGGCGTCAGCAGTCGGCACGGCCCCCGTCGGCGCTCGGGACGGGCGGTTCCTGGCCGGTCCGGCGCGGTGCGGGCACCTCCGGGCGCAGCCGGTCCAGCAGCCGCCGGCGTTCCTCGGCGAAGGCCGGGTCGGCCTGGTAGTCGGAGTGGCCGAGGATCGGCGCGGGCAGCGGGTGCGGTTCGGTGCGGCCGTACGTCAGCGGGTCCTTGAGGGGTTCGCGGTCCACGGCGGGGCCGCGGTCGCCGGGCAGGCGCACCGGGCCGCCGATGGGGTCGGTGCGCCGGTGGAGGTTGCGCCAGCAGTCGACGTCCCGGTGCAGGGAGGCGAGCGCGTCGGGGCCGAAGTGGGCGGGGAACCAGCGGCCGTAGAGGCGTTCCAGCGGGGAGCCGTAGGTCAGCAGGGCGACCCGTCTGCGGGCGGAGGGCGCCAGTTGCCAGGCCGCGGCGGCGGCCAGCACGCTGCCCTGCGAATGCCCCGAGATGACCAGCCGTCCGCCGGTGGCACGGGTCCAGGTCGCCATGCGCCAGGTCAGGTCGGGCACCGCGCGCTCCGCGTAGCAGGGCGGCGCGAAGGGGTGGGCAGCGCGCGGCCAGAAGGTGCCGACGTCCCACAGGATGCCGATGGTGCGGCGCGCGGAGGCGTCCTTGTAGGCGCGCCGGCCCCAGGTGACGAAGAGGAGGAAGCCGAGACCGATCAGCCAGGAGCCGAGTGCCTGCGCGGTCTGGGCGGCGCCGTGCACCACGGCGTACGTGCCGCGCGTGGCCTCGGCCGGTGTCCGGCCGGTGGTCAGGGCGCCCACCAGGGCGACCGCGCCCAGCAGCAGGGTGGCGGCGGAGACGAGGGCGACGACGAGGGGCGCCCGGTCGGTGAGGGCGGCCATCGCGCGGGTGAGGGCGATGCGGCGGGTGCGGGCCTCGTCCCCCGGCTCCCCCAGGTACTCGGCCTCCACGGCGGCGCGTTCGGCCCGTGCCAGGCGCCAGGTGTGCCGGGCGAGCGCGGCGCACAGCAGCAGGACGGCCGCCAGCAGCGGCGGGATGACGGACGCCTGCCAGGTCAGCAGGACGGGCGGGCCGTCGATGGACGTTCCGGTGCCGTCCAGCCAGTCGGAGACGCGCTGGGCGACCCCGCCGGACATCACGCCGCCCAGGGCGCAGGCCAGCATGGCGACGGCGGGCCCGCCGAGGCCGCGGACCGCGGTGCGCGGGACGGGCAGAGTGCGGTGCAGCGTGTGGGCGGCCACGCCGAGGGCGACGACCAGCAGGCCCTGGACCAGGGTGATGCCGCCGAAGGTCAGGTCGCCGGGCAGCCGTCCGGCCGACGTCCAGCCGGGACGCGACCAGCCGGCGTGCACCAGGGCGAGGGCGAGCAGGCCGAGGGCGGCGAGCGGGAGACGGCGTACGACGTGCTCGTCCAGTTCGCGGTCGAGGCGGTTCTCGCTGCGTCCCCGGCGGCAGGTCACGGCCACCGCCGTGACCGCGAGGGCGGCGAGCGCGGCCTCCAGGAGCCGGCCGAGCACGTCGAGGAGCACGGGGCCGCCGGGCGCCCGGTCGAAGCGGGCCGCGGGCACGGTGACGGCGGCGGCGACGGTCAGCAGGCCCGCGGCGGTGTGCGCGGCGCGCAGCCGGGCCACCAGGCGCCGCCCGTACCAGAATCCGGGGCGGTTCAGGGGGGCGCGTCCGGTGTCCTCGGCCGGGTCGGTGCCGCGGTCCATCGGCTGCTGCGACTCGTACGCCCGCCAGGTGCGCAGGGACAGGTACCAGAGCAGGCCGGTGAGGGCCGCGGGCAGGGCGGCGGCGAGGGCGAGTCTGCGGCCGGGCCGGCTCCACCAGCCGGCGTCGGGTTCCGCCGGTGACAGGAAGTCCAGCCAGGAGTGCCGCGCGGCGCACGCGGGGGTGCCGGCGCACTGCCAGGCCACGAGGTCGAGGGCGACCTCGCAGGCCGCGGCGGTCAGCAGCACGGTGAGGGACAGTCCCGTGAGCCGGACCAGCAGCCCGTAGAACCTGACCGTCCGGACGCGGCCCCGCGCGCCGGGCCGCATCCAGTGCGCGAGGTTGACCACCATGAACGGCAGGAGCAGCAGCCACAGGGCACGGGTGCCGTTGCCGGAGGTGAGGTTGCACCAGACGTAGGCCTCGGGCACCGGGCGGCCCCGGTAGTCCTCGGGCCGGGACTCCGCGTCGGCGTCCTCGGCGCGCCGGAAGACGGCCGCGACGTGGTCGCCGGTGATCCGCACGGTGCGCGGGTCGTCCAGCATCTCGGCGGGGGTCGTGCCGCCCACGCCGTGCACCAGGAGTTCCAGAGCGGTCCCGGTCTCCCGGCCCGCGGGGCCGCGGGCACCGGGACCGTCGTCGGCTCCGGTCCGTTCCTGCGCCTGTTCCACTGTCCGTGCTCCCCCGTGACGCGTCGTCCGCTGTGACCGTGCGAGCACCAGGATCGCCGCTTCGCGGGCGGCGCACACCCCTCGGTACGGAATCTCCCCGAACCGTGTGACGCGGGGCCCCGGAGCCGGGGCGGGGTGCGCGTTCCGCGGGCGGTGGCGCGTCGCGCGGCGGGGCGTGCGAGGATGGGACGCCCTGCGCGGTGACGGCGAGAGTCCCAGGTCGGAGCGGCTGGGCGGGGCGTGTCGGACGGTTTTGCGGCGAAAGGACCGAGGCGTACGTGAGTGAGAACGCGAACCTCCTCGCGGAGCAGCGGCGCGCCCTGATCCTCGACGAGGTGCGCCGGCGGGGCGGTGTCCGGGTCAACGAGCTGACGCGCAAGCTCGGCGTGTCGGACATGACGGTCCGCCGCGACCTCGACGCGCTGGCCCGGCAGGGCGTGCTGGAGAAGGTGCACGGCGGGGCCGTGCCGGTGGTCGAGGCGAGCACGCACGAACCGGGGTTCGAGGCCAAGTCGGGGCTGGAGCCGACCGCCAAGGAGGACATCGCGCGGGCCGCGGCCGAACTGGTCGCGCCGGGCGCGGCGATCGCGCTGTCGGGCGGTACGACGACGTACGCGCTGGCGCACCGGCTGGTGGACGTGCCGGACCTCACCGTGGTGACCAACTCGGTGCGGGTGGCCGACGTGTTCCACGTGGCGCAGCGCACTTCGGGCGTGCGGCAGGGCGCGGCCACGGTGGTACTGACCGGGGGTGTGCGCACTCCCTCCGACTCACTGGTGGGGCCCGTCGCCGACCGGGCGATCTCGGAGCTCCACTTCGACGTGCTGTTCCTCGGTGTGCACGGCATATCGGCCGAGGCGGGGCTGTCGACACCGAATCTCGCGGAGGCCGAGACCAACCGGCGGCTGGTGCAGTCGGCGCGGCGTGTCGTGGTGATCGCCGACCACACCAAGTGGGGTGTGGTGGGCCTGAGTTCGTTCGCGACGCTGGAGCAGGTCGACACGCTGGTGACCGACGGCGGTCTGCCGGAGGAGGCGCGGGCGGAGATCGCGGAGCATCTGCGGCTGGTGGTGGCGGGCGAGCCGGAGGGCACCGACTGACGGTGCGACACCGTGCGCCCGGCCCGCCCGGGGCCGGGGGCGGGCCTTCCCCGGCGCGGTCCTGTCGCCGGACCGGCGGCCGGCCGGGACGTGACCCGGCCCCCGTCGCCGGTCAGCCGGGCCAGGCGCCGGTGCGCAGCAGGGTGTCGATCGCCGCGGTGTACGGCGCGATGTCCAGGCCCTGTCCGGCGAGCCACGTGTCCGAGTAGTACTTGTCGAGGTAGCGGTCGCCCGGGTCGCACAGCAGCGTCACCACGCTGCCCTGGCGTCCCTCGGCCACCATCTCGGCGACGATCTTCAGGGCGCTCCACAGTCCGGTGCCCGTGGAGCCGCCGGCCTTGCGGCCGATGGCCCGCTCCAGGGCGCGTACGGCCGCGACGCTCGCCGCGTCGGGCACCTTCATCATGCGGTCGATCGCGCCGGGCACGAAGCTCGGTTCCATGCGGGGCCGGCCGATGCCCTCGATGCGGGATCCGCAGTCGCAGGTGACGTCCGGGTCGCCGGTGGTCCAGCCGTCGAAGAAGCAGGAGTTCTCCGGGTCGGCGACGCAGATCCGGGTGTCGTACTGCATGTAGTGCACGTAGCGCGCGAGGGTCGCCGAGGTGCCGCCGGTGCCGGCGGTGGCGACGATCCACGCGGGCTCGGGGAAGCGCTCCAGCCGCAGCTGCCGGAAGATCGACTCGGCGATGTTGTTGTTGCCGCGCCAGTCGGTGGCCCGTTCCGCGTAGGTGAACTGGTCCATGTAGTGGCCGCCGGTCTCGGCCGCGAGGCGGGCCGACTCCTCGTACATGGTGCGCGGGTCGTCCACGAAGTGACAGCGTCCGCCGTGGAACTCGATCAGGCGGATCTTCTCGGCGCTGGTCGTGCGCGGCATCACGGCGATGAAGGGGACGCCGATCAGCTTCGCGAAGTACGCCTCGGAGACGGCCGTCGAGCCGCTGGACGCCTCGATCACGGGCCTGTCCGGCCTGATCCAGCCGTTGCACAGGCCGTAGAGGAACAGCGAACGGGCGAGCCGGTGCTTGAGGCTGCCGGTCGGGTGGGTCGACTCGTCCTTCAGATAGAGGTCGATGCCCCACCGCTCGGGCAGCGGGAAGAGGAGCAGGTGGGTGTCGGCGGACCGGTTGGCGTCGGCCTGGACCTTGCGCACGGCTTCTTTCAGCCAGGCCCGGTAGTCGGCGTCGCTGTGGTCGACGTCGAGGGTGACGCCGGTCCGGTCCTGCTGGGGGCTGCTCACGAAAGGGGCTCCTTAGGCTGCGCGCCGACGGCGCCCGGCGCGGTCGGCAACACCGATCATAAGCACCTGCCGCACGCTTCTCACCTGCATAAACACGTCTTTGGCCGCCTCAAAGCCGCCCTGGGGGGCGGGTTGTGGACCCGTGGGGGCGCATTCGCGCGAGTGCTCCGGGCGGCCCGGGAAAGGGACGGCGCGTACTGGTGCTCGGCGCCGGGTGCGGGCAGACTTCACCCGGCGGGACCCCAGGTCCCCGCCGGGGCGCACACTGGAGCACGACACGAGCCGGTACCGGGCTCTTCGCGGTGCCATGATCCGGCTCACCGACGCGCACGAGGGGGCGACGGCATGGCGGAGCCGGAGTTCAGGGCCACGGGGGTGCGGATCGGCAGACGGCTGCGGTCGCTCACCCGGGCCGGTCAGGTCCGGATCAGCGGCGGCCGGCTGGAGTTGCTCACCAGTCACGGCACCGAGATAGACAGCGCGCCGGTACAGGTGGTGCGCGCCTCCCGCCCCTGGTTCGTGTCCGGGGGCCGGGCGCTCGCCGACCTCGACGGCACGCGGTATCTGCTGACCCTCGGCGGGGGCGACACCGCTCCCGGCGAGCCGGGCCCGTCCGCGGCACGCCGTTTCGTCGAAGCGGTGCGCAGGGCGGCGGGGCGCAGCGGCTGAGATGTCCGTGACTTGCGTCACTCCACCCCTTGCGCCACTCTGGTCTCACGTCACTCTGGGTTTACCGGCGATAACGCTGCGAACCAGCCCGCCGGCCATGACAGCAGGCGGCGATGCGCCGCGTGCGCCCTGCTGGATCCGAACTCCGTGTTCTTCCGGACCTCTATGTCGGGGAGTCGCAGCCGTGATCAGTCACCCAAGCAGACACTGCGCGGTGGAGCTCCAAGCCCTGCCGTCGCGGATCGGCCAGGTCCGCAGAATCGTATCTGCGCAATTGCGCTACTGGCATATGGACTCCCTGATCGACCGGGCGGCGCTCGGCGTGACGGAGTTGCTGACCAACGTCCATCTGCACGCCACACCCGACAAGACGTGCACCGTGGAGCTGGAGCTGCTCCTGGACCGTCTCACGGTCTCGGTGCGCGACCACGATCCGCATCTGCCCGTCGTGGACGACGCCGAGCCGCTCGCGACCTGCGGGCGCGGCCTGTCCATGGTGGCCGCGATGAGCGAGAGCTGGGGCGCCCGGCCGGACGGTGAGTCCGGCAAGGTCGTGTGGTTCTCCCTCCCCGTCGCCACCGCGCCGCCCGCCGCGGGACGCCCGCCGCGCCTCCTGGTCGAGGAGATGCCGGCCGCCGTGTTCGCAAAGGCCGGACAGGTCGCCGCGCCGGGCGGACCGCAACCCGCTCCCGCCCGGTCGGCCGTTGCCGGCTGACCGGGCGGTGACCGCCCGCTGCCGCGGGCCGGGCGCGTCCGGGGCCGGGTGAGTTTGCCCGGCCCCGGACGCGCCCGGTGAGCGGTGGCCCGGTCCCCCGACGCGGCGCGGATTCCCCGGTGTTCGGGGCGGTGGTGCCTCGGTGTGTGCTCCCGGTCGACGTGTGTCACGGCGTCCGAGGACGCCACACCTCGCGGGGCCCCGGTGAAACGGGCGCCCCGCAACGGGCGTGCCGAGCGGCGGGTGGAGAGGCAGCTGACGGCGGAGCTGAAGAAGGTGCGGGGCAAGGAGGGCATCCTCTTCAGGCTTGCCGACGCGGCGATCGGTAAGCCGGACGAGATCGTGCGTACGGCGCTGTACCCGGTGATCGGGGAGAAGACGCTGCGCGACCTGGTGGCGGAGGCCAAGGCGAAGAAGGTCTTCAAGGCCAAGGTCCGCACCACCCTGCGCTCCTCCTACAGCTCGTACTACCGGCAGATGCTGCCGCCGCTGCTGAAGACGCTGGGCTTCAAGTGCAATAACACCGCCTACCGGCCGGTGATGGACGCGCTCGCGCTGCTGGAGAAGTACGCCGGCGTCGACGGCAAGACGCGCTTCTACGACGCCGGCGACGTGGTGCCGATGGACGGCGTCGTACGCAAGGACTGGCGCGAGACCGTCGTCGACGAGAAGGGCAAGGTCGAGCGGATCCCGTACGAGCTGTGCGTCCTGGTGGCGCTGCGGGAGGCAATCCGCCGCCGCGAGATCTACGTCGACGGCGGGAGGCGTTGGTGCAACCCGGAGGACGACCTGCCCGGCGACTTCGAGGCCACCCGCACCGTGCACTACGCGGCGATCCGCCAGCCCACGGACCCCGCTGAGTTCATCAGCGGCCTGAAGCGGCGGATGACCGACGGCCTGGACCGGCTGTCCGGGGCGCTCGCGGACGGCTCGGCGGGCGGGGTGAAGGTCACCACCCGCAAGGGGCGAGCCCTGGATCACCGTGCCGAAGCTGGACAAGCTGGACGAGCCCACGGGCCTGACGGCCCTGAAGGAGGAGGTCGTACGCCGCTGGGGCGTGCTCGATCTGCTGGACGTGCTGAAGAACGCCGACTTCCTCACCGGCTTCACCGACGAGTTCGCCTCGGTCGCCGCGTACGAGCGCATCGACCGGGCCGTCCTCCAGCGCCGCCTGCTGCTTGCCTTGTTCGCGCTGGGCACCAACATGGGCATCCGCGCGATCGTGGCGACCGGCGAGCACGGCGAGAGTGAGGCGGCACTGCGGCACGTGCGCCGGCACTTCATCACCGTCGACAACCTGCGGGCCGCCGTGACGAAGCTGGTGAACGCCACCTTCGCCGCCCGGGACACCGCATGGTGGGGGCAAGGGACGGCGTGTGCGTCGGACTCGAAGAAGTTCGGGTCCTGGTCCTCGAACTTCATGACCGAGTACCACGCCCGTTACGGCGGCAACGGCGTGATGGTGTACTGGCACGTCGAGAAGAAGAACGTCTGCATCTGCTCCCAGCTCAAGAGCTGTTCGTCGTCCGAGGTCGCGGCGATGATCGAGGGCCTGCTGCGGCACTGCACGGACGCCGAGATCGAGTCGAACTACGTCGACACCCACGGCGCCTCGGTGGTCGGGTTCGCCTTCACCGAGCTGCTCAACTTCCGTCTGCTGCCCCGGCTGAAGAACATCGGCAGCATCCGCCTGTACCGCCCGGACGACTCCCCGCCCGGCTGGCCGGCGCTCGGCGCCTCGCTGACGACCCGGGCCATCAAGTGGGACCTGATCGCCCAGCAGTACGACCAGATGGTCAAGTACGCCACCGCGCTCCGCCTGGGGACGGCGGAGTCGGAGCAGGTGCTGCGGCGCTTCACCCGCGGCGGGCCCAAGCACCCCACGTACGCCGCGCTCGAAGAACTCGGCCGCGCCGTGCGCACGGTCTTCGCCTGCGACTACCTCGCCGCCCCCGGCCTGCGTCGGGAGATCCACGGCGGGCTCCAGGTCGTGGAGTACTGGAACAGCGCGAACACCGTGCTCCACTACGGCAAGGACGGCGCGCTGACCGGCCCGGACAAGGAACACGCTGAGACCTCGATGCTCGCCCTGCACCTGCTCCAGTCCGCGCTCGTACACGTCAACACGCTCCTGGTTCAGCAGATCCTCGCCGAACCGGCCTGGGCGAAGAAGCTTTCGGACGAGGACCGGCGGGGCCTGACCGCGCTGTTCTGGTCGAACATCAACCCGTACGGCACCTTCCGCCTGGAGATGGACAAGCGGCTCGACCTCGCGCCTTCCCTGTCCGTTCCCCGCCCCCGCACCCCGGCGGACGCCGTCGGCCACGTCCTGGCGGAGTCGCGGTGAACCCCGTGCTGTCGGGCCGGTGCATCTACAGCGCCGAGCGCGTCTACGTCGACGAAGCGGGTGTTGGACACGAGGTTCTGCACCTGTATGCCACCGGCCACACCACTACCGGCACGCCCATGGACGCCTCGGACTGGCCCGAGGACCTCGACCTGTGGCACCTGGTGTTCGACTTCGACGAGGACGGCCGCGCCATCGTTGCCCCTGCCTCGTTCGACGAGCGATGGACCTGCCGCCCGGAGCGGTGGGACCCCTCACTGTTCTGGCTAGGTCCACCGTCCCCGGTGATCACGCTCGGGGATGACCAGCCCCCGCCGACGGCCGGTGTGATGCGGCAGGGAGAACTCCATGTCGCGTGTGAAAGCGGATGTACGGCCCGGGCGCTGAGTTCCGCGGAGCCCTCACCGAGTTCCGTGCGGAACGCCACCGCCACCATGCCGCCCTGGCCCAGATCGAGGAGGCAAAGGCCCGCAGGGCCGGGATGCTGGCCGAGCTCGACCGGCTCGAAGCCAAGATCGGGGACCTTCTTGTCGAGGACCTGCGCAGGCGGGGGCCATGCTGGGCGGTTGGAGGAGATGTGCGCGAAGCGCGCCGGGCCATGGCCCGGCGCGCTTCGCGCACATCTCCTCCAACCGCCCAGCATGGCCCCCGCCTGCGCAGGTCCTCGACAAGAAGGTCCCCGATCTTGGCTTCGAGCCGGTCGAGCTCGGCCAGCATCCCGGCCCTGCGGGCCTTTGCCTCCTCGATCTGGGCCAGGGCGGCATGGTGGCGGTGGCGTTCCGCACGGAACTCGGTGAGGGCTCCGCGGAACTCAGCGCCCGGGCCGTACATCCGCTTTCACACGCGACATGGAGTTCTCCCTGCCGCATCACACCGGCCGTCGGCGGGGGCTGGTCATCCCCGAGCGTGATCACCGGGGACGGTGGACCTAGCCAGAACAGTGAGGGGTCCCACCGCTCCGGGCGGCAGGTCCATCGCTCGTCGAACGAGGCAGGGGCAACGATGGCGCGGCCGTCCTCGTCGAAGTCGAACACCAGGTGCCACAGGTCGAGGTCCTCGGGCCAGTCCGAGGCGTCCATGGGCGTGCCGGTAGTGGTGTGGCCGGTGGCATACAGGTGCAGAACCTCGTGTCCAACACCCGCTTCGTCGACGTAGACGCGCTCGGCGCTGTAGATGCACCGGCCCGACAGCACGGGGTTCACCGCGACTCCGCCAGGACGTGGCCGACGGCGTCCGCCGGGGTGCGGGGGCGGGGAACGGACAGGGAAGGCGCGAGGTCGAGCCGCTTGTCCATCTCCAGGCGGAAGGTGCCGTACGGGTTGATGTTCGACCAGAACAGCGCGGTCAGGCCCCGCCGGTCCTCGTCCGAAAGCTTCTTCGCCCAGGCCGGTTCGGCGAGGATCTGCTGAACCAGGAGCGTGTTGACGTGTACGAGCGCGGACTGGAGCAGGTGCAGGGCGAGCATCGAGGTCTCAGCGTGTTCCTTGTCCGGGCCGGTCAGCGCGCCGTCCTTGCCGTAGTGGAGCACGGTGTTCGCGCTGTTCCAGTACTCCACGACCTGGAGCCCGCCGTGGATCTCCCGACGCAGGCCGGGGGCGGCGAGGTAGTCGCAGGCGAAGACCGTGCGCACGGCGCGGCCGAGTTCTTCGAGCGCGGCGTACGTGGGGTGCTTGGGCCCGCCGCGGGTGAAGCGCCGCAGCACCTGCTCCGACTCCGCCGTCCCCAGGCGGAGCGCGGTGGCGTACTTGACCATCTGGTCGTACTGCTGGGCGATCAGGTCCCACTTGATGGCCCGGGTCGTCAGCGAGGCGCCGAGCGCCGGCCAGCCGGGCGGGGAGTCGTCCGGGCGGTACAGGCGGATGCTGCCGATGTTCTTCAGCCGGGGCAGCAGACGGAAGTTGAGCAGCTCGGTGAAGGCGAACCCGACCACCGAGGCGCCGTGGGTGTCGACGTAGTTCGACTCGATCTCGGCGTCCGTGCAGTGCCGCAGCAGGCCCTCGATCATCGCCGCGACCTCGGACGACGAACAGCTCTTGAGCTGGGAGCAGATGCAGACGTTCTTCTTCTCGACGTGCCAGTACACCATCACGCCGTTGCCGCCGTAACGGGCGTGGTACTCGGTCATGAAGTTCGAGGACCAGGACCCGAACTTCTTCGAGTCCGACGCACACGCCGTCCCTTGCCCCCACCATGCGGTGTCCCGGGCGGCGAAGGTGGCGTTCACCAGCTTCGTCACGGCGGCCCGCAGGTTGTCGACGGTGATGAAGTGCCGGCGCACGTGCCGCAGTGCCGCCTCACTCTCGCCGTGCTCGCCGGTCGCCACGATCGCGCGGATGCCCATGTTGGTGCCCAGCGCGAACAAGGCAAGCAGCAGGCGGCGCTGGAGGACGGCCCGGTCGATGCGCTCGTACGCGGCGACCGAGGCGAACTCGTCGGTGAAGCCGGTGAGGAAGTCGGCGTTCTTCAGCACGTCCAGCAGATCGAGCACGCCCCAGCGGCGTACGACCTCCTCCTTCAGGGCCGTCAGGCCCGTGGGCTCGTCCAGCTTGTCCAGCTTCGGCACGGTGATCCAGGGCTCGCCCCTTGCGGGTGGTGACCTTCACCCCGCCCGCCGAGCCGTCCGCGAGCGCCCCGGACAGCCGGTCCAGGCCGTCGGTCATCCGCCGCTTCAGGCCGCTGATGAACTCAGCGGGGTCCGTGGGCTGGCGGATCGCCGCGTAGTGCACGGTGCGGGTGGCCTCGAAGTCGCCGGGCAGGTCGTCCTCCGGGTTGCACCAACGCCTCCCGCCGTCGACGTAGATCTCGCGGCGGCGGATTGCCTCCCGCAGCGCCACCAGGACGCACAGCTCGTACGGGATCCGCTCGACCTTGCCCTTCTCGTCGACGACGGTCTCGCGCCAGTCCTTGCGTACGACGCCGTCCATCGGCACCACGTCGCCGGCGTCGTAGAAGCGCGTCTTGCCGTCGACGCC
The DNA here is from genome assembly GCF_042870695.1 of Streptomyces sp. NPDC006384. Classification (NCBI taxonomy): domain Bacteria; kingdom Bacillati; phylum Actinomycetota; class Actinomycetes; order Kitasatosporales; family Streptomycetaceae; genus Streptomyces; species Streptomyces sp. NPDC006384. Next base: position 230,885 of record NZ_JBIAHR010000001.1, read on the forward strand.
GGCGTACTTCTCCAGCAGCGCGAGCGCGTCCATCACCGGCCGGTAGGCGGTGTTATTGCACTTGAAGCCCAGCGTCTTCAGCAGCGGCGGCAGCATCTGCCGGTAGTACGAGCTGTAGGAGGAGCGCAGGGTGGTGCGGACCTTGGCCTTGAAGACCTTCTTCGCCTTGGCCTCCGCCACCAGGTCGCGCAGCGTCTTCTCCCCGATCACCGGGTACAGCGCCGTACGCACGATCTCGTCCGGCTTACCGATCGCCGCGTCGGCAAGCCTGAAGAGGATGCCCTCCTTGCCCCGCACCTTCTTCAGCTCCGCCGTCAGCTGCCTCTCCACCCGCCGCTCGGCACGCCCGTTGCGGGGCGCCCGTTTCACCGGGGCCCCGCGAGGTGTGGCGTCCTCGGACGCCGTGACACACGTCGACCGGGAGCACACACCGAGGCACCACCGCCCCGAACACCGGGGAATCCGCGCCGCGTCGGGGGACCGGGCCACCGCTCACCGGGCGCGTCCGGGGCCGGGCAAACTCACCCGGCCCCGGACGCGCCCGGCCCGCGGCAGCGGGCGGTCACCGCCCGGTCAGCCGGCAACGGCCGACCGGGCGGGAGCGGGTTGCGGTCCGCCCGGCGCGGCGACCTGTCCGGCCTTTGCGAACACGGCGGCCGGCATCTCCTCGACCAGGAGGCGCGGCGGGCGTCCCGCGGCGGGCGGCGCGGTGGCGACGGGGAGGGAGAACCACACGACCTTGCCGGACTCACCGTCCGGCCGGGCGCCCCAGCTCTCGCTCATCGCGGCCACCATGGACAGGCCGCGCCCGCAGGTCGCGAGCGGCTCGGCGTCGTCCACGACGGGCAGATGCGGATCGTGGTCGCGCACCGAGACCGTGAGACGGTCCAGGAGCAGCTCCAGCTCCACGGTGCACGTCTTGTCGGGTGTGGCGTGCAGATGGACGTTGGTCAGCAACTCCGTCACGCCGAGCGCCGCCCGGTCGATCAGGGAGTCCATATGCCAGTAGCGCAATTGCGCAGATACGATTCTGCGGACCTGGCCGATCCGCGACGGCAGGGCTTGGAGCTCCACCGCGCAGTGTCTGCTTGGGTGACTGATCACGGCTGCGACTCCCCGACATAGAGGTCCGGAAGAACACGGAGTTCGGATCCAGCAGGGCGCACGCGGCGCATCGCCGCCTGCTGTCATGGCCGGCGGGCTGGTTCGCAGCGTTATCGCCGGTAAACCCAGAGTGACGTGAGACCAGAGTGGCGCAAGGGGTGGAGTGACGCAAGTCACGGACATCTCAGCCGCTGCGCCCCGCCGCCCTGCGCACCGCTTCGACGAAACGGCGTGCCGCGGACGGGCCCGGCTCGCCGGGAGCGGTGTCGCCCCCGCCGAGGGTCAGCAGATACCGCGTGCCGTCGAGGTCGGCGAGCGCCCGGCCCCCGGACACGAACCAGGGGCGGGAGGCGCGCACCACCTGTACCGGCGCGCTGTCTATCTCGGTGCCGTGACTGGTGAGCAACTCCAGCCGGCCGCCGCTGATCCGGACCTGACCGGCCCGGGTGAGCGACCGCAGCCGTCTGCCGATCCGCACCCCCGTGGCCCTGAACTCCGGCTCCGCCATGCCGTCGCCCCCTCGTGCGCGTCGGTGAGCCGGATCATGGCACCGCGAAGAGCCCGGTACCGGCTCGTGTCGTGCTCCAGTGTGCGCCCCGGCGGGGACCTGGGGTCCCGCCGGGTGAAGTCTGCCCGCACCCGGCGCCGAGCACCAGTACGCGCCGTCCCTTTCCCGGGCCGCCCGGAGCACTCGCGCGAATGCGCCCCCACGGGTCCACAACCCGCCCCCCAGGGCGGCTTTGAGGCGGCCAAAGACGTGTTTATGCAGGTGAGAAGCGTGCGGCAGGTGCTTATGATCGGTGTTGCCGACCGCGCCGGGCGCCGTCGGCGCGCAGCCTAAGGAGCCCCTTTCGTGAGCAGCCCCCAGCAGGACCGGACCGGCGTCACCCTCGACGTCGACCACAGCGACGCCGACTACCGGGCCTGGCTGAAAGAAGCCGTGCGCAAGGTCCAGGCCGACGCCAACCGGTCCGCCGACACCCACCTGCTCCTCTTCCCGCTGCCCGAGCGGTGGGGCATCGACCTCTATCTGAAGGACGAGTCGACCCACCCGACCGGCAGCCTCAAGCACCGGCTCGCCCGTTCGCTGTTCCTCTACGGCCTGTGCAACGGCTGGATCAGGCCGGACAGGCCCGTGATCGAGGCGTCCAGCGGCTCGACGGCCGTCTCCGAGGCGTACTTCGCGAAGCTGATCGGCGTCCCCTTCATCGCCGTGATGCCGCGCACGACCAGCGCCGAGAAGATCCGCCTGATCGAGTTCCACGGCGGACGCTGTCACTTCGTGGACGACCCGCGCACCATGTACGAGGAGTCGGCCCGCCTCGCGGCCGAGACCGGCGGCCACTACATGGACCAGTTCACCTACGCGGAACGGGCCACCGACTGGCGCGGCAACAACAACATCGCCGAGTCGATCTTCCGGCAGCTGCGGCTGGAGCGCTTCCCCGAGCCCGCGTGGATCGTCGCCACCGCCGGCACCGGCGGCACCTCGGCGACCCTCGCGCGCTACGTGCACTACATGCAGTACGACACCCGGATCTGCGTCGCCGACCCGGAGAACTCCTGCTTCTTCGACGGCTGGACCACCGGCGACCCGGACGTCACCTGCGACTGCGGATCCCGCATCGAGGGCATCGGCCGGCCCCGCATGGAACCGAGCTTCGTGCCCGGCGCGATCGACCGCATGATGAAGGTGCCCGACGCGGCGAGCGTCGCGGCCGTACGCGCCCTGGAGCGGGCCATCGGCCGCAAGGCCGGCGGCTCCACGGGCACCGGACTGTGGAGCGCCCTGAAGATCGTCGCCGAGATGGTGGCCGAGGGACGCCAGGGCAGCGTGGTGACGCTGCTGTGCGACCCGGGCGACCGCTACCTCGACAAGTACTACTCGGACACGTGGCTCGCCGGACAGGGCCTGGACATCGCGCCGTACACCGCGGCGATCGACACCCTGCTGCGCACCGGCGCCTGGCCCGGCTGACCGGCGACGGGGGCCGGGTCACGTCCCGGCCGGCCGCCGGTCCGGCGACAGGACCGCGCCGGGGAAGGCCCGCCCCCGGCCCCGGGCGGGCCGGGCGCACGGTGTCGCACCGTCAGTCGGTGCCCTCCGGCTCGCCCGCCACCACCAGCCGCAGATGCTCCGCGATCTCCGCCCGCGCCTCCTCCGGCAGACCGCCGTCGGTCACCAGCGTGTCGACCTGCTCCAGCGTCGCGAACGAACTCAGGCCCACCACACCCCACTTGGTGTGGTCGGCGATCACCACGACACGCCGCGCCGACTGCACCAGCCGCCGGTTGGTCTCGGCCTCCGCGAGATTCGGTGTCGACAGCCCCGCCTCGGCCGATATGCCGTGCACACCGAGGAACAGCACGTCGAAGTGGAGCTCCGAGATCGCCCGGTCGGCGACGGGCCCCACCAGTGAGTCGGAGGGAGTGCGCACACCCCCGGTCAGTACCACCGTGGCCGCGCCCTGCCGCACGCCCGAAGTGCGCTGCGCCACGTGGAACACGTCGGCCACCCGCACCGAGTTGGTCACCACGGTGAGGTCCGGCACGTCCACCAGCCGGTGCGCCAGCGCGTACGTCGTCGTACCGCCCGACAGCGCGATCGCCGCGCCCGGCGCGACCAGTTCGGCCGCGGCCCGCGCGATGTCCTCCTTGGCGGTCGGCTCCAGCCCCGACTTGGCCTCGAACCCCGGTTCGTGCGTGCTCGCCTCGACCACCGGCACGGCCCCGCCGTGCACCTTCTCCAGCACGCCCTGCCGGGCCAGCGCGTCGAGGTCGCGGCGGACCGTCATGTCCGACACGCCGAGCTTGCGCGTCAGCTCGTTGACCCGGACACCGCCCCGCCGGCGCACCTCGTCGAGGATCAGGGCGCGCCGCTGCTCCGCGAGGAGGTTCGCGTTCTCACTCACGTACGCCTCGGTCCTTTCGCCGCAAAACCGTCCGACACGCCCCGCCCAGCCGCTCCGACCTGGGACTCTCGCCGTCACCGCGCAGGGCGTCCCATCCTCGCACGCCCCGCCGCGCGACGCGCCACCGCCCGCGGAACGCGCACCCCGCCCCGGCTCCGGGGCCCCGCGTCACACGGTTCGGGGAGATTCCGTACCGAGGGGTGTGCGCCGCCCGCGAAGCGGCGATCCTGGTGCTCGCACGGTCACAGCGGACGACGCGTCACGGGGGAGCACGGACAGTGGAACAGGCGCAGGAACGGACCGGAGCCGACGACGGTCCCGGTGCCCGCGGCCCCGCGGGCCGGGAGACCGGGACCGCTCTGGAACTCCTGGTGCACGGCGTGGGCGGCACGACCCCCGCCGAGATGCTGGACGACCCGCGCACCGTGCGGATCACCGGCGACCACGTCGCGGCCGTCTTCCGGCGCGCCGAGGACGCCGACGCGGAGTCCCGGCCCGAGGACTACCGGGGCCGCCCGGTGCCCGAGGCCTACGTCTGGTGCAACCTCACCTCCGGCAACGGCACCCGTGCCCTGTGGCTGCTGCTCCTGCCGTTCATGGTGGTCAACCTCGCGCACTGGATGCGGCCCGGCGCGCGGGGCCGCGTCCGGACGGTCAGGTTCTACGGGCTGCTGGTCCGGCTCACGGGACTGTCCCTCACCGTGCTGCTGACCGCCGCGGCCTGCGAGGTCGCCCTCGACCTCGTGGCCTGGCAGTGCGCCGGCACCCCCGCGTGCGCCGCGCGGCACTCCTGGCTGGACTTCCTGTCACCGGCGGAACCCGACGCCGGCTGGTGGAGCCGGCCCGGCCGCAGACTCGCCCTCGCCGCCGCCCTGCCCGCGGCCCTCACCGGCCTGCTCTGGTACCTGTCCCTGCGCACCTGGCGGGCGTACGAGTCGCAGCAGCCGATGGACCGCGGCACCGACCCGGCCGAGGACACCGGACGCGCCCCCCTGAACCGCCCCGGATTCTGGTACGGGCGGCGCCTGGTGGCCCGGCTGCGCGCCGCGCACACCGCCGCGGGCCTGCTGACCGTCGCCGCCGCCGTCACCGTGCCCGCGGCCCGCTTCGACCGGGCGCCCGGCGGCCCCGTGCTCCTCGACGTGCTCGGCCGGCTCCTGGAGGCCGCGCTCGCCGCCCTCGCGGTCACGGCGGTGGCCGTGACCTGCCGCCGGGGACGCAGCGAGAACCGCCTCGACCGCGAACTGGACGAGCACGTCGTACGCCGTCTCCCGCTCGCCGCCCTCGGCCTGCTCGCCCTCGCCCTGGTGCACGCCGGCTGGTCGCGTCCCGGCTGGACGTCGGCCGGACGGCTGCCCGGCGACCTGACCTTCGGCGGCATCACCCTGGTCCAGGGCCTGCTGGTCGTCGCCCTCGGCGTGGCCGCCCACACGCTGCACCGCACTCTGCCCGTCCCGCGCACCGCGGTCCGCGGCCTCGGCGGGCCCGCCGTCGCCATGCTGGCCTGCGCCCTGGGCGGCGTGATGTCCGGCGGGGTCGCCCAGCGCGTCTCCGACTGGCTGGACGGCACCGGAACGTCCATCGACGGCCCGCCCGTCCTGCTGACCTGGCAGGCGTCCGTCATCCCGCCGCTGCTGGCGGCCGTCCTGCTGCTGTGCGCCGCGCTCGCCCGGCACACCTGGCGCCTGGCACGGGCCGAACGCGCCGCCGTGGAGGCCGAGTACCTGGGGGAGCCGGGGGACGAGGCCCGCACCCGCCGCATCGCCCTCACCCGCGCGATGGCCGCCCTCACCGACCGGGCGCCCCTCGTCGTCGCCCTCGTCTCCGCCGCCACCCTGCTGCTGGGCGCGGTCGCCCTGGTGGGCGCCCTGACCACCGGCCGGACACCGGCCGAGGCCACGCGCGGCACGTACGCCGTGGTGCACGGCGCCGCCCAGACCGCGCAGGCACTCGGCTCCTGGCTGATCGGTCTCGGCTTCCTCCTCTTCGTCACCTGGGGCCGGCGCGCCTACAAGGACGCCTCCGCGCGCCGCACCATCGGCATCCTGTGGGACGTCGGCACCTTCTGGCCGCGCGCTGCCCACCCCTTCGCGCCGCCCTGCTACGCGGAGCGCGCGGTGCCCGACCTGACCTGGCGCATGGCGACCTGGACCCGTGCCACCGGCGGACGGCTGGTCATCTCGGGGCATTCGCAGGGCAGCGTGCTGGCCGCCGCCGCGGCCTGGCAACTGGCGCCCTCCGCCCGCAGACGGGTCGCCCTGCTGACCTACGGCTCCCCGCTGGAACGCCTCTACGGCCGCTGGTTCCCCGCCCACTTCGGCCCCGACGCGCTCGCCTCCCTGCACCGGGACGTCGACTGCTGGCGCAACCTCCACCGGCGCACCGACCCCATCGGCGGCCCGGTGCGCCTGCCCGGCGACCGCGGCCCCGCCGTGGACCGCGAACCCCTCAAGGACCCGCTGACGTACGGCCGCACCGAACCGCACCCGCTGCCCGCGCCGATCCTCGGCCACTCCGACTACCAGGCCGACCCGGCCTTCGCCGAGGAACGCCGGCGGCTGCTGGACCGGCTGCGCCCGGAGGTGCCCGCACCGCGCCGGACCGGCCAGGAACCGCCCGTCCCGAGCGCCGACGGGGGCCGTGCCGACTGCTGACGCCGGCCCGGCCTCACCGGGGCTGCTCGGGGAGGTCCTCCACGAAGAGCAGGGTCAGGTCGTCCGTGTCCGGGTCCGCCAGCTGGGCGACGCGGCTCGCGTGCCGCTCCACCATCGCCTCGAAGGTCTGGCGCGCGGTGCGGCCGTTGCCGAAGGCCGGACCCTTGGGGAGCCGGGCGAAGTACCGCGTCAGCGCCTCGGGCACGCCCGGCGCCAGCCGGTACTCGTGCTCCTCGGCCTGCTGCTCCACGATCCGCAGCAGCTCCTCGGGCCCGTAGTCGCCGAAGGTGATGACCCGTGAGAAGCGGGACGCCACGCCGGGGTTGACCGACAGGAACCGCTCCATCTCCGCGGTGTAGCCCGCGACGATCACCACCACCGCGTCCCGCTGGTCCTCCATCAGCTTCACCAGCGTGTCGATGGCCTCCTTGCCGAAGTCCCGGCCCGCGTCCTCGGGGGACAGCGCGTACGCCTCGTCGATGAACAGCACACCCCCGTGCGCCCGCTGGAAGGCCTCCTGGGTGCGGATCGCGGTCGAGCCGATGTGCTCGCCGACCAGGTCGACGCGGGAGACCTCGACGAGGTGGCCCTTCTCCAGGACGCCCAGCGAGGCGAGGATCTCGCCGTAGAGCCGGGCGACCGTCGTCTTGCCGGTGCCGGGAGAGCCGGTGAAGACGAGGTGCCGCTTGACCGACGCCGCCTTCAGCCCCGCCCGCTGCCGGCGCCGCCCCACCTCGATCATGTCGGTCAGGGCCCGGACCTCGCGCTTGACGCTCTCCAGGCCGACCAGCGCGTCCAGTTCGCCGAGGACCTCCTTCGCCGACCGCGCCGGCCCCTCGGGTCCGGGGCCGGCTCCGGGACCGGCGATCAGCGGTTCCTGCTCGACGCCGCGCCGGCCGGGGATCGAGCCCAGCAGGCCGCCGGAGGAGCGGCCCGCCGTCTGCACGGCGGGCTCCCGCGCCGGGGGCGGCGCCAGACCGCCACCGCTCTCGTCGCTGGCGCAGTCCTCGACGAGCGGTCCCGCGCCGGACGCGTCCGGGCCGCCGTCCGCGAATGCGAAACCGCCGCGCGCGCACCGCTCCGTGCGGCACTTGCGCAGCGTCGTCCGGCAGCCGTCGATCACGTGGAAGCCGTAGCCGGCGCTGTCCGTCACCCGGCAGTCCAGGAAGCTGCCGCGGCCGCCCGCCGACACGTACACCCCGGCCTCCGAGGGGGAGTCGACCGTGCAGCGTTCGATGGTGGGGTCGGCGCCCTTGGTGACGATCACGCCGGTGCGGTTGCCGTCCAGGGCGCAGTTGTTCAGGGTGCCGCCGCTGCCGTGGTCGCGGAACCAGGCGCCCGTCGCCGCGTCCCGGATGCGGCAGTCGTCGAGCTGCGCGGTGGCGCCGTCGCTCACCGACACCGCCGTGTTGCGCACCTGGGACAGGTCGCTGTCGACGACGTCCACGCGTGAGCCGCGGTCCAGCACGAACAGCGCGTCCGGCACGTCGTGCACCCGGCAGGAGTCGAGGACGGCGGTGGCGCCGTCGCTGACCCAGACCGCCGGGTAGTCGCCCGTGCTGTCGAAGATCTCGCACTGGTTGGCGTCCACCCGGGTACCCGGGTCCCACACCGACAGGCCGTTGCGCCCGAACTGCCGCACGCTGGTGCGGGTCAGGGTGAGCACGGAGCGGGAGCGCAGGTCGACCGCGTTCTCCGGGATGTCGTGGATGCGGCAGTCGGCCAGGGTGAGCACGGCGTCGGTGTCGAGGGTGATCCCGTCGGCGGTGGTGCGGTGCACGTCGCAGTCGGTCAGATGCGCGGTGGCCCGGCCCGAGACCTGGACGCCGCTGCCCCGCACCTCGTAGACCTCGCAGCCCACCGCCTCCAGCGCCGAGTGCTCGCCGGTCGCCGTCAGGCCCGAGCCCGCCGCGTGGTGGACGCGGCAGCGCTCCAGCCGGGGGTGTGCGCCGGAGCGCACGGCGACCCCGGCCTGGCCGGCCGAGACGACCTCGCACTCCTCGAACACCCCGCCCCCGCCGTCGAGGACCGCGATGCCGACGCCCGCCGGATTGTCGACGGTGCAGCGCCGCACCGTCGGCCGCGCGCCGCCGCGCACCTCGATGCCGGACGCGGACCGTGTGACCACGCGTATGTCGAGCAGCTCCGGGGTGCCCTCCTCGACGAGGACGGCGGGCGCCGCCGCGTCCTGCCCCTCTATGTACAGGTCCTGGACGACGGCCGGGGCGCGCACCGTCAGCGGCACCCCGTCGACGGGCGCGATCCGCACCGAGCCCAGGGCCCCCTCGGGCCCGCGCAGGGTCACCGCCCGCCGGACGACGAGGTTCTCCCGGTAGGTCCCGGGGGCGACGGTGAGGACGTCACCGTCGGCCGCGGCCTCCAGGGCGGCGGCGAGCGATGCGTACTCACCCGTGCGGCGCCGCCACCGCGAGGTGCCGGTGTGCGTCACCTGGACCGTGCCCTGTGCCATGGCGTTGCTCTGCCCCCACCTCGTCGTACTGATCGCCCGGTCACCGCCGGACGCGGCGGCCGGGGCCGGGAGAACGGCCGTGCCGGTCCCGCGGACCCGCACGCAGGCGTTCCGTCCCCGCACCGGCGCGTGCCTGCGGTTTCCTCGCGCGCGGGTTGTCGCCGATCGGTTCGGCCGGTCCACCGTAGCGTGCGTGCGCGGGGTGGGTTGACCAGAGGCGGAAGCCGGCCGCATGCCGGCGCCGGTCCGGGCCCGGCCGTTCCCCTCCCCGCTCCCGGCGGTCGTGGTGGCGGCCTGGAGGGGGAAGGGGAACGGCCTCGGACCATGCCTGTGCACACCCGGGCGGGGAGGAGCGCCGGCGTCCCTCGGCCTTCGTCCTACGGTGTCCAACGCCCGCGCCACGGACCGGGTTCCCGGCCGCGGACCCGGACGCGCGGGCCCGTGGGCGCGGACTTACGGGTGCGGGCACGTCACCCGACGACCGTCACCGGGTCGCCGACCCGGACCGTGCCCGGTCCGAGCGGCACCAGATTCTGTCCGAAGACCAGCTTGCGGCCGATGCGGCGGTGCCGTCCGAGCGTGTGCAGAGGTTCCCGGCCGCGCTCGGCGGAGTGCTGGTCGGTGGTCGTCACCACGCAGCGCCCGGACGGCTTGGCGACCCGGAAGCGGACCTCTCCCACGGTGACGTGCGACCAGCCGTCCTCGGCCCACGCGCCGGTGCCGGCGACGACGAGGTTCGGCCGGAAACGGTTCATGGGCAGCGGCCCCTCCACCGCGTGCTCCCCTTCGGCGATCAGGGAGTTGAGGGCGTCCAGCGAGCCCGTCGTCGTGAGCAGCAGCGGGTAGCCGTCGGCGAAGGAGACGGTCTCGCCCGGCAGCGCGTACGCGGGGTCGACGGGCCGGCGCGTGGCGGGATCGTCCAGGTGCACCATCCGTACGTCCGCCCCGAGGAAGGCGCTGCACCAGGCGTGCGCGGCGTCGTCGGCCAAGGCCGCCTCGGTCCTGTCGCGGAAGATCCGCACCGGGACCGTGTCCGCCGGGTGCGGCACCGGCACCGTGAGCGGCGGGCGGTCGGGCGCGGACAGCCGGACGCCGCCGGGCAGGAGCTCGGCGGCGGCCAGGGCCAGGCGCGGCTGTTCCCGCTGGGTGACGACCTTTCCCCCGTCGTCGATCAGCATCCAGCGGCGGTCTCCGGCCAGCCCCCAGGGCTCCACGACGGCCTCCCGGGGCGCGAGGCCCCGGAACGCCTTGACCGGATGGACGTGTATCGACTGCAGTCGCGCGTTCCCCATGGGGTCATGGTGCCAGGCGGCACCGGTACCCCGGCGAACGGCTCAGTAGCCGCGGTACTGCTGGTTGTTGTACGGGTCCTGGTAGGGCGCCGGAGCGGGCCGCGGGGCCGCGGGCCGCATCGCCTCGTACCCCGCGGGGCCGGGAGCGGCCGGACGCGGCGGCTGCGGCTGCTGCTGGGGCCCGGGGTACCCGCGCGGGGCGCTCGCCTGCTGCGGGATGTACGCGGTGGGCGCCTGCTGCAGCGGCGCGGGCTGCTGCATCTGCTGCACCGGCTGCATCTGCTGCGGGTAGCCGCCGTAGGCGGGCTGGGCGGGGGCTGCCGGGAGGGCGGGCAGGGCCGACGGGAGCGCCGGAAGGTGGCCGGACGGGGCGTCGTACGCGGCCGGGACCCGGATCGGGGCGATCTGCGGGGTGCCCCGCTCGGCGACGAGCGAGTCGTAGATCGGGGTGTCCGGGAAGGAGGCGGAGTAGTAGCCGCCGCCATAACTGGAGCGGGGGGAGGTCATGGCCATAAGTTAAGCCCACGATGTGCTGGTTGGGGAGACCGATAAGAGGGTTGTTTTCCGTGCCTGCGGTGACGGGGGATCACCAATCCGAGCGAACTTGGTGAAAAAGGGCGGCGCGGAACAAGATTTTCATGTAAGTGCCGACTTCTGGTCAGGTTACCGGTGGTCCACCGGCCGTGTCCGCGCTCTTCCGAAGGCGGCCGGACCGCAGCGGACCCCGGCCGCGCCCCCGGCCGGGGCGTGACCGGGGGACCGGGCCCCAAACGCGGCTCCGTGACCGGACGTTGTCAGCCCTCGTCGGGCACGGCACCGGGCCGGGCGTAGGTGCGGCCCTTCCACGCGGCGCCCCGCCCCCGGTAGTGCTGCACCGCCGAGTCGACCGTCATCAGCAGGTACAGGAACGCGGTGAACGGCAGCAGCGGGGCGAGCCACAGCGGCTGCCGGTAGTACCGCAGCATCGGCACGTACGTCCCCGCCATCACCAGCCACGCGGCGCCCGCGCACCCCGCGGCCGCCGCGTTCCCGGCGGCCGCGCCCGCCACCGCCGCCACCGGCGGCACCAGATACACCAGCGCCAGCCCGGCGACCGTGCCGGCGAGCAGCAGCGGACTGTGCCGCAACTGGGCGTAGGCGCTGCGCGAGACCATCCGCCACAGATCGCGCAGCCGCGGGTAGGGACGCACACTGTCCACCCCGTCGGCGAGCCCCAGCCACACCCGGCCGCCGCTGCCCTTGACCGCGCGGGCGAGGGCCACGTCGTCGATGACCGCGTGCCGGATCGCGTCCGGGATCCGCGCCCGCGCGGCGGCGTCCGCGCGCAGCAGCACACAGCCCCCCGCGGCGGCGGCCGTCCCCTTCCTCCCGGCCCGCCTCCCGCCGATCCACCGGAACGGGTAGAGCTGCGCGAAGAAGTAGACGAACGCCGGCACCACGAGCCGTTCCCAGACGCTCTCGGCCCGCAGCCGGGCCATCTGGGAGACCACGTCGAAACCACCGGTGCGGGCCGCCGCCACCAGCCGCCGCAGACTGTCCGGCGCGTGCGCGATGTCGGCGTCCGTCAGCAGCAGGTACTCGGGATCCCGCGCGCGTGCCAGCGCGATGCCGTGCCGCACCGCCCAGAGCTTGCCCGTCCACCCGGCCGGCGGCTCACCGGGCGAGGCCACGGTGAGCGGCAGTCCCGCCCGGCGCCGGCCCAGCTCGCGCGCCAGGTCACCGGTGCCGTCCGTACTTCCGTCGTCGACCAGGAAGACCTCCGCCCGCCCCGGATAGTCCTGGGCCAGCAGCGAGGGCAGACTCGCCGGCAGGACCGCCGCCTCGTCGCGCGCCGGCACGACGACGCACACGTGCGGCCAGCTCTCCGGTTCCCGGCGGCCGGGCAGTCCTACGTCCGTACGCCAGAAGAAACCCCGGGCGAGCAGCAGCCACAGCCAGGCGGCCAGTGACAGGGCGGATACGACGGTCGGGGCGGACGTCCACACATCGGCGCTCACCTGCGCAGTGTGCCCCACGACGCGGCACGCGGCGGCCCATCGACTATCGTGGCCGGGTGAAGATCGCGCTCATGGACTCCGGAATCGGTCTGCTGGCGGCCACCGCAGCGGTACGGCGCCTGCGACCGGACGCCGATCTCATCCTCTCCCTGGACCCCGACGGCATGCCCTGGGGACCGCGGACCCCCGAGGACCTGACCCGGCGGGCCCTGGCCGTCGCCGAGGCGGCCGCCGCCCACCGGCCGGACGCCCTGATCGTCGGCTGCAACACCGCCTCCGTCCACGCGCTGCCCACGCTGCGCGCCCGCTTCGAACCGGACCTGCCGGTCATCGGCACCGTCCCGGCGATCAAGCCCGCCGCGGCCGGCGGCGGACCGGTGGCCATCTGGGCGACGCCCGCCACCACCGGCAGCCCCTACCAGCGTGGGCTCATCGAGCGGTTCGCCGCCGGCGCGAGGGTCACCGAGGTCCCCTGCCACGGTCTCGCCGAGGCGGTCGAGCACGCGGACGAGAGCGCGATCACCGCCGCCGTGTCCGCCGCGGCCGCGCTGACGCCCGAGGACGTGACGACCGTCGTCCTGGGCTGTACCCACTACGAGCTCGTCGCCGAACGCATCCGCGCCGCCGTGCAGCGCCCCGGCGCCCCGCGCCTGGCCCTGCACGGCTCCGCCGGCGCCGTCGCCGCCCAGGCACTGCGCCGGATCGGCGCGCCCCCCGAGCCGGGAGCCCCGGCCGAGGGCACGCTCACCGTGCTGCTGAGCGGACGCGAGGGCTCCCTGCCGGCGCCGGCGCTGGCCTACGAGGAGGGCCGCCTGCTGCGGACGGCCACGCCCGCCCGCTGAGCGGCCCGCCGTCCACTCGGACCGGTCACCCTGCGCGACGAGGTAGCCGCGCAGCGAAACGTGAGTAACCTCATATCCATGAGGCATCGCCCCGGCGAGAGCACCCCCGTACCGGACGTCTGGACGGGCCGTGCCACCAACCGCGTCCAGTGGCTGCTGGCGCTCATCGGTGTCGCCTGCGTGGCACTCGGCATCGCGCTGGCCGTCGATCCGGCCTGGGAGTCCGGCATCGCCCCGCTCACCATGGCCGTCGTCGGCTGCATCACGGCCGGGCTGCTCGTGCTCTTCGGCACGCTGGCCTTCGTGCACGTCGCGCTCAGAGTCGACGAGGAGTGCCTCGAGGTGCGCTGCGGCCACATCGGCCTGCCTCGCCGCCGCATCCCGCTGTCGCACGTCGCCGGCGCCGAGTTCACCCCGCACGTCACCCCCCGGCACTGGGGCGGCTGGGGCTACCGCTGGCGGCCGGAGAAGGGCACCGCCGTCGTCGTACGGCGCGGCGAGGGCGTCGTCCTGCGGCTGTGGGACGGCCACACGTTCACCGTCACCGTGGACGACGCGGAGGCGGCCGTCCAGGTGATCAGGGACCGTCTGCGGCCGAAGGCACCCGGCCCGGCGCACTGAGGGCCGGAGCGCGGCAGCCCTCCGCGGCCGCCCGGAGGACCGCGGAGGGACGCGCCGTACACTCCGGGGGTGACCGTCACCGCAACCCCCGTAGGCGAGCCGGACCGGCTGAAGTCGCAGGCCACACCCGCCTCGCGCCTGGCCGCACGGCTCACGCGCCTGTTCCCGGCCGCCGCTGCCGCGCTCTGCGGCGTGCTGCTCTACGTCAGCTTCCCGCCGCGCACCCTGTGGTGGCTGGCGCTGCCCGCCTTCGCCGTCCTCGGCGGGGTGCTGCGCGGCCGTTCCTGGAAGGCGGGCCTCGGCCTCGGCTACCTCTTCGGCCTCGGCTTCCTGCTGCCCCTGCTGGTGTGGACCGGTGTGGAGGTCGGCCCCGGCCCCTGGCTCGCCCTGGCCGCCGTCGAGGCGGTCTTCGTCGCTCTGGCCGGGGCGGGCATCGCCGCGGTGTCGCGGCTGCCGGCCTGGCCGGTGTGGGCGGCGGCGGTGTGGATCGCCGCGGAGGCGGCACGCGCGCGTGTGCCCTTCCACGGCTTCCCCTGGGGCAAGATCGCCTTCGGGCAGGCGGACGGCGTCTTCCTCCCGCTCGCCGCGGCCGGCGGCACGCCGGTGGTGGGCTTCGCGGTCGTCCTGTGCGGCTTCGGCCTGTACGAGGCCGCACGCCTGGCCGTCCGGGCCCGCCGCACCGGCACCCTCCGGCGGGGCGCGGCAGCGGCGGCCCTGCTCACGGTGGCCGTCCCCGTCGCCGGCGCCGTGGCCGCACGGCCGCTGGTCAGCGACGACGCCGAGGACGGCACGGCCACCGTCGCCGTCGTCCAGGGCAACGTGCCGCGCGCCGGCCTCGACTTCAACGCCCAGCGCCGGGCCGTGCTCGACCACCACGCGCGGGAGACGCGACGCCTGGCCGCCGAGGTGAGGGCCGGCCGGATCGCCCGGCCCGACTTCGTGCTCTGGCCGGAGAACTCCTCCGACATCGACCCTTTCACCAACCCCGACGCGCGCGAGGTCATCGACCGGGCCGTCGAGGCGATCGGTGTGCCCGTCTCCGTCGGCGGCGTCGTGGACCGCGACGGCAGACTGCTCAACGAGCAGATCCTGTGGGACCCCGACAAGGGACCGGTGGACACCTACGACAAGCGGCAGATCCAGCCCTTCGGCGAGTACCTGCCGCTGCGCTCGCTCGTCGGGGCGATCAACGAGGACTGGACCGCCATGGTCGCCCGGGACTTCAGCCGCGGCACCGAGCCCGGCGTCTTCACCATGGCCGGCACCCGGGTCGGCCTCGTCACCTGCTACGAGGCGGCCTTCGACTGGGCGGTGCGCTCCGAGGTCGCCGACGGCGCCCAGATGATCTCCGTGCCCAGCAACAACGCGACGTTCGGCCGCAGTGAGATGACCTACCAGCAGCTCGCCATGTCCCGCATCCGCGCCGTCGAGCACAGCCGGACGGTCACGGTGCCGGTGACCAGCGGCGTCAGTGCGATCATCATGCCGGACGGCCGGGTCACCCAGAAGACCGGCATGTTCGTGGCGGACTCGCTCGTCCAGGAGGTGCCGCTGCGGTCCTCCGAGACGCCCGCCACCCGGCTCGGCGTATGGCCCGAGGCGGCCCTGGTGCTGGTCGCGGCCGGCGGGATCGGCTGGGCCGTCGGCGCCGGAGTGCGCGGCCGACGCGCCCGCAGCGCGTAGATCCCGTACGCCGGGCGCGCTCCGCGGTGCGGGTCCGTACGCCGGGTGTACGCCCCACGCTGCGATTCTGCGCGCCGGGCGCGCGCCCCGTGCTGTGGTCCCGTACGCCGGGGGCATGCTTCGCGATGACGTCGGGAGGGGCCCGGCCGGCCGGTTAGGGTCGGGCGCATGGCTACTCCCGACTTCATCCGCGACCTGCGCGTTTCCGCCGGACACCAGCTCCTGTGGCTCCCCGGAGTCACCGCCGTCGTCTTCGACGAGGAGGGGAGGGTGCTGCTGGGCCGGCGGGCCGACAACCGGCGCTGGTCCCTGATCGGCGGCATCCCGGAACCGGGTGAGCAGCCCGCCGCCTGCGCCGTGCGCGAGGTGGAGGAGGAGACCGCGGTGCGGTGCGTCGTCGAGCGGCTCGTCGTCGTCCAGGCACTGGACCCGGTCACCTACGAGAACGGCGACGTCTGCCAGTTCATGGACATCACCTTCCGCTGCCGGGCAGTGGGCGGCGAGGCCCGCGTCAACGACGACGAGTCGCTGGACGTGGGCTGGTTCGAGGTGGACGCCCTGCCGGACCTGAAGGAGTGGGGACGGTTCCGGATCAAGCAGGCGATGTCCGACGGCCCCACATGGTTCGACCCCACTGAACCCGCCTGAACTGTATGGCGTGCCCACATGGGGCATGGGACGGGCGCTGCCTAGGGTCGCAGACATGACCTCGCCCAGCGTCCTCCCGCCCCCGCACGCCGCGCCGCTCGACCTCGGCGGCCGCACCGCCCTCGTCACCGGCGCCGCAGGCGGCATCGGCAGCGCCTGCGCGCTGCGGCTGGCCGCCGCGGGAGCCGAGGTCAGAGCGGTCGACCGGGACGCCGCGGGGCTCGACGCGCTCGCCGAACGGGCCGCGGACCTCGCGGGCGGCGTCACACCGCACGTCCTGGACCTGACCGACCTGGACGCCGCCGAGGAGGCGGCCGCCGGCACCGACGTCCTGGTCAACAACGCCGGACTGCAGATGGTGCGGCCCCTGGAGGAGTTCCCGCCGGACGTCTTCCACACGGTCCTCACCGTCATGCTGGAGGCGCCCTTCCGCCTCATCCGCGGCGCCCTGCCCCACATGTACGGACAGGGCTGGGGCCGCATCGTCAACATCTCCTCCGTGCACGGCCTGCGCGCCTCCGCCTACAAGGCGGCCTACGTGTCCGCCAAGCACGGGCTGGAGGGACTGTCCAAGACCGCCGCCCTCGAGGGGGCCGCCCACGGCGTCACCTCCAACTGCGTGAACCCCGCCTACGTACGCACCCCGCTGGTGGAGAAGCAGATCGCCGACCAGGCCCGCGCGCACGGCATCAGCGAGGAGCGGGTCCTCTCCGAGGTGCTGCTGCGGGACAGCGCGGTACGCCGGCTCATCGAACCGGACGAGGTCGCGGAGGCCGTGGCGTACCTGTGCGCCCCGCAGGCGTCCTTCGTCACGGGAACCTCCCTCGTCCTGGACGGCGGCTGGACCGCCCACTGACCGCGGTGGCGTCCCGCGGACCGGCGGGGAGGACCCTGTGCACCGGCAAGGAGCCGACGAGGACAGCTCCGCATCCTGATCCTGGCAAGGAAAGGACACGCGCAGCCGCCGGGCGCCGGTGCCTCCGGTGGCCCGGGTCGTCCACAGGGCTGCCGCGACGACCGGACGATGGGTGATCCTGTGAGCATGTCCCGCGATCACGCGCAGTCCGCCGAACACCTCGCCCACGACGCCGGGGCGCCGGTCCGGCACGCCGCGGCCGAGACGCCCTTCCTGGAACTGCTGGCCCGGGACGCCTCCGCCGACGCCTACGAGCAGCCCGTGCTGCTCGCCCGCGCGGCGGGCGCACCGGCCGAGCGGATCGCCGCGCTGGAGCGGGCCAAGCTCCTCGCCCTGCGCGTGCGCTCCGAGCTGGAGGGCCGGCGCCGCCGCGAGGCCGAGCTGTCCGCCCTGTTCGAGACGGCCCACGACCTCGCCGGGCTGCGCGACCTGGACGCCGTACTGCGCGCGATCGTGCAGCGGGCCCGCTCCCTCCTCGGGACGGACGTGGCCTACCTCAGCCTCAACGACCCCGTCCGGGGCGACACCTACATGCGCGTCACCGAGGGCTCGGTCGCGGCCCGCTTCCAGCAGCTGCGGCTCGGCATGGGGGAGGGGCTCGGCGGACTCGTCGCCCAGACCGCCCGGCCCTACGTCACCGAGGACTACTTCGAGGACGACCGTTTCCGGCACACCCGCGCCATCGACACGGGCGTCCGGGACGAGGGCCTCGTCGCCATCCTCGGCGTACCCCTGATGCTCGGGCCCCACGTCATCGGCGTGCTCTTCGCGGCGGACCGGCGGGCCCGGGTCTTCGAACGGGAGCAGATCGCCCTGCTCGGCTCCTTCGCCGCCCTCGCCGCGGCGGCCATCGACACCGCCAACCTCCTCGCGGAGACCCGCTCGGCCCTCGCCGGACTGGAACGGGCCAACGAGATCATCCGGGACCGCAGCGCCGTCATCGAACGCGCCTCCGACGTCCACGACCGGCTCACCGAACTGGTCCTGCGCGGCGGCGGAGTCCACGACGTGGCCGCCGCCGTCTCCCAGGTCCTGGACGGCACCGTCGAGTTCACCGAGGCCGGCACGGCACCCGCGAAGGCCCTCCAGTCCTCCCGCGCGGAAGGACACGCGGTCCGGCACGAGGACGACTGGATCGCCGCGGTCGCCGCCGGCGGCGAACTGCTCGGCGCACTCGTCCTGCGCGGCCACCCCGGACTCGACCCCGTCGACCAGCTCACCCTGGAACGCGCCGCGATGGTCACCTCCCTGCTGCTGCTCGCCCGGCGCTCCGCCGCCGAGGCCGAACAGCGCGTGCGCGGCGAACTGCTGGACGACCTGCTCGACGCCCGCGACCGCGACCCGCGCCTGCTGCGCGACCGTGCCCGGCGGCTGCACGCCGACCTCGACGCCACACACGTCGTCCTCGTCGCCCGCCTCGACGCCACCGCGCAGGACGCCGACCGGGAGGCGGACGCCCGCCGGCGCCTGTGGGCCGCCGCCTCCCACCTCGCCGCGACCCGGCACGGCCTGGCCGCCGCCCGCGACGGCGGCACCGTCCTGCTGCTGCCCCTCGCCACCCCCGACGGCGCCACGGACCTGGCCCGCCGCACCGCACGGGACCTCGCCTCGGCCGTCCACGAGGCCGTCACCGTCGGCGCCTCGGCCCCGGTCGAAGATCTCGCCGCCCGGCCCGAGAGCGTGGCCGCCGCCTACACCGAGGCCGGACGCTGCCTGGACGCGCTGCGGCTGCTGGGCCGCTCCGGGGACGGCGCCGCCGCCGACGACTTCGGCTTCCTCGGCCTGCTCCTGGCCGGCGACCGGGACGTCGCCGGCTTCGTCGACCGCACCATCGGCCGGGTCGTCGCCTACGACGAGCGGCGCGGCACCGAGCTGCTGCGCACCCTCGACGCCTACTTCGCCTGCGGCATGAGCCCCGCCCGCACCAAGGACGCCCTCCACGTGCACGTGAACACGGTCGCCCAGCGACTGGAGCGCGTCGGCCGCCTCCTCGGTGACGACTGGCAGAGCCCCTCCCGCGCACTGGAGATACAACTGGCCCTCCGGCTCCGCCGGTTGTCGGCCCCCGCGCAACGCTGACCCCCGCACGCGGGGAGCGTACGGGGGCAGGGGCGCGCTGCGGGTCAGGCGGTACGGCGGGTCAGGCGGTGCGCGCTTCCGCGGCGGGGGAACCGCCCGGCTCCGCAGAGTCCCGGCCTGTGGGCGTGACCTCGGAGAGGTCCCGGTGCCGGGTCTCCTTGGCCATCCACACGGCGACGAGCGTCAGCAGAGCCGCGGCGATGACGTAGAGGGAGATCGGCGTCGAGCTGTCGTACTCGGACAGCAGCGCCGTCGCGATCAGCGGTGCCGGGGCGCCCGCCGCGACCGACGCGAACTGGGCGCCGATGGAAGCGCCGGAGTAGCGCATCCGGGTCGCGAACATCTCGGAGAAGAAGGCCGCCTGGGGCGCGTACATCGCGCCGTGCAGCACCAGGCCGACGGTCACCGCGAGAAGGAGGCTGCCGAAGTCCCCCGTGTCGATCAGCATGAAGAAGGGGAACATCCACAGCCCGACCCCGGCGGCCCCCAGCAGGTACACGGGGCGGCGGCCGATCCGGTCCGACAGCGCGCCCCATACCGGGATGACCGCGAAGTGCACGGCCGAGGCGATCAGCACCGCGTTGAGCGCGGTCTGCTTGGACACGTCCGCCGCGGTGGTGGCGTACACGAGGATGAACGCCGTGATGACGTAGTAGCTGATGTTCTCCGCCATCCGCGCGCCCATGGCGATCAGCACGTCGCGCCAGTGGTGCCGCAGCACGGAGACCAGCGGCAGCGCCTCGGCCTCCGTGCCGCGCGCCTCCGCCTCGCGGGCCTCGGCCTTGCGCGCCTCGGCCTGTGCCAACGCCTGCTTGAAGACGGGGGATTCATCGACGGACAGACGGATCCACAGACCGACGATCACCAGAACTCCGGAGAGCAGGAACGGGATCCGCCACCCCCAGCCGGTGAACGCGGCGTCCGGCAGCACGGCCGTCAGCAGCGACAGCACCCCGGTCGCCAGCAACTGCCCCGCCGGCGCGCCGGTCTGCGGCCACGATGCCCAGAACCCACGGCGCCGCGCGTCCCCGTGCTCGGACACCAGCAGCACGGCACCGCCCCACTCGCCGCCGAGCGCGAAGCCCTGCACGAGCCGCAGCACGGTCAGCAGCACGGGAGCGGCCGTGCCGATGGTCGCGTGCGTGGGCAGCAGCCCGATCGCGAAGGTCGCCCCGCCCATCAGCAGCAGGCTCAGCACCAGCAGCTTCTTGCGCCCGAGCCGGTCCCCGTAGTGCCCGAAGACCAGCGCGCCCAGCGGACGCGCGGCGAATCCGACGGCGTAGGTCAGGAAGGACAGCAGGGTGCCGACCAGGGGGTCGGAGTCCGGGAAGAACAGCTCGTTGAAGACGAGGGCGGCGGCGGAACCGTAGAGGAAGAAGTCGTACCACTCGATGGTGGTGCCGATGAGGGACGCGGCGACGATGCGCTTGAGATTGTCCGGAGCGGGCGGAGCGGCTGCGGGTGACGACATCGGCACCACTTCCTGAGGTGTGACGGGGACGTTTGCGTGTCGCCACACCGTAGGAATCCGCAGGTCAGGCGCACATGTGGCGGGGCAACACAGTTCGGGGGCCGGCTATGCGCGCGGCCACCATGCCGGCTCATGGAAAGACGTCTCAGGGGATCGACGGTGGCCGGAACGAGTGCCGTCCGGGACGCGTATTTCAGGGTGATTTGACGGTGCCGTGCTGACTCCCGTGCTGGTTTGGTGCTGACTAAAATCCCACGTCATCCCCCGTCCTCACCTGTCCCGTGCTGACTTGGTGCTGACTACGCTCCGTTGAACTCGGGCATCAGGGATTGATCGACTCAGAGTCGTTGCGCGGCAGGTGACCGGACTGAGAGACCGAGTCCGGCCTTGCCGCTCAGCCGCCGTCGGCACGGGCAAAGCAGTGTGTCTGGGCGTGGTGCACGTTGGTCCCAGGAGGTTCTTCGTCTGCTGGTGGTACATCATGAGCAGCAGCGTGAAAAGACCGAACTGGCTACTTTCCGCGAGCACGCCGACAACCTGATCGTTGCCATCGCCGACGTTGGAGCCTCCACAGACCTCAATCACCGTCTGTGGGATCGCCCATGGGAGAAGGCGCGGCGGCTTTTTCTGTTCGTCTTCGCTGCGGCCGGAGAAGGCGCCCGGATGCACGTCCGAGGTGGCTCTGAGTGGCAGACCTTCGCCGCCGGCGTGGCCCGGCCTGCGTGAAGATCACGCCAGCAAGACAGTCCTCGCAACACTACGTGAGCCCATAATGCGAGTCCACGCAGCAGCTTCGTTCCGGTGCCACCCAGACGAGCGCATCGTCGAGACGACGAACGAACTGCTTGCGGCCGTCGGTGACATCAAGAACACCACCCGGCTCGAGGCGGCCCTCGAAGCATTCGGGCAAGCCGGCGTAGCGGTATTCCAGCCCCGCCCATCCATATGGGCGCGCCTCCGCGGTCGGGCCCGACGAGGTGGGCGAAAGGGCCCGGTACCGACGGGGGATGCAGTACCGGGCTCCTCGACTACCGTAGCCGCGCGGAGGGCACGGGGCGGCCGTTCCTGCGTACTACTCCTCGGCCGCGACCGTCGGATCGTGCACCGGAACCCGCTGGAAGACATCCCGGTTGGCGTCCCGGGCCGGGCGTACGTACCGCTCACGGGGGGGATGGGTGAGCCCTTCTTCCACCGGCCGGCCTCCCAGAGTTCCTCGTCTGTCGCGCCGCTCGCTCCGAGGCCGGTGGCGCCGCCGGCGCGAAGGCCGTGGGAGGAGACGGGGCGGCCATCGCTCTTGAGGCCGGCTGCCGTGAACCACAGCTTCACCCGGTCGTTGACCGTCTGCGGGCGTAGGTAGTTGCCGCGCTTTGTGGCCCCACCCCCTTTCGTGGCCCGGGTCTCCGGTGTCGCGACCTTCCCGCTCCGCAGAACCTCCCGGAACAGAGGGCCGGTTGTGACGCCCTGCTGCTCTAGGTAGCCGACCCAACGGCGGAGCCGGAACACCAGGTTGAGGTCCGGTCGGTCATGCCGAGGGATCGTCTGTTCCTCGCCCTTGTGGGTCTTATCCTCGGCGAGCCACACCAGCACCCGGTCGTCGAGGATCGTCACGTCCTCCAGGTCCAAGCCGACGTCCTCGGCGCTGCATCGAGAGCCACCAGAAGGCACAGGAGGTCGAGCGGAACCACGAGGAACTCGACTCGACGCGGACCTGAGCCGTGGGCGCGGGCGGCCGGGCACGCCGGTGACCAGCCGGTCCGCAACTGTGGGATCGACCGGGCCGCGCCCCGGGACGGCCCGGCGGAGACCCCCGTTCTTCCGCGGCACCCTCAGGCGCCGGGGCCCGGGTGGCCGAGGGGCCATCCGGTGTACGCCTCGGCGAGGTAGGCGCGGCCGGCCTCCGACTCGACGACCGTGCGCAGTTCGCCGATCTGACGCAGCCGGTCGAAGTCGCTCGCCCCGGGCTGGACGTGCAGCATGCGCGTCATCCACCAGGAGAAGTGCTGCGCCTTCCAGATGCGCTTGCGGGCGGTGTCGGGGAAGGCGTCGAGCAGGGTCTCGTCCCGCTCGGCGAACAGCGCGCGCAGGGCGTCGGCCAGCAGGACGACATCGGCGACGGCCAGGTTCATGCCCTTGGCGCCGGTGGGCGGCACGGTGTGGGCGGCGTCGCCGACGATGACCACCCGGCCGCGGCGCATCTCGTGGGCGACGAAACTCCGGAAGCGCAGCACGTCGCGCTGGAAGATCGGACCCTCCACGAGGGTCGTGCCGGGGACCCGGGACTGCAGGATGTCCCACAGCTGCGCCTCGGAGTACGCCCCGGGGTCCGCTTCCGGAGGGCACTGGAAGTACATCCGCTGCACGTCGGGGCTGCGCCGGCTGATGAGGGCGAAGCCGTCGGGCGAGTGGCTGTAGATGAGTTCCTCCGCGCTGGGCGGCGCCTCGCACAGGATGCCGAACCAGGCGAAGGGGTACTCCCGGAAGTAGCCGCCGTAGGTACCGGTGACGGCCTCACGGGCCACGCTGCGCGAGCCGTCGGCGCCGACCACGACCTCGGCCTCGATCTCGATCCGGTGACCGTCGGCGTCCTTGGCGATGATCCGCG
Source organism: Streptomyces sp. NPDC006384 (assembly GCF_042870695.1). Classification (NCBI taxonomy): domain Bacteria; kingdom Bacillati; phylum Actinomycetota; class Actinomycetes; order Kitasatosporales; family Streptomycetaceae; genus Streptomyces; species Streptomyces sp. NPDC006384. The sequence goes on from NZ_JBIAHR010000001.1 coordinate 254,176, forward strand.
GCCGGTCGGTCCCGGCGTCCTCGACGCGTTCGGCGGTCACCTGGAAACGCAGGTCCTGGCCGGCGGCGAGGCGGGCGGCGACCAGGTCCTTGAGGACCTCGTGCTGGGGGTAGAGCCACACGGCCCGGCCGACGGAGCCGGTGAAGTCGACGCGGTGCCCCTCGCCCTCGAAGCGCAGCTCGATGCCCTCGTGCTTCTGCCCGACCGTGCCCACCCGGTCGGAGGCGCCGGTCTCGGTGAGGATCTCGACGGTGCCCTGCTCCAGGATGCCGGCCCGGATGGTGGTCTCGATCTCCTCGCGGCTGCGGGAGTCGATGACGACCGACTCGATGCCCTGCAGATCGAGCAGGTGGGACAGGAGCAGGCCGGCGGGGCCTGCGCCGATGACGGCGACGCGAGTGCGTACGGACATGTCGTCTCCTTCGACGGCCGCGGGAATGGCCAGGAGTCTGGCGCCGACCGGAGGACTTGACGACGGGGGTTCCCATTGAACGGGAATCGGGTTCCGGCCGGGCTCAGGGGCGCCGGTCGCCGAGCACCGCAGAGATGCCAGCCGCCGCGGCACGCAGTTCCTTCACCGCGCTCCCGGTGGGCCTGTCACGGGGGAGGACGACCGACAGCGCGGCGATCACCTCGCCACGGCCCTCGCGCACCGGTACGGCCACCCCCGTGGAGACCGCCTCGACCGTCCCCGGGGCCACGACGGCACCGTCGCGGCGGATGCCGGCCAGGAGGCGCCGCAGCCGCGCCGGGTCGGTCACGGTCCCCGGCGACACCGCGTCGAGCGGCCCGGCCAGGATCCGTTCCCGCAGCTGCTCGGGAGCGTGGGCGAGCAGCACCAGACCCGACGAGGAGGCGTGCAGGGGCAGCCGTCCGGCGATCCGGGTGATGTTGGCGCCCGCGTGCGGGTGGGACAGCCGCTCGATGAAGAGCGTCTCGTCGTTCTCCAGCACCGCGAGCTGGGTGTGCTCCCGGACCCGGGCCTGCACGCGTTCCATGAAGGGCAGCGCCGCCTGCCGCAGCCGCAGGGCACGGGAGCCGCGCAGCGCCAGCTCCCACAACCGCATGCCCAGACGCACCCGGTGCTCCTCGTCCCGCTCCAGCAGCCCGCACTCCACCAGTTCGGCCACCATCCGGTGCGCCGTGGACGACGGGAGATCCGCCCGCCGTCCGATCTCGGCGGCCGTCTGCACCGTGCGGTCGGTGCCGAACGTCTCCAGGACACGGACGATCCGCTCGGTGACCGTCTCCCCGGACCGTGAGTTCGCCATCGCACGCCTTTCGCTCCGTGGGCCGCGTGGAGGACCGCCCGGCGGTCGCCCGGCCGGCCCGGGGGCCGCGTCCGCCGTGTCCGGGCGGCTGCCCGCCGCTCGCCCGAAGGCACGCTCCGCCCCACCGGCCTCACCGGAGCACCCTTTCAGGCAGCGTTTCGTCCCGGCAAGGCCGTGTGGCTCCGAGCGCGCGGGCCGGACCGGTACGGGGCCCTCCGGACGGACGGGGCCCTCCGGACGGACGGGGCGGACGCGTCTGACGCGGGCGAGGGGTTCGTGTCGTCGTCCGGAGACCCGCTTCGCTCCGCTCGCTTCCGGCCGATGCCGATTCGCCTCCGTCCGTCGCACGGCTGATGGCCCTCCACGGGATGCGCGTCCGCTCGTGCGGGCGGCGCACGCATCAGTTCGCCGTTCTTCGCGAGCGCGACGGTTTCCCGCCGGCGTGGAGAACGGGCATGCGAGAAGTGACCGGCATGTGCGGGAGGGCAGGGGCGGAGACCGGCACCCGGAAGCCTTCCGCAGCCTCGGGAAGAACCGCAGATCAGAAGGTCGGGTGACCCGCGAGGGCAACGTCGGGTCGGTGCGGGCCCCTTGTGGCGGAGGTGTTGACACTCGTGGCGCGAGGGTCGACCATCGCGTCTACGAATGCCCGACTGAATCGATTCAAGCACTTCGTCCACCGTTCGATGCCGGACGCTGCCCCCTTCCGCCCCGCACAGCGAAAGCAGGAGCCCGCATGAACCGTGTAACGCGCCGAACCGCCCTGCGTTCGGCCATAGCCGTGGCCCTCGCCCCCACCCTGGGTTCCCTCGCCCTTCCCGGGCTCGCCCCGGCGGCGTCCGCCGCGGTGCCCTGGTCCGCGAAGTGGATCTGGGCACCGACCGGTACGGCGAACCAGTGGGTGGCGTTCCGCAGATCGTTCACCCTGGGTTCGGCTCCGGCGAAGGCGGTCACGCGGATCGCCGTGGACTCGAAGTACTGGCTGTGGGTGAACGGCACGCTGGTGGTCTTCGAGGGCGGGCTCAAACGGGGCCCCAACCGTACGGACACCTACTACGACGAGATCGACCTCGCCCCCTACCTGCGCGGCGGCGGCAACACGGTGGTGCTGCTGGTGTGGTACTTCGGCAAGCAGGGCTTCTCGCACCACGGCAGCGGCAAGGGCGGGCTGCTCTTCCAGGCCGACATCACGACCGGCTCCACCACGGCCCGGATCGTCAGCGACGCCGGCTGGAAGCACACCGTCCACCCGGGCTACTCGAACGACACGAGCGGCACCCAGGCCAACTTCCGCCTGCCGGAGTCGAACGTCCACTACGACGCCCGTGACGCCACCGGTATGGCCGGCTGGCGCTCCCCCGGCTTCGACGACAGTTCCTGGAGCGCACCGGCCGAACTCGGAACCGCGGGCGCGGCGCCCTGGAACGCCCTGGTCGTGCGACCGATCCCGCAGTTCCGCCACTCAGCTCTGAAGTCCTACACGAATGCCTCCTCGCTCCCGTCCACGGGTCAGGGGGCGGTGGCCGTCCAGGCCGCTCTGCCCTCCAACCTCCAGGTCACCCCGTACCTGAAGGTGGACGCCCCCGCCGGCGCGGTGATCGATGTCCGGACCGACCACTACGACGACGGCGCGAACCTGACCGGGATCGAACCCGGGACCGGCTACAACGTGCGCGCCACCTACGTCTGCACGGGCGGGGTGCAGGAGTTCGAGTGCCTGGCGTGGATGAGCGGCACCGCGGTCCGCTACACGATCCCCGCAGGGGTCAGGATCCTGGACCTGAAGTACCGCGAGTCCGGTTACGACACCGACTTCGCGGGATCGTTCGCCAGCAGCGACGCCTTCCTCGACACGCTGTGGACCAAGGCGGCCCGCACGATGTACGTCAACATGCGGGACAACTACATGGACTGCCCCACCCGCGAGCGTGCCCAGTGGTGGGGCGACGTGGTGAACCAGCTCAAGGAGGGCTTCTACACCTTCGACACCCGCTCGCACGCCCTGGGCAAGAAGGCCATCGCCCAGCTGACGTCCTGGCAGGAGCAGGGGGGCGTGCTGTACTCACCGATGCCGAGCGTGATCTGGACCAGCGAGCTTCCCCTGCAGATGCTGGCCTCGGTGTGGTCGTTCTGGACGTACTACCTCTACACGGGCGACGCGAGCACCGTCATCGGCGCCTACCCGGCGGTGAGGAAGTACCTGGAACTGTGGAGCCTGGACGGCGACGGTCTCGTCGGCCACCGGAGGGGGGACTGGGACTGGGCGGACTGGGGCGGCAACATCGACGTCCGGGTCCTGGACAACTGCTGGTACCACCTGGCCCTGGGCACCGCCGCCAGGCTCGCCGCCCTCAGCGGGAACACCGCCGACGTGGCGGACTGGGAGGCCCGGCGCGCGAGCATCGGGGCCAACTTCGACCGCGTCCTGTGGAACTCCTCGAAGAACGAGTACCGCTCGCCCGGCTACACCAAGGACACCGACGACCGCGCCAACGCCCTCGCCGTCGTCGCGGGCCTGGCCCCGGCCTCCCGCCACCGGGCGGTCACGGAGGTGCTGCGCACCCATCTCAACGCCAGTCCCTACATGGAGTTCTACGTGCTCGAGGCGCTGTACCTCATGGGCGCGGCCACCGTCGCCGAGGAACGGATGCGCAACCGCTTCGCCGCCCAGGTCGCCGATCCCGTCTGCCACACCCTGTGGGAGCTGTGGACCAAGGCCGACGGCACCGACAACCACGCCTGGAACGGCGGCCCGCTGTACGCCCTGTCCGCCTACGCCGCCGGGATCCGCCCCACGGAACCGGGCTGGAGGACGTACGAGGTGATCCCGCAGACCGGCACCCTCACGAAGATCGACGCTGTGACGCCGACCGGCCGGGGGGACATCCGCTTCGGCATCGTCCGCGACGGAACGAGGGTCACGCTGACGCTCACGTCACCGGGCGGCACGACGGCCCGGGTCGGCGTGCCCACGTACGGCAGCGCGCGGCCCGTCGTCAGGGCGAACGGCACCACCGTCTTCACCGGAGGCGCGCCCGCCGGCGGCGTCGGCGGTCTGAGATACGACGGCAAGGACGCCGCGTACCTGTACTTCGTCGTGGGGCCGGGCAGGTGGACGTTCACCGCCACCGGCGTGGGCCGTCTGGACGACCTGGCCCTGGGACGGCCGGTCACCAGCAACAACAGCCTGGAGAACGGCGACTGGGGCCGCGACAGGATCACCGACGGCACGCTCACCGGCGCGCCCGGCGCCAAGGGCTACACCAGCAACGACTTCCCCTCCGCCGGCATCGGCGCGAACCCCGTCTGGGTGGAGATCGACCTCGGCGCAGACACCGACATCGACGCCGTACGCCTCTTCCCCCGCACCGACACCCCCGCGGCCGGTGGCGGCACGGCGGGCTTCCCGGTCGACTTCACCCTGCAGGCCCGCGCCGACGGCGCCGCCTCCCACACCACCGTCCGCACCGTCACCGGCGAGCCCGACCCGGGCGGCCTCGTCCAGACATACGGGTTCAGGACCACCACCGCCCGTTACCTGCGCCTGCAGGCCACCAGGCTCGGCAAGTCCGCTTCCGACGAGCCCGCCAGGCACCGGCTCCAGCTCGCCGAACTCACCGTCCCGACCGCCGGGACCACCGTCACCGCCAACTACACGCTGGAGAACGGCGACTGGGGCAAGACCCGCCTCCTGGACGGTGTCCTCACCGGCGTGCCCGGTGCCAAGGGCTTCACCAGCATCGACTTCCCCTCCGCAGATGTCGGCGGCACGCCCGTCCGGATCGAGATCGACCTCGGCGCGGACCGGCCCATCGGGTCGGTCAGCCTCTTCCCCCGCACCGACACCCCCGCGGCCGGCGGCGGCACGGCGGGCTTCCCGGTCGACTTCTCGTTCCAGACCCGGGCCGACGGCTCCACGGCCTGGACGACGGTGCGTACCGTCACCGGCCAGGCCGATCCCCGAGGAGCGGCCCAGACCTACAGCCTCGCCTCCGCAACCGGACGTCACCTCCGGCTGAGCGCGACCAGGCTCGGCGCGCCGGCTTCTGACGAGGCCGGCAGGTACCGCCTGCAGTTGGCGGAGATCCGCGTCAGGTGACGTCCGCGCGGCGGCGCGAGAAAGGCCGAAGAGGTGGGGGAGTGATTGTGAATCGATTCAATATCTTGCGGAAGATAGTGGCTCGTCGTATTCACGTCAAGCGTTGGCGCAACCCCCGCGTCCGGCGTTATCCAATCGTGCCGTAAGGCGGGTAATGGGTCGCCTTCTTGCCTCTTCCTGCACTCCAGCGGCATGTTGTGAGGGACGGACGGGTGCGGGATGTCGTCTGCGGATTGATTTCCGTCCGCCCCCTTGACCTGGGTGATGGGCGGGGCTAGCTTCCCGTCAGCTCATTGAAACAATTCATCACAGGTCGGCAGTGCGGACAGCGCCCATGCGCCCGGTTCCTTTCTCGGCGCACACCTTCGGCACACCATGGAGACACGCAATGACGCACCCTGAACCGGAGTCCCCTCCGGTGCTCGCACTGGAGGGGGTGAGCAAGTCCTTCGGTGCCGTGCGCGCGCTTCGCGACGTCAGCCTGCGCCTGTACGCCGGGGAGGCACACGCTCTGGCCGGTGAGAACGGCGCGGGCAAGTCGACCCTGATCAAGATCCTCGCCGGCGTGCACCGCCCCGACACGGGCCGGATCCTGCTGGACGGCGCCCCGGTCGTCCTCCACGGTCCCGCCGACGCCCGGAACGCCGGCGTCGCCGTCATCTACCAGGAGCCCACGCTCTTCCCGGACCTGTCGGTGGCCGAGAACATCTTCGTGGGCCGCCAGCCGACCCGCTCCCTGGGCCGGGTCGATCACCGAGCGGTCGAGCAGGCCGCCGCGGACCTGTTCCGGCGTCTCGGCGTCGCCCTCGACCCCGGGCAGCCGGCCCGCGGCCTGTCCATCGCCGACCAGCAGCTCGTCGAGATCGCCAAGGCGCTCTCCTTCGACGCCCGCGTGCTGATCATGGACGAGCCGACCGCCGCCCTGACCGGCAGCGAGGTCGCCCGCCTGTTCGGCGTCGTACGCGCCCTGCGCGACCAGGGCGCGGCCGTCCTCTTCATCTCCCACCGCCTGGAGGAGATCTTCGAGCTGTGCCGGCGCGTCACCACGCTGCGCGACGGCGCCCTGATCGGCAGCGAGCCCCTGGAGGGACTCACCGAGGACGACCTGGTGCGCCGGATGGTCGGCCGGGACCTGGAGGAGCTCTACCCCAAGCAGACCACGCGGATCGGGGACGTCGCCCTCGGCGTGCGGCGGCTGACCCGCGAGGGCGTCTTCACGGACGTCTCCTTCGAGGTGCGGCACGGTGAGATCGTCGGCCTGGCCGGACTGGTCGGGGCGGGCCGCAGCGAGGTCGCGCGCGCCGTGTTCGGCGTCGACCGCTTCGACGGCGGCGAGGTCGAGGTCCTCGGCAGGAAGCTCAGGCCCGGAGCGCCCAGCGTGGCCATGAGGGCGGGCCTCGCCCTGGTCCCGGAGGACCGCAGGGCCCAGGGACTGGTGATGGACATGTCCATCGAACGCAACATCAACCTGACGGGCTTCGGCGACACCGTCCGCGGCGGACTGATGAGCCGCAGGGCCGAGCGCAGCCGTGCCGTCGACTGGTCCGTCAGGCTCCAGGTGAAGTACGCCCGTCTCGCCGACCTCGTCGGCACCCTGTCCGGCGGCAACCAGCAGAAGGTCGTCCTCGCCAAGTGGCTCGCCACCCGGCCGCAGGTGCTGATCGTGGACGAGCCCACCCGCGGCATCGACGTCGGCACCAAGGCCGAGGTGCACCGGCTGCTGTCGTCGCTGGCCGCGGAGGGGGTCGCGGTCCTGATGATCTCCTCCGACCTGCCCGAGATCCTCGGCATGGCCGACCGCGTGCTCGTCATGCACGAGGGCCGGCTGACCGCGGAACTCACCCGCGCCGAGGCGACCGAGGAAACCGTGATGGCGGCGGCCACCGGCCGGACGGACCGAGGGGGGAAGGCGGCATGAGCGTGACCGCTCCGCCGGTGCGCGAAGAGGCACCGACCGGCCCCGCCGCGGGACGGCGTCTGATCGACAAGGTGTTCAAGGCCCGTGAGCTGGCCGTGGCCGCCGTGCTCGTGCTGATGCTCCTGGCGACGCAGGTGTCCAACTCCGCGTTCCTGTCCGAGCAGGGCGTCAAGGACCTGCTGCTCAACGCCACCATCCTGGTACTGGTGGCCACCGGCCAGGCCGTCGTCGTGATCACCCGCAACGTCGACCTCTCCGTCGGCTCCGTCCTCGGCATCAGCGCCTTCGCCGCCGGCGACCACCTGCAGCACGGCGGCGGCCCGCTGACCGCCGTACTGCTCGCCGTCGCCCTCGGCGCCCTCTTCGGCCTCCTCAACGGTTCCCTGGTCAGCTTCGGCAAGGTCCCGGCACTGGTCGTCACCCTCGGCACCCTGTACGTCGTCCGCGGCATCGACTCCCTCTGGGTCGGCTCCCGGCAGATCACCGCCGACGCCCTGCCCGACGGCTTCGTCGACTTCGGCTCCGGCGGCATCCTGTTCGTCCCCCATCTCGCGCTGCTCGCCGCGGCCGTCCTCCTCGCCGTCGGCTACTACCTGCGCAGTTACCGCAGCGGCCGTGACATGTACGCCCTCGGCTCCAGCCCCGAGGCGGCCGCACTCGCCGGCATCCCCGTCCGCAGGAGGATCATGACGGCGTACGTGCTGTGCGGCGCCCTCGCCGGGCTGGCCGGAGCGCTCTACCTGGCCCGCTTCGGCAACGTCGACTCCGCCACGGGCAGCGGCTACGAACTGACCGTCGTCAGCGCCGTCGTGGTCGGCGGCGTCGCCTTCACCGGAGGCTCCGGCAGCGTCTACGGCGCCGCGCTCGGCGCGCTGCTGCTGACCTCCGTCAACAGCGTCCTGCCCGCCCTCGGCGTCAGCTCCGTCTGGGTCACCGCCATCAACGGGACCCTCCTGCTGCTGGCCATCGCCGTCGACCGGATCCTCGCCCTGCGCGTCGCCTCGGTGCTGCGCAGGCAGGCCGCACAGTTGAGGAGCGCCCGCCATGCCTGACCCCACGACCGCCAAGGCCGCCCCCCTGGCACGGCTGAGCGGCGCGCTCCGCTGGGACACCGTGGTCGGCGCGCTGCTCCTGACCCTGCTGATCTGCTCCTTCTCCTTCATCGACAACTTCGGCAACACGCTGAACCTGTCGTTCCTCATCGGCAACACCCTCCCCATCGCGCTGATCGCCCTGCCGATGACCATGCTGGTCGTCTCCGGCGAGGTCGACCTGTCGGTGGGCTCCACCGCGGGACTCTCCGGCGCGGTGATGGGCGCGCTGTGGAACCAGGGCATGGCGATCGAGACGATCATCGTGCTGTGCGCGCTGCTGGGCGTGGTCTGCGGACTCGTCAACGGCCTGCTGGTCACCCGCCTCGGACTGTCCTCCCTCGCCGTGACCATCGGCACCATGGCCGCCTACCGCGGCATCGCCCAGATCGTCCTGGGCTCCGACTCGGTCACCGACTTCCCGATGCGGTACCTGGACTTCGGCGCCGGCCGCATCGGCGACTCGTTCGTGCCCAAGGCCGCGATCCCCTTCGTCGTCCTGTTCGCGATCGCCGCCGTGCTCCTGCACGCCACGTCCGTCGGCCGCTGCCTGTTCGCCGTCGGCGCGAACGAGGAGGCGGCGCGGTTCGCCGGCATCCGCGTCAAGCGGCTCAAGCTGGCCATGTTCGTCGGCACCGGCGTCCTGTCGTCCCTCACCGGCGTCTTCTGGGTCCTGCACTACGCCAGCGCCCGCTACGACAACGCCCTGGGGCTGGAACTGTCCGTCATCGCCGCCGTGCTGCTGGGCGGCATCGACTTCGACGGCGGCAAGGGCACCCTCGGCGGCGCGATCGCCGGCGTCTTCCTGCTCGGCACGCTGCAGAACGTGATGAGCCTGCAGGACGTCTCCGCGCAGTCGCAGATCGTCGTCACCGGCGTGCTGCTCGTCCTGTCCGTGCTCGCCCCGCGCACCGGCCGGGAGATCGCGCGCTCCAGGGCACGCAGGAAGGCTGCCGCCGCCCCCTCGGCACCACCGACCGTCACCCCCTGACCCCCGCCCCACGCCCCAGTGCCCGCCCTCCCGTACCGAAGGAACCAGGACTCGCCATGTCTCTTGCCCCGTCCGGAGCCCGCCGGCTGACCGCCGCCCTCTCCGTCACCGTCGCCCTGGCCCTCGGCGCCACCGCCTGCGGCGGCACCACCAAGGAGGACGCCGCGAAGGAGGGCGCCGGCAACGCCGCGGCGGGCAAGGCGGACCCGAACGCCGCGACCAGGAAGGGCCTGACCGTCGGCTTCCTGCCGAAGCAGGTCAACAACCCGTACTTCACCATCGCCGACAAGGGCGGGGAGAAGGCCCTGAAGGAACTGGGCTCCGACTACAAGGAGGTCGGCCCCTCCAGCGGCACCGACACCTCCGGCCAGGTCTCCTACGTCAACACCCTCACCCAGCAGCAGGTCGACGCCATCGCGGTCTCCGCACAGGATCCCGGCGCCCTGTGCACCGCCCTCAAGCAGGCCATGACCAACGGCATCAGCGTCGTCACCTACGACTCGGACACCAGGCCCGAGTGCCGCAACGTCTTCGTCTCCCAGGCCTCCGGCGAGGACCTCGGCCGCACCGAGGTGCAGCTGCTCGCCGAACAGATCGGCTACAAGGGCGAGATCGCGATCCTGTCCGCCGCGCAGACCGCGACCAACCAGAACGCCTGGATCGAGTACATGAAGGAGGAGCTGAAGGACCCGAAGTACAAGGACATCGAGCTGGTCGAGATCGCCTACGGGGACGACGACGCCCAGAAGTCCTTCCAGCAGACCCAGGGACTGCTCCAGGAGTACCCGGACCTGAAGGGGATCATCTCCCCGACCACCGTCGGCATCAAGGCCGCCGCCCAGTACCTGTCCGGCTCCAAGTACAAGGGCAAGGTCAAGCTGACCGGCCTCGGCACCCCCAACGACATGCGCAAGTACGTCAAGAACGGCACCGTCGAGGCGTTCGAGCTGTGGGACCCGGCCAAGCTCGGCGAACTCGCCGCGCGCACCGCCGTCGCCCTGGAGTCGGGCCAGATCACCGGCAAGGAGGGCGAGACCTTCAAGGCCGACGCCATGGGCGAATACACCATCGGCAAGGACGGCGTGATCACCCTCGGCAAGCCGACCGTGTTCAACGCCGGGAACATCGACCAGTTCGATTTCTAGACCGGGAAGCACCGATGCGGTGCTTCTGTGTCCCGCCTCGCGGTCAGGCTCGGCCAGGCCCGGTCCGCTCGCAGGGCGACAGGAGGCGCACGCGGTCCACCTGTCGCCCCTCGATCCTGGAGGTCTCTGCCCGATGGTCCCTTCGGTGGGTATCAAGGACGTCGCCCGTGCGGCCGGAGTATCCGTGGGCACGGTCTCCAACGTCATCAACCGTCCGGAGACGGTCGCGGCCGGGACGCGGGCGCGGGTGCTGGCCGCGATCGACCGGCTGGGGTATGTGCGCAGCGAGTCCGCGCGTCAGCTGCGGGCGGGCCGCAGCCGGATCATGGGGCTGCTCGTGCTGGACATGGGCAATCCCTTCTTCGTGGACGTGGCGCGGGGTGCCGAGCGGGCGGCGCGGGAGGCGGGGCTGGGAGTGATGGTGTGCAACAGCGCGCAGAGTGCGGCGGAGGAGGCGGAGTATCTTGCGCTCTTCGCCGAGCAGCGGGTGCGGGGGGTGCTGCTGACCCCGGCCGACGCCACCGGCCGCAACATCGAGGGGTTCCGGCGGCACGGTATTCCCTTCGTGCTGGTGGACCGGGTCGCCGAGGGGGCCGCCGAGTGCTCGGTCTCGGTGGACGACGTGGCGGGGGGTGCGCTGGCGGTGCGGCATCTGCTGGACGCCGGGCACCGCTGTCTGGCCTATGTCAGTGGTCCGCCGGGTCTGCATCAGGTCCGTGACCGGCGTACGGGGGCGTTGGGTGCGCTGGTGGAGGCGGGGCTGGGGGCGGGAGCGCTGCGGGAGCTGCCCACCGAGCGTCTGGACGTGGCCGCGGGGCGTGACGCGGGTGCGCGTCTGCTGGGTCTGGCCGACCGGCCCACCGCGGTCTTCTGTGCCAACGACCTGCTGGCGCTGGGGCTGTTGCAGGCCATGTACGCGGCGGGTGTCCGGGTGCCGGAGGATCTGGCCATCGTGGGGTACGACGACATCGAGTTCGCCGCCGCGGCGGCCGTCCCGCTCACCTCGGTCCGCCAGCCCGCCGTCACCATGGGCGCACTCGCCGCCGAACTCCTGCTGGAGGACACCGAGTCGCAGGACCGAGGGCAGACCCATGACCACCGGCAGGTCGTGCTCCAGCCCGAACTGGTCGTCAGGCGTTCCAGCCTGCCCGGGCACTGAGGAGTTCCCTCCGCCCGGAACGGTGATCACGGCTGTCTCCGGTCACCGTGAAGACCACCTCGCCGAAGGCGTCAGCCCGGCACCGTGCGGGCCGGCAGGGACCTCACGTCTCAGGCCGGCCCGCGGGACCGGGTCCAGGACCTGCGCCGGCCGCACCGCATTGTCCGACTGCGGCCGGACGGGCGTGCGGCCGGGCCGACGGAAGGGGGCTTCCGGAATAGCTACTTTGACATACCTATAGTCCTATAGGTAGATTCTCGGTCATGCCCGAGAACAGTCCGTCCGCGCAGGACATCGACCATGTGGCCGCAGGGCTCGTGGCGTGTCTGCCGGCGCTGTCCCGGGCTCTGGACCGGCGGGTCGGTCAGGACTTCCCGTACCCCAAGCCCCCCGAGGCCCAGCTCGCACTGCTCCGGCACGTGCACACCCACGACGGGACCACCGTGCGTGCGGCGGCGGACGCGCTGCTCATGAAGCCGAACAACGTCAGCGCCCTGGTGACCCAGCTCACCGAGCAGGGACTGCTGGAGCGACGGCCCGACCCCGCCGACAAGCGGGTCGTGCATCTGCACCTCACGCCGACCGCACGGCAGCGGCTGACCGAGGCCGAGCGCGTGATGGCCGCCCAGATCGCCCGCGCGCTGCGCGCGATGACCGACGGTGAGCGTGCGGCGCTCGGCTCGGCGCTGGGCGCGCTCTCGGCGCTCGGCCGGCACCTCCACGACCGCGACTGACCCCGGACCCTCCGACAGGCCGGGGTCCTGTTACGGCGGGGCCGGAAGAGCCCCTCCGTACCCTTTCCGCGCTCCGCCCCTCCAGGGGGCGGCAGCCGTTTCCCCCCTCCGCGCGGAGGGGGAGCCGCCGCTGTGCCGCTGCTCCTTCCCGCCCGTGACCCCCACCCCCGAAACGTGAAAGAGGACCGGCACACCCATGCCTTCCGCCATCTCCGACCCCTCCACCGCGCGCACCCACGCCCCGCCCGCCGAGCGGCCGGGCGGCCGGCGCGCGAACCCCTGGCTGACGCTGATCGCCGTCGCCTTCGGGCTGTTCATGGTCGGCCTCGACGGCTCCGTCGTCTCCATCGCCAACCCGGAGATCGGCCGGGACCTGAACGCCTCCACCACCGATCTCCAGTGGGTCACCAACGCCTACCTGCTGGCCCTGGCCGCCGCGCTCATCCTCGGCGGCAAGCTCGGCGACCGGTTCGGACGCCGCACCTTCTACCTGATCGGCGTCGCGGGCTTCACCGTCGCGTCCGTCGCCATCGGCCTCGCCGGATCCATCGAGGGCGTCATCGCCTTCCGCGCGGTACAGGGATTCTTCGGTGCGCTGCTGATGCCCAACACCCTCGGCATGCTGCGGGCCGTCTTCCCGCCGAAGAAGTTCGGCATGGCGGTCGGCATCTGGGCCATGGTCTCCTCGGTCTCCACCGCGCTGGGCCCCATCGTCGGCGGACTGCTCGTGCAGCACGTCAACTGGGAGTCCGTCTTCTACATCAACGCCCCGATCGGCGTCCTGGCCCTGGTCTTCAGCACGATCGTGCTGCCGCAGACCAGGAGCGGCGGCGCGGCGGACGAGAAGTTCGACCTGCCCGGGGTCATCCTGCTGGCGCTCGGTCTGCTCGCCGTCGTCTTCGGCGTCGTCAAGGGCGAGACCTGGGGCTGGACCTCGGGCGGCACCCTCGGCGCCATCGGGGCCGGCCTGGTGATCCTGCTCGCCTTCGGCTTCCACGAGACGCGGGTGGCGGCCCCGCTGCTGCCCATGCGCCTGTTCCGCAACCCGGCACTCACCATCGGCACGGTCATCACCGCGCTGAACTTCTTCGTACTGCTCGGCGTGATCTTCTTCGTCATGCTCTACCTCCAGAACGTGCGCGGCTTCACGCCCGTGGAGGCCGGCGTGCGCACGCTGCCGCTGAGCCTGGCCTCGGTCCTCGCCTCCCCGCTCGGCGCGGCGCTCACCGACCGGTTCGGGCCGCGGCTCACCATGCCGCTCGGCATGGCCCTCCAGGGCGTCGCCTGCTTCGCCATGCTCGGCTGGAGCGTCGACTCGTCGTACGCCACGATGTGGCCGCCGTTCATCGCGCTCGGCCTGGGCGTGGGCATGGTGATGTCGTCCTCCTCCGACGCCATCGTCGGCAACGCGCCCGTCAAGGACGGCGGCGTGGCGGGCGGCCTGCAGGCGACCGCCCTGCAGATCGGCGGCGCCCTCGGCACGTCCGTGCTCGTCTCGCTCATCAGCAGCCGCGTCGGTTCCACTCTCACCGGCGAACTGACCTCCGCCGGTGCGCCCGCCCAGGCCGCCGCCGGTCTGAGCGAGGCCAAGGACGCCGTGGCGATGGGCGTCGCACCCGTCTCCGACGCGATGCCCGCCCAGCTCAAGGCCGCCGTCATCGACGGCAGCCACCAGGCGTTCATGAACGGCGTGCACACCGCCGCCCTGGTCGCCGGAGTGCTGTGCGTCCTCGGCGCCGTGACGGCCGCCGCCGGTGTGCGCCGCAGGCCCGACACGGCCGGCCACTGACGCCGGAGGCGATCCGTCACCGACGCGCGCAGACCCCGGGGCCCGGCCGGACCGAGCGGGACCTCCGTGAGAACGGGGGTTCCCGCACCGGCCGGACCCGGGGCCTCGCCCGTACCACGAACGGGAATCCGGCGGCACGAGGAGCGCCCCTGCGGCCAGCGCTCCGGTAGGTATGCGCCTCGCCGTGAACGGGAGCGTACGAACGATCACCAGGGCGCCAACTCCCCGTGCGTGGAGTCGAGTCCAAGGCGGAAGCACCCGGCCCGCGCGGGCCGGGTGCTTCCGCCTTCCGCGTCAGCCGGGTGTGAACCGCACCGGTGTCCCGGCCGGCGCCTGGGCCGCCGCCGCGAGGGCGGATTCGGCGACGACGGCGATCACCGGGTAGCCGCCGGTCGTCGGATGGTCGTGGAGGAACACCACGGGACGCCCGTCCGGCGGGACCTGGACCGCGCCCAGCACCATGCCCTCGCTGGGCAGTTCGGCCGTCGACGCGTGTGCGAGCGCGGGCCCCTCGGTGCGCAGGCCGACGCGGTTGCTGTGCGGGGAGACGCGGTACGCCGCCGAGGTGAAGGTGCGCAGCGCGGCCGGGGTGAACCGGTCGGCCCGGGGGCCGGGGCTGACCGGGAGGACCAGCTCGGCGGGCGGTCCCGGCCAGGGAACGGCGACCGCCGGCGCCGCCCGCCCCGCCGGGGCGCCCAGCGGAAGGACGTCCCCGTCGCGCAGGGGTTTTGGGCCGAGCCCGGAGAGCAGGTCGGTGGAGCGGCTGCCGAGGACCGGCTCGACGGCGATGCCTCCGGCGACCGCGACGTACGTGCGCACACCCGCACTCACCGCCCCCACGTCCAGGACGGCACCCGCGGGCACCCGCACGGGGGCGCCCCAGGGCGCCGGACGCCCGTCCACCGTCACCGGGCACGGCGCGCCGCCGGCCACCACGGTGACGGCGCGGTCGGGCCGCAGGGCGCAGCCGGTCAGGGTGGTCTCCAGGACGGCGGCACCGGGATCGTTGCCGAGCAGGCGGTTGGCGAGCCGCATCGCCCCCGCGTCCAGGGCGCCGGAGCGGGGGACGCCCAGGTGGGCGTGGCCGCGCCGGCCCGCGTCCTGCACCGTGGTGAGGGCACCGGCCCGCACCGTCGTCAGCGCGCCGCTCACACCCCACCGTCCGTACCGTCCGCCGGGACGAAACGCACCCGGGTGCCCGGGGTGAGGAGCGCCGCCGGCTCCCGCGCGGGGTCCCACAGACGGCCTGGGTCCGGCATGCTGCCGATCAGCCGCCAGCCGCCCGGGGTGGAGCGCGGATAGACGGCGCTGTAGGGGCCGGCCACCGCGACCGCCCCGGCCGGGACCCGCGTGCGGGGCGTGGCGCGGCGAGGCACGTGCAGATGCGGCGGGAGCCCGGTGAGATAGCCGAAGCCCGGCGCGAAACCGCAGAACGCGACGCGGTGCACGAAGGAGGAGTGGAGCCCGGCGACCTCCCCGGGCGCCACCCGCCACAGGGCCGCCACCTCCGCGAGGTCCGGCCCGTCGTAGCGCACGGCGATGTCCACGGCCTCCCCGTCGTCCGCCTCCCCGGGCGTGACCTCCCAGCCGGCGAGCAGACGGGCCAGCGCGTCCGGGTCCCGCACCCCGTCCAGGAGCACGGTCCGCGCCCCCGGCACGATCTCCTCGACCGGCGGCAGCGCCCCGGCCGCGCGCCGCCGCAGCAGCTCGGCGTGGAAGGCCGCGGTGTGCTCGGCGTCGGGCAGCTCGACGAGGAGGGCGTGCCGCCCGGCGGGGCGGACCGTCGGGAGCGGGGCCGGGCTCATGCGAACGCCCCGACCCCGACCCCCGCCGTCTCCAGCGCCTCACGCACCCGCGCCGCGGTCCGGGCCGCGCCCGGGGTGTCGCCGTGCACGCACAGGGAACGGGCGGCGACCGCGACCGTCGTACCGTCCACCGCCTCGACCGCGCCGTCCACCGCGAACGCCACCGCGCGCCGTACGACCGCGTCCCCGTCCGTCACCACCGAGCCCGGCTCGCGGCGCGGGACGAGGGTGCCCTCGGGGGTGTAGGCGCGGTCGGCGAAGGCCTCCGGCACGGCGGCGAGACCGGCCTCCCGCGCGGCGGCCAGGAGCCGCGACCCGGGCAGGCCCAGCACCGGCAGGCCCCCGCCCGCGAGCCGCACGCCCGCCACCACGGCACCGGCCTGCCCGGCGTCGTGGACGGTGCGGTTGTAGAGCGCGCCGTGCGGCTTCACATAGGCCACCCGGGCCCCGGCCGCCTCCGCGAAGACCCTGAGCGCGCCGATCTGGTAGGCCACCTCGGCCGCGAGCTCACCGGCGGGCACGTCCATCGCCCGCCGCCCGAAACCGGCCAGGTCCCGGTAGGACACCTGGGCGCCGATGCGCACCCCGCGCTCGGCGGCGAGGTCGCAGACGCGCCGCATCACGGAAGGGTCGCCGGCGTGGAAACCGCAGGCGACGTTGGCACTGGTGACGACGGAGAGCAGGGCGTCGTCGTCGGTGAGGGTCCAGCGGCCGAAACCTTCACCGAGGTCCGCGTTGAGGTCGATCACCTTCTTCACCTCCCGAACGTAAGGGATCATCGAGCGGTCCGACAAGGTTTCCCCGGCACGGCCGGAATGCGCCACAACGACGGACAGTTGAAATCGAAAACACGATGACGACGGGAAGTGCCTCTCCGTGAGCAATGCCGAGAAGAACCCCGGGGAAGTCCGCTGCGCGGCGGCGGACGACGCCGAGCGGCCGGACGCGCCGCGGGTCGAGGTGCTCACCCCGCGCGACGTGCCGCTGGGCGGCCCCCGCGCCATGACGGTCCGGCGCACGCTGCCGCAGCGCACCCGGTCCATGATCGGAGCCTGGTGCTTCGCCGACCACTACGGCCCCGACGACGTCACCCTCACCGGGGGCATGGACGTCGCCCCGCACCCGCACACCGGACTGCAGACGGTGAGCTGGCTGTTCAGCGGCGAGATCGAGCACCGGGACAGCCTCGGCACCCACGCCCTGGTACGCCCCGGCGAGCTGAACCTCATGACCGGCGGGCACGGCATCAGCCACTCGGAGGTCTCCACCCCGCGGACCACGGTCCTGCACGGCGTACAGCTGTGGGTGGCCCTCCCGGACGAACACCGGCACACCGCGAGCGACTTCCGGCACCACGTGCCCGAGCCCGTACGGACCGACGGCGCCGAGACCAGGGTCTTCCTGGGCCGGCTGGCCGGCTCCGTCTCACCCGTGCCGACCTTCACCCCCCTCCTCGGCGCGGAGATCACCCTCGCCCCGCACGCCTCGCTCACCCTGACCGTGGACCCCCGCTTCGAACACGGCCTCCTCGTGGACCGCGGGGACGTCCGCCTGGCCGGCACCCTGCTGCGCCCGGCGGAACTGGGCTGCACACGCCCCGGCGCCGGCACCCTGACGCTCCGCAACGAGTCCGACGGGCCGGCACGCGCGGTGCTGCTCGGCGGGACCCCGTTCGACGAGGAGATCGTCATGTGGTGGAACTTCGTCTGCCGGACGCACGAGGAGATCGCGCGGGCCCGCGAGGACTGGGCGAAGGGGGACCGCTTCGGCGAGGTGCACGGCTACGACGGCGCCCCCCTGCCCGCGCCCGAACTGCCGAACACACCCCTGAAGCCACGGCGAAACCCACGCTGAACCGCGGAAACACGAGCCCGGACAGGGCGTCCTGCCCGGTCGGCGAGGCCTTTGCCGGCCGTGGACGGAGACGGGCGCCGGAGACGGGGGACGCCTCGGCGAAGGACCCGTACCGGCTCGGTGGAGCCGGCTTCCCGGTGCGCCGCCACAAGAGCGGCCGACCGCTCGGCCTTGTCGTCCCTCACCGCAACGGACACCCCCCCGGGGCCAGGGAGTGCAGAGGCGGGAGACGGCCGCCCACGACGAACTCGGCGCCCGCGGCACCGCCGGAGCGCGGCGACGCCGGCGGCACGACGGCGTCGGCCACCCCCCACGGCTCGGTGAAGCGGCCCGTGGCCAGGTCCGGCATCCCGGTCACGACACTGTCCCTGCCGCCGCGCTTCCTTCGGACGCGCCCTCCGCGTACCTGCGAAAGCCTTTCGTAACCGAGGGATTTCCCTTCCTTGTCCCGGTCGTGAAATCCGTGCCAGTCTCCCGGTTCATCAGGCGGACCGCCCGCACCGAGCGCTTCCGAAAGCCTTTCGTGCCGCCCGGTCGCCGGCCTGGCGCACGGACAGAGCAATCCGAACAGAAGAGAGACTGAACATGCACGGGTTCCCGGGACTTGGCAGCAGAGAAAACCGCCCGGCGAAGGCACGGCGCGTGAGCGTCCCCGTGGTCGCCGCCGCGGCGGCGCTGAGCCTCACCGCGTGCGGATCGTCCGGCCCCTCCACGACCGCCTCGGGAGAGGGCCTGACGATGTGGGCGCTGACGGACCAGACGATCCTCAAGGAGTCCGTGGACGCCTACAACAAGGACCACCCGGACGAGAAGATCACCCTGCGGCTGTTCGCCAACGACGACTACAAGCAGAAGCTGCGCGTCGCCTTCGGCGCGAACCAGGCCCCCGACCTCTTCTTCAACTGGGGCGGCGGCGCCCTGAACGACTACGTCGAGGCCGGCAAGGTCGACCCCGTCGACGACAGCCAGGTCAACCTGCTGCGCTTCATGCCGAGCGTGCTGAAGAGCGCGGAGTTCCAGGGCAAGGTCTACGGCGTCCCGGCCAACGGACTCGCCCCGGTCGTCCTCTTCTACAACAAGAAGGTCCTCGCGGACGCCGGCGTCCAGCCGCCGAAGACCTACGACGAGCTGCTCACCGCCGTGAAGAAGCTCAAGGACGCCGAGGTCACCCCGATATCCCTCGCCGCGAACTCCAAGTGGCCGACGCTGATGCACCTGGAGTACCTCCTGGACCGCGAGGGCGGCTCCGAGGTGTTCCACAGGATCGCCTCCGGGGACACGGCGGCCTGGAAGGACCCGGCGGTCACCGAGGCCAACTCCCGCCTCCGGGAACTCGCCGAGGCCGGCGCCTTCGGCGACAACGCCTCCTCCGTCAACTACGACCAGGGCGCCTCCACGGCCCTGCTCTACACCGGCAAGGCCGGCATGGAGCTGATGGGCACCTGGGAGTACGCCAACATGGTCAAGGCGGCACCGGACTTCGTGAAGAAGGACCTCGGCTACCTCCCCTTCCCGGCACTGCCCGGCGGCGCGGGCGACCCGAAGAACATCGTCGGCAACCCGTCGAACTTCCTGTCGCTGAACTCGGCGAGCAAGAACAAGGACGCGGCGCTGACGTATCTGAAGGACTACGTCATGAACGAGGACCAGATCGGCGCCTACCTCGCCGCCGGCAGCGTGCCCCCCGTCACCAGGCTGGACTCCCGGCTGGCGGAGGTGAAGTCGGCCGACGACAGGAAGTGGCTGGCCTTCGTCCACGGCCTGGTGTCGGAAGCCCCGAACTTCCAGCTCTCCTGGGACCAGGACCTGCCCTCGGACCAGGCGGACCCGCTGCTGACCAACGTGGACAAGTCGTTCCTGGGGCAGATCGAGCCCGAGCGGTTCGGCGTGAACATGAGCGAGGCGGCGAAGTAATGGCGTCGGTCGCGCGTACGCCGTCCCCGGCCGCGCCCCGCACGGCGCGGCCGGGCACGGCCCGTGGCGGGCGGCGCGGCGTCGGCGGCCTGCTGATGGCCGCGCCCGCCCTGGTCCTGTTCGGCCTGTTCGGCCTGGTCCCGCTCGGCGGTGTGCTGGTGCTCAGCCTCACCGACTGGGACGGCCTGGGCGCCGTCGGCTGGAACGGGCTCGGCAACTGGAGCGCCGTCCTGACCGACACCGCCACCTGGCAGGCGCTGTGGCTCACCGTCAAGGTGATGCTGGTCAGCTGGGTGGTCCAGACACCGCTGGCGCTGGCGCTCGGCCTCTTCCAGGCCCCCCGCGGCCGGACACGCGCCTTCCTCGCCGTGCTGTGGTTCCTCCCGCTCCTGCTGTCCGCGGTGGCGATCGGCCTGACCTGGCAGGCCCTGCTCGACCCGTCCTTCGGCATCGGCTCCACCCCCGGACTCCACTGGCTGGCCCGGCCGCTGCTCGGCTCGCCCGACCTGGCCCTCTACACGGTGATCTTCGTGATCGCCTGGCAGTTCGTGCCGTTCCACGCCCTGCTGTACCAGGCCGGCGTCCGGCAGATCCCCGTCTCCCTGTACGAGGCCGCCGCCATCGACGGCGCCGGGCCGCTGACCCGTCTGCTGCGGATCACGCTGCCGCAGCTGAAGTACACCTTCGTCACGTCGAGCACGCTCATGCTGGTGGGCTCGCTGACCTACTTCGACCTGATCTTCGTCCTGTCCGGCGGCACCGGCGGGCCGGGTGACGCGACCCGCGTACTGCCCCTGGCCATGTACATCACCGGCTTCCAGGCGCACGACATGGGCCGGGCCAGCGCGCTCGCCACGCTCCTGGTGGTGTTCGGCCTCGGACTGTCGCTGCTCACCACCCGCCTGTCCGGCTTCACCCGGATGGAAAGCCAGCAGGAGGGCCTGTGAGCACCACCCTGACCAAGACACGCGGCGCACACGGGCCGCAGCACGCCACCCGGACCCCGGTGCGGTCCGCCGCCGCACGCCCGCGACGCGCCCGCACCCCCCTGCGCCGCGCGCTCTCCGGCGCCGCCGCCCTGCTGTGGACCGCGGTCGTCCTCGTCCCCGTGTACTGGCTGGTCGTGACCAGCCTGCGCACCCGCACCGACTTCACCACCGACAGCCCGCTGGCCCCGCCCGGCCACCCGACCCTGGAGAACTACCGGACCGTCCTCGACGGCGACTTCACCACCTACCTGCTCAACAGCGCCGTCGTCACCGCCGGGGCCGTCGCGCTCACCGTGGCCACCGCCCTGATGGCCGCCTTCAGCATCGTCCGGTACTCCACCCCCTGGTCCCGCCTGTCCTTCCGGCTGTACCTGCTGGGCCTGGCCATCCCGCTGCAGGCGGTCATCATCCCGGTCTACCTGCTGATCATCCGCATGCAGATGTACGACAGCCTGCTCGCGATCGTGCTGCCCTCGGCGGCGTTCGCGCTGCCGGTCACGGTGATGATCCTCGTCAGCTTCCTGCGGGACATCCCCCGCTCGCTGTTCGAGGCGATGATCGTCGACGGCGCCGGCGACTGGCGCATGCTGTTCTCGCTCGTCGCGCCGATGGCCCGCCCCGCCCTGATGACGGTCGCCGTCTACGACGGCCTCCAGGTGTGGAACGGCTTCCTGTTCCCGCTGATCCTCACCCAGAGCGGCGACAAGGCCGTGCTGCCGCTCGCCCTGACCCTCTTCCGCGGCCAGTTCGGCATCGACGTGCCCGCGACCATGGCCGCGGTGGTGCTGTCCACCCTTCCCATGCTGGTGGTGTTCGTCCTGGCCAGGCGGCAGCTGGTCGCCGGACTGACCGCCGGATTCTCCAAGTAACGCATCCCGGAGGAAACGGCCGGGCCGTCCGCCCGGCCGGCCCCGGCATGCCCAGAAACGCCCACGAGGAGCACTTGCATGAGCACCACCACGCCGGAACACGACGCGCCGCACCGCGAACACCCCGGGCGGACGGCGGACGACCGGCCCTGGGCCGACCCCACGCTGCCGACGGCCGAACGAGTCGAGGCACTGCTCGCCCGCCTCACTCTCGAGGAGAAGGCCGCCCAGCTCAGCAGCGGCTGGGAGGACGTCGAGCCCGCCGGCCCCGAGGTCGCCCCCGGCACCAGTCTCTTCGCCCCGGCCGGCCCGCTCACCGAGACCGCCCGCCACGGCCTGGGCCAGCTCACCCGCCCCTACGGCACCGTGCCCCGCCCCGCCCTGGAGCACTCCCGCCTCCTGGCGGAACGCCAGCGGCAGATCATGGCGCAGAGCCGCTTCGGCATCCCGGCCATGGCACACGACGAGTGCCTGACCGGCTTCACCGCCTACGGCGCCACCATCTACCCCACCTCCCTCGCCATGGCCGCCACCTTCGACCCGGACCTGATCCGCCGGGTCGGCGCGGCCATCGGCGCCGACATGGCCGAGGCCGGCGTCCACCAGGGCCTCGCCCCGGTCGTCGACGTCGTCCGCGACTACCGCTGGGGCCGCTGCGAGGAGACCTACGGCGAGGACCCGTACCTGGTCGGCGAGATGGGCGAGGCCTACGTCCTCGGCCTGCAGAGCGCCGGGGTGCACGCCACGCTCAAGCACTTCGCCGGGTACTCCGTCTCCATGGGCGGCCGCAACCACGCGCCCGCCCGCATCGGACGCCGCGAACTGGCCGACGTCGTCCTCCCGCCCTTCGAGCGGATCGTCGCCGCCGGCGTGGGATCCGTCATGAACTCCTACGCCGAGATCGACGGTGAGGCCCCCGCCGCCAGCCGGTGGCTGCTGACGACCGTCCTGCGCGAACAGTGGGGCTTCGAGGGCACCGTCGTCTCCGACTACTGGTCCCTGCCCTTCCTCGTGAACGCCCACCGGGTGGCGGCCGACCTCCCCGGCGCCGGGGCGCTCGCCCTCGCGGCGGGGATGGACGTCGAACTGCCGGACCAGCGCGGCTTCGGCGCCGCCCTGGTCGAGGCCGTACGACGCGGGGACGCCGACGAGGCCGACGTCGACCGGGCGGTGCGCCGGGTACTGCGGCAGAAGATCGAACTGGGGCTCCTCGACCCGGACTGGGACCCGGAACCCACCGCGCTGCGCGCCGGCGGACTCGACCTGGACAAGCCGGCGAGCCGCGCCCTCGCACACGCCGTCGCACAGTCCAGTGCCGTCCTGCTGGCGAACGACGGCACCCTGCCCCTGCCGTCCACGGGACGGATCGCGCTGATCGGCCCCTGCGCCGACGACGTACGCACGATGTTCGGCTGCTACAGCTTCCCCAACCACGTCCTCTCCGACCGCGACGACCTCGGCGACGGCGTCGACGCCGTGTCCCTGCGCGCGGCGCTCGCCACCGAACTCCCCGGGGTGGACTGGGTGTACGCGCAGGGCTGCCCGGTCCGGGAGGAGGACCGCTCCGGCATCGGGGCCGCGGTCGGGGCGAGTGCCGCGGCCGACCTCACCGTCCTGGTCGTCGGCGACCGGCCCGGCATGTTCGGCATCGGCACCTCCGGCGAGGGGTGCGACGTCGAGGACCTGCGCCTGCCCGGCGTCCAGGAGGAACTCGTCGAGGCCGTGCTCGCCGCCGGGAAGCCGGTCGTCCTGGTCGTCAACAGCGGCCGCCCGTACGCGGTGGGACGGTTCGCGCCGGACGCCGCGGCCCTCGTGCAGGTCTTCCTGCCCGGCGAGGAAGGCGGCCGCGCCGTCGCCGAACTCCTCTCCGGCGCCGCCAACTTCAGCGGCAGACTGCCCGTCCAGATCCCGAACTCGCCCGCCGGGCAGCCGTACACCTATCTGCACCCGCCGCTCGGCGACCGGCAGAGCTTCCTGTCCAACCTCGACCCCACACCCGCCTTCCCCTTCGGACACGGCCTGGCGTACACCACGTTCGCGGTCGAAGGGCTGGAGACCGACCGCCGCCGGACCACCACGGACGGCGCCTTCACGGCCTCGGTGCGGGTGCGCAACACCGGGCCGCTCCCCGGCGCGGAGACGGTCCAGCTGTACTTCACCGACCCGCTCGCCCAGGTCACCCGGCCGGTACGGGCACTGCTGGGGTTCGCCAAGGTGCACCTGGAGCCCGGCGAGGAGGTGACCGTGGCCTTCGACGTCCACACCGACCGCCTCGCCTTCACGGGCCTGGACGGCCGGCGGATCGTCGAGCCCGGCGACATCCTCCTGCACGCCGGCTCCTCCAGCGCCGACACCCCGGCCGAGGCGGTGGTGACCCTGGTGGGAGGGGTGCGTGACGCGTCGGTCCTGCGGCACCACGCGGTGCCGGTGACGGTCACGCGCGGCTGAACGGCACGCGCCCGCGGGAAGGGGCGGCCGGTCCCCGGGGCCGGCCGCCCCTTCCCGCGGGCTCAGGCGCCGCCCGGGGCGGCCGTCGAGGCCCTCAGCACCAGCCGCGTCGCCAGTTCCACCCGCGGCGACGCGGGCGGCCGGCCGTCCGCCACGTCGAGCAGCACCCGGGTCGCCTCACGGCCCAGTTCCTCGAACGGCTGGCGCACCGCGCTCAGCGGCGGACTCGCCATGGCCGCCACCAGCGTGTCGTCGAACGACATGACCGCCACGTCGTCCGGCACGCGCAGCCCCAGCTGCCGGGCGGCCTCCAGCACCCCGAGCGCCTGCGCGTCACTGGCCGCGAACACGGCCGTGGGCCGCCGCCCGGCGCCGAGCAGGTGCCGGGCGGCGGCCAGCGCCTCCTCGTAGTCGAAGTCCGTCGAGCGCACCAGGGCCGCGTCGTAGCCGATCCCCGCCTCCTCCAGCGCGGCCCGGTAGCCGTGCACCCGGGCCGCGCCCGCCAGCGAGTGGGACCGCCCCGCGACCATGCCGATCCGCGTGTGCCCGAGACCGATCAGGTGGCGCACCGCGTCCCTGGCGCCGCTCCAGTTCGTCACCCCGATGCTCGGGATGTCCTCGGTGGGAGCGCTCAGCGGGTCGACCAGCACCACCGGCAGCCGCTGTTCGACGATGCGCCGCTGGTCCTCCTCCGTCACCATCGAGATCACGACGATCAGCCCGGCCGCGTCCAGCGCCACGCACTCCTGGAGCCACTGCGAGAGGGAACGTCTGCCGGTGGTGCCGGTCAGCACGTGCACACCCAGCTCACCGGCCGCGTCGACGATCCCGCGGACCACCTCCAGGGTGTAGGGCCCCGACAGGTCCCGGAAGACCGCGATGATCTGACGCGGCGCCTCCGGGTCCCGCTCCCACGGCCGGACGTAGCCGTGGCGGGCCAGCAGCTCCTCGACCCGTTCCCTGGTCGCCCGGCCGACGTCCCGCCGCCGGTGCACCACCTTGGAGACGGTGCTGAGGGACACGCCCGCCTCCTGGGCGATGCCCGTCAGCATCCCGTACTGCGCCTCCCGCTGTCCCTTGCCCTGAACGGTCACTTTCCCGCTTTCTCCACCGGTCCGGCACCGGTCTGCTCCGCCGCCAGCCAACAGCAGCGGGCACCGGCGGACAAGCCTCCGGCGCCCGCCGCCTGTGCACCTACCCTCTGCTCCGCTTCCGGGCGGCGTCACCGGACCGGGGTTCGCGGACCAGGCGCCACTCCTGCGCGGCGTCGGCGGTGGCCGTCTCCACGGTGACGGCGCCGCCCGGGGCCCCGGCCGTGAGGTACAGGTCGCCGTTCCGGGCCGAGCGGATCCTGTAGTGACCGTCGGTGGTGGGGACGAGGGTCCACTGTTTGTCGGTGGCGCCGTCGTCGACCCACTGGGCGAGCCTCTGCCCGGGGGTCGCGGCGCCGGTCCAGATGCCGGTGGCGCGGCCGCCGGCCTTGTTGAGCAGGGTGACCCTGTCCCCCTTCTCCGTCAGGTGCCAGCGCTGGGTGTCGTCGCTCGCGGACACCGGGAGGGTGACGAGGTCGGGGACGTCGCCGGTGAGGTTCGCGTCCTGGGTCTTGCCGTTCTCGGGACCGAGGGCCTGGCCGGTGCGGCGGTTGACCAGGGTGTGGTAGTCGCCGTCGGAGTGCCCGAGGTCGACCTCGCCGTACCTGACGGGCCCGATGCTTCCGCCCGCCCAGGACGCCTGGAGGATCAGCATCCGGCCGGTGCCCTCCACGTACTGGAGGGTGCGGCTGTACCCGGCGGGGACGGGGGTCTGGTACTCCTTCCACGTGCCGGTGGCGGCACCGGACTCGTTGACCCAGACGCTGCCGCTGCCGGACGCGTTGTAGACGATCCGCCCGTCGGGCATCGCCGCGAGGACCGGACTGCCGCCCGCCGCCGGCGCGCGGCCCCCGCCGGGTACGGGCAGCGCGTCGATCGGCGCGTCACCGCCCGAGCGGAAGTTCTGCGGATCGTCGGCGACGCGGTGGCGGACGGTGGAGCCGCCGCCCCAGTACTCGTAGGTCAGCAGCCACTTGCCGTCGGTGGTCGGGACGACGGTGGTCATGCCGGGGCGCCCGCCGCCGATGAGGTTCCTGCCGCCGGACCGCACGGTGGTGCCCGGGACATCGACCACCGGGGCGCTCCAGGACGCGCTGGTGCCGTCCCAGGTCCTGTGGACGAGGATCTGGGTGCCCGGGTCGGCCGCGGTGGCGTTGTCCGGGTCGGGGACGGGGATCCCGGTGGTGGTGTCGTGGCCGGTGAACTCGTTCTCGTCGGAGTAGTAGGCGATGAGCCTGCCGTCCCGGGCGATCAGGTGGGGTTCCCAGACGGGGTCCTGCTGCCCGGCCGTGTTGGCGGCCGAGCGGTTCGTCCCGCCGCCGCCCTGCCAGCCGCCGGCGGCGACGATGTTCTCGAAGCCCCAGGTGACGCCGTCGTCGGTGCTGGAGTACAGGGCGATGGAGACGTCCCTGCGGTCGCCGTCGCCGGAGGGCTGCCAGTCCGGATCGGCGGCCTTCCGCTCGCGGTAGTAGGCGTCGTCGCCGGAGACGACGCTCGCCAGGAGCAGGGTGCCGGCCTTCATGCGGCCCACGTCGTGGGGGAGGACGTAGAGGTACGGGTTGGTCCAGTTGCTGGTGTACTTCGCGTACCGCGGGTCGCCGGACAGGCGGGCGGGGGCCTCGACGTCGGTGAGCTTCTGCCAGGTCGTGCCGTGGTCGTCGCTCTTGTACAGGGGCATGGTCTGGCCGACCGGGTCGCCCTGGCTGTTCTCGAACGCCGCCACGATCCGGCCGCTCGGCAGCTGGGCCGACTTCGGGTACAGGACGCAGGGCCGTTTGTTGCAGGCCGGGTTCTGGGCCGTGTACAGGTCCGACGGGCCGGGCCGGTAGGCCGACGCGTCCGGCGCGAGGGCCAGCACGAGTGCCGCCCCGGCCGCCGCGGCGGTCACCGTCGCGAGACTCTTCCGTATCGATGCGTGCTTCAACTGCGGCTCCTCCAGGGGATGTGCGCACCGGGGCAGCCCCGACCCGCCGGCCGTGACGCACAGGGGGAAACGCCTCCGGGGCGGGCTTCGGGGCGAGGCGGAACGGCACCAGCGGTCGCATGGAGGTGCCCGTGCACTCCTGGGCCGTGTGCCGGCTGCTGGAAAGTATCGGGACACGGCATCGCCGTGTCACCGGTCCGCTCACGAAAGGGTTTCGCCGCGCGCCTCGCCCGCCGGCCCCCGCCGCAGGGGCCGGAACGCGCCGAGGCGAGGCACCGGGATGCCGGTGCCTCGCCTCGGTCGGTTCTCCGCGACGGCCCGGGGGGGGGGGGGGGGGGGGGGGGGGGGCGGGGGGGGGGGGGGGGGCGGCGGGCGGGGCGGGGGGGGGCGCGGGGCGGGGCGGGCGGGGGGGGGGGCCGGGGGGGGGGGCGGGGGGGCCGCCCGGCCGCGCCCGCGCGCGCGCGGGCGGGGGGGGGCCCCCGCCGCCCCCCCCCCCACGACGGGGTCTCACATGCCGAGCGCCAGACGGTGGTACGCCTGGTTCCACCGCAGGTCGCGCTGGAACTGCCGGGCGGTGGTCGTCGCGTCGATGAGCGCGAGCTCCACCTTCAGCATCTCGGCGAGGTCGTCCAGGTGCTCGGAGGTGAGCGCCGTGCTCAGGACGGTGTGGTGGGGGCCGCCGGCCATCAGCCAGGACTCCGTGGAGGTACGGAGGTCGGGCCGCGGCCGCCAGACGGCGCGGGCCACCGGCAGCGCCGGCAGCGGGTGGGGCGGCGTCACCACGTCGATCTCGTTGGCCACCATGCGGAAGCGGTCGCCGAGGTCGCTCAGACCGATGACGACGGCCGGGCCGGGCGCCGCGTCGAACACCAGGCGGACGGGGTCCTCACGGCCGCCGATGCCCAGCGGGTGGATCTCGCAGCTGGGCGTGTCCGCGGCGATCGACGGGCACACCTCCAGCATGTGGGCGCCCAGGATGAGCTCGTTGCCCGGCGTCAGGTCGTAGGTGTAGTCCTCCATGAACGAGGTGCCGCCGGGCAGCCCCTCGGCGGCGACCTTCAGGGCGCGCAGCAGGACGGCGGTCTTCCAGTCGCCCTCGCCGCCGAACCCGTGGCCCTGCGCCATGAGGCGCTGCACGGCGAGGCCCGGGAGCTGGCGCAGACCGCCGAGGTCCTCGAAGTTGGTGGTGAAGGCCTTGAAGCCGCCCTCGGTGAGGAAGGAGCGCAGACCCACCTCGATCCGCGCGGCGTAGCGCAGGGAGTCGTGGCGGTCGCCGCCCGCGCGCAGCTCCGGCGCCAGCCGGTAGAGCTCCTCGTACTCCTCGACCAGAGCGGTGACCTCGCTCTCGTCCGCCGAGTCGACCACCGCGACCAGGTCGTTGACGCCGTAGGTGTTGACGGAGACGCCGAAGCGGAGCTGCGCCGCGACCTTGTCGCCCTCGGTGACGGCGACGTCGCGCATG
This sequence comes from Streptomyces sp. NPDC006384, assembly GCF_042870695.1. Classification (NCBI taxonomy): domain Bacteria; kingdom Bacillati; phylum Actinomycetota; class Actinomycetes; order Kitasatosporales; family Streptomycetaceae; genus Streptomyces; species Streptomyces sp. NPDC006384. Next base: position 282,729 of record NZ_JBIAHR010000001.1, read on the forward strand.
TTGTCCCCGAAGCGGGCGACCTTGAGCGTGGCCAGTTCGGCGCGGGCGGTGGCGGCACGGGCCCACGTCACGATGCGCGCGACCGTCGTCGGGTCGGAGATGTGGCCGGCCACGGTCTTGCGCGGCACGCCGACGCGGCCCTGGATGTGGCCGAACTCGCGGTCGCCGTGCGCCGCCTGGTTGAGGTTCATGAAGTCCATGTCGATGGTGTCCCAGGGCAGGGCGACATTGGACTGGGTGTGCAGGTGCAGCAGCGGCTTGCGCAGGGCGTCCAGGCCCGCGATCCACATCTTCGCGGGCGAGAAGGTGTGCATCCAGGCGATCAGGCCCACACACCGGTCGTCGCTGTTGGCGTCCAGACAGACGCGGCGGATGGCGGCGGCGTCGGTGAGCACCGGCTTCTGCACGACACGGACGGGAAGACCGGCCGTGTCCGCCAGCGCCTCGGCTATCTGCGCGGACTGCTCCGCGACCTGCTTCAGCGTCTCCTCCCCGTACAGCCCTTGGCTGCCGGTGAGGAACCAGACTTCACGGACGGGGGTTTTGTGGCTGGACACGTCGTCTCCTGAGAGGAAAAGGCGGGACTGCCGCCGGCCGCGGTGCTGCGGCCGGCGGGGGATGTCATTCGGCGGTGAGCGAGGTGTTGCGGATGGCCCTCAGACGGTGCAGCAGGCCGTCGGACCCGAAGCGGTCGTGCAGCAGCCGGTACTCCGCGAACAGCGCGTCGTAGGCGTCGGCGCGCGCGGGGTCGGGCACGTAGACGGCGCGCTCCAGCCGTCCCATGGCGGCGGTGGCGGTACGCACGTCGGGGTGCGCGCCGGCGGCGACGGCGGCGTGGATGGCCGAGCCGAGGGCGGGGCCCTGCTTCGACGCCGCGAGCGACACCGGGCGGCGCAGGACGTCCGCGTAGATCTGCATGAGCAGCTCGTTCTTGGCCAGGCCGCCGGCGACGATGAACTCGGTCACCGGCACCCCGCCGTTCTCGAGGGCCTCGACGATGACGCGGGTGCCGTAGGCCGTGGCCTCGAGCATCGCGCGGTAGACGTCCTCGGGACGGGTGGCGAGGGTGAGGCCGGCGATGACGCCGGAGAGGTGGTGGTCGACCAGGACGGAACGGTTGCCGTTCAGCCAGTCCAGGGCGACCAGGCCGTGACCGCCGACCGGCTGGTCCGCGGCCTTGCGGGTGAGCAGGGTGTGCAGGTCCTCGCCCCGCTCGGCGGCCTCGGCGTAGTACTCCTCGGGGACGCCCTGGCGCAGCACCCAGGCGAAGATGTCGCCGACCGCGCTCTGCCCGGCCTCGTAGCCGTACGCGCCCTCCACGATGCCGCCGTTGACGACACCGCAGATGCCGGGGACGTCGGCGAGGACGGAGGAGTTGACGACGTGGCAGGTGGAGGTGCCCATGATGGCCAGCAGCCGTCCGTCCTCCACCGCCTGGGCGGCCGCCGCGGTGACGTGGGCGTCGACGTTGCCGGCCGCCACCGCGATGCCGGGCCGCAGTCCGGTCCACGCGGCCGCCTGCTCGCTGAGGGAGCCGACGCGGGAGCCGAGCGGGGACAGCGGGAACTCGAGCCGGGTGCGGGCGAAGTCGGCGAACCGCGGGTTCAGCGCGGCCAGGTAGTCCTCGCCGGGGTAACTGCCGTCCTGGTATATGCCCTTGTAGCCGGCGGTGCAGGTGTTGCGGGACTCGGCGCCGGTGAGCTGCCAGACGATCCAGTCGGCCGCCTCGATCCAGCGCGCGCAGGCGTCGTAGACCTCGGAGTCCTCCTCCAGGACCTGCAGGGCCTTCGCGAACTGCCACTCGGCGGAGATCTTGCCGCCGTACCGGCCGATCCACTTCTCGCCCCGCGCGTGCGCGAGGTCGTTGATGCGGTCGGCCTGGGCCTGGGCGGCGTGGTGCTTCCAGAGCTTGGGCCAGGCGTGCGGGCGGTCCGCGAGGGGCGTCTCGGCCAGGGGCGTGCCGTCCGCCAGCGTGGGCAGGACGGTGCAGGCGGTGAAGTCGGTGGCGATGCCGATGATGTCGGCGGGGTCGACACCGGCCTCGGCCACGGCCGCCGGCACGGCCCGGCGCAGCACCTCGCGCCAGTCGTCCGGGTGCTGGAGCGCCCAGTCCGGGGGCAGCTTCGCGCCGGTGCCCGGGAGGCGGTCGTCGATGACCGCGTGCGCGTACTCGTGGACGGCGGAGGACAGTTCCAGGCCGTCGCGGACCCGCACCACCACGGCGCGGCCCGACAGGGTGCCGAAGTCGACGCCCACGGTGTACTGCTCACGTGTGTCGGGGGAGTGGGCGGCGGAGGCCGAGGGGGGCGAGGGGGAGGTCACCGGATTGCCTTTCGAGAAGCCGTACGGCGGCGGACGGCTCCAGTTCCGGCAGGTCCGCTGGCCGACGGGCACGGTCGGTTACGCATTCGAAGTGTGAGCGCTAACAGCAGGGAAATCAAGATGCGTACGCCAACCTCTTCCGGGATCGCGAGACGCCGTCGGCGGACCGACGCGGAAATCCTGTGGGACACGGGGTTTTTCTCGCGAACTCCTCCGGCGCTACGGGCCGGAGGAGGGGAGGGTGCCGGCCGCGCGCGCCGAGGCGCTACGGGGGTGTGTCGCACCCGGAGGGAGGGGGAATCGCTTTGTGAGCGCTAACAAAAGATGGGGCTCACTCGTCACGGAGGGTGGCCATTCCCTCGGGCGGCCCACTTCTGTGGCCCGTCCCGGCGATGCGCTCCCGCCGGTCGGCCGGCAGGCCCGGCCCGGGGCGGGGGCCTGGGTACGCCCGACGCACGGCACGCGCACGCCCGTTGACGCGACTTCCGGGAGCACCCTAACGTATTGGCAGCATCTCGAACAGTATTCGATATGTCGAACGTGCGGAGGTGCGGTGATGCGGAGAACGGTGCCGTTCCGGGGCGAGGGCGGCACCGCCTGCCGTACCGCGGGGGCGCGGCGGCACCGCCCGGCCGACGGGCCGCGGGCTGGGCCGGCGTCCCTCAGGAACCGCCGGCCGCGGCCCGGATCACGGCTTCTCCGTCGCGGCCGCGGGTCACTCCCCGGCCGTGGAACGGCGGGCGGTGCTGGCCCGGACGATGAGTTCGGGGGCGATGGTGAGGTGTTCGGCCTCGGTCGCGGTGCCCTCGATGTGCTTGAGGAGCAGCTCGATACTGCTGCGCCCCAGGGAGCCGAAGTCCTGGCGGACCGTGGTGAGCGGGGGAGGGAAGAACTCCGCCTGCGGCGTGTCGTCGAAGCCGGCGACGGCCACGTCCGCCGGGGTGCGCAGCCCCGCCTCGCGGAACGCCCGCAGCACCCCCAGGGCCATGTGGTCGTTCGCGACGAACACCGCGGTGAGCCCGCTGCCGTGCCCGGCGGAGGCGAGCGCCCGGCCGGCGAGCTGCTGGCCGGCCCGGTACCCCGACAGCGGGCTCCAGTCGCCCCGCAGCACCGGCGGCATCTCGGCTCCGGCGTCCCGCAGCGCGCTCTCCCAGCCGGCTGTGCGCGCCTCGCTCTCCAGCCAGTCTGCGGGCCCCGACACGTGCCACACGGTGGAGTGCCCCGCGGCGAGGAGGTGTTCCGTGACCATGCGGGCCCCGAGGTGCTGGTCGACCGAGACGCCGGGCAGTTCGAGGGCGTGACCGCCCTCGACGGTGACCACGGGGCACGGGGCCTGCAGCGACGCCAGGGCCCGGACGGCGTCGCGCTGGGGGGTGATGGCGATCACCCCCTCCACCCCCCAGGCGGTGAGATGGTGCATCGCCTCGGTGAGCGAGGTCTCCGTGAGCGTGCGCAAAGTGACCGCGGAGGTCAGGTAACCGCGCTCCCGTGCCGCCTCCTGGACGCCGAAGAGCGTGCTGGCGGGCCCGTGGAGCGTGGTGTTCACGGCGATGACGCCCAGCGTGTGCGTCCTGCGGGTGGCGAGCGCGCGCGCCGCCGAGTTGCGGCGGTACCCCAGCCGCTCGACGACCTCCATCACCGCGGAGCGGGTCCCGGGCCTGACGTTCGGGTGACCGCTGAGCACGCGTGAGACGGTCTGGTGGGACACGCCGGCGACGCGTGCCACGTCCGCCATGGTGGGCGCCCTGGAGGCGTCTGGCAACTGGGTCAACCCTCTCCCCGCCTTGTTCGTTGGATGGCGACTGTTCAAAGTACCGCCTCGTCGTGGGGGCGCCCCGGCGGCCGGGTCCGGCGGTCGGGGGACCGCGGGCGACCGGTCACGGTGCACGTCCGCCGCAGTGCGCGTCGGCCGCAGCACGCGCCGACCGCCGAGCAGTCATGTTCGGGCTCACATTCTGGGCGGGTACGTGCGACAAGCGCGTCGGCAAATCGGCGCCAGCTCTTGAGTTACCCGCATGTTAGCGCGCACAATCTCCGGGGGCCTGCTGGACAGCCGTCGAGCGATCGGGCGGTCCCCATGTCCTTCGAGATGTCCTTCGGAACACACACGCGCGCGGTCGCGGCCTCCTGCCGGAGAGACGGCGGGGCGGGCGCGGCCGACGACGGAAAGACGGTGAGAGCGTAGTGAGCGAGTCCCTCTCCTTCGGGGATCTCCGCCGAGAGGTCCTGGCGGCCAACCTGCGGATACCGGCGGCCGGCCTGGCCACGCTCACCTGGGGGAACGTGAGCGGTGTCGACCGGGAGGCCGGCGTCTTCGTCATCAAGCCGTCCGGCGTCTCCTACGAGAACCTCCGGGAGGAGGACCTCGTCGTGGTCTCCCTGGAGGACGGCCGGGTGGTCGAGGGACACCTCAAGCCCTCCACCGACACCGAGACCCACAGGTGCCTGTACCGCGCCTTCCCCTCCATCGGAGGCGTCACCCACACGCACTCGACGCACGCGGTCGCCTTCGCCCAGGCACGCCGCCCGATCCCCGTCCTGGGAACCACCCACGCGGACACCTTCAACGGCCCGGTCCCGGTGACGGAGGACCTCACGGCCGAACAGTGCGCCCGTGACTACGAGTACAACACGGGCCAGGTGATCGTGGCCATGCTCGAGGACGACCCCCGCCGTGCCGAGGAGGTGCCCGCGGCGCTCGTCTCGCGGCACGGGCCGTTCACCTGGGGCGCCACCGCGACCGCCTCGCTCGAGAACGCCGTCATCTGCGAGGCGGTCGCCGAGATGGCGCTGCACACCATGGCGCTGAGCTCGCCCGCCGCGCTCCCCGAGCCTCCGCAGCACCTGCTCGACCGGCACTTCACCCGCAAGCACGGACCGGACGCGTACTACGGCAACGCCGTCGCCCCGGCCACCGCCCGCTGAGGGGAACGGCACCGTGCCGGTCGCCCGCCCCGCCCGTACCCGTCCGGCCCAGGCCGGACGGGTACGGGCGGGCAGGGAACGCCCCGTGACAGGGGCGTCGTCGCGGCGAGGACGTCGATGACACCCCTCGGACGCGCCCAGGACGCCACGAGGGTGCACGGCCTCGGCGAGGAACGCCGCACCCGGATCGCCGACATCGTCCGGCGCCAGAGCGAGGGAGCGGGCACCGGCGGCTCGGCGGGACGGGCCGCGGCGGAGGAACGCAGGGCGAGGATCGCCTCCGTCGTCCGGCAGCGGGGCCGCGTCCCGGTGACCGACCTCGCCGGCTTCCTCGGAGTCGGCGAGCCCACCCTGCTCAGGGACCTCACCGTGCTGGAACGGGCGAACGTGCTGCGCCGCACGAGCCAGGGAGCGGTCGTGGCGGTCACCGGCCTCACCCCCTTCCCGCGGCGCGGCCGCGAGGACCGCGGGGGAGTCCGCGCGGTGACGGCACGGCTGTGCCTGGACCTCGTCGACCAGGGACAGACGCTGTTCCTCGACTCCGGCACCGTCTCCCAGGCCGTCGCCGACGCCCTCGGGCCGCTGCGCGTCACGGTCCTGACCAACGCCCTCGGCGTCGCGGAGACCCTGGCCGGACGGCCCACCGCGCCGCACGTGCTCCTCGGCGGGGAACTGAGCCCGGCGAGCCGGTCGTTGGTGGGGCCGGTGGCCGCCGCCGCGCTGGAGCGGTTCACCGTCGACATCGCCTTCGTCGGCGCCGGCGGGCTCACCGAGTCGGGCGTCAGCGTCGCGGCCACGGAGGACGGACAGATCCAGCAGATCGCCATCGGCCGGGCCCGGCGGGTCGTCGTGACGGTGGAGGCGTCCGCGGTCGGAAACGCCGACTTCTTCGGCATCGCGGGACTCCGGGACGTCGACGACATCGTCTGCGACCGGCCGCAGCCGGACCTCGCCCGGTGGTGCCGGACACACGGCATCCGCCTGCACCACCCCGCACACGACACGTGAGGGCGAGGGAGCGGCCGGTGGCGGCCGGGGCGACGCGGTGACGCCGGCCCCGCACCGGCCGAGGCCAAGCGCTTAGAAAGCGCTTGGCCTCGGCCGGTCCAGGGCCCGAGAGGACGGACTGCCCGGCGACCGTTTCGCGGGGAAGCGCGGATCGTCCTCGAGCCGTTCGGCGTTCAGGTCGTCGACCGCGCCGCGGGCGTCCCCGATCGTGGCGTAGTCCACGGCGACGAAGTTGACCGGCCTGTTCCGGCGCCGCTCGCAGTCGTGGACCCGTTCCAGCACCGCCTGCCGGGAGTTGACCGTACCGGCGTCCAGCCGCCGCCCGCCGCCGGCCGTGACGAAGTGGTTGAGCAGGAACAGCCGCTTGTCCGTGCCGCCTCGGTTGGGCAGACAGGTCATCTCCCCGGGACTGCGGAAGGCGAACGGCGTCTCCATGCCGTACCGGTAGAAGTTCCGGTACCACGGCGCGGGCCCGTCCGCCTTCTCCGCGAAGACCACCAGGCGCTGGCCGTCGTCGATCATCTCCCCGAGCTTCGGCCACGGACGGTCCGGGTCCTCGTGCGGCACGTGCAGCAGGCCGGTGAGCCCGGCCCGCTCGAAGGCGTGCCGGGTCGCCGCGCCGTCCACCCCGTCCTGCACGATCAGGGTGACGATCTCCGTCGGGTGCGCGCGCAGCCAGTCGCCGATCTGGCGCAGCGTGGGCGTCAGTTCCAGCGCGCCGGCGCCGCAGACCGAGTGGCACAGCCACAGGCCGGGGTGGGGCGGATTCACCCGCTCCAGGATCCCGGTGAGCCGGCGGCGCAGTTCCGGGGAGAACTCGGAGGTGCTCAGCCGGTCCGCGACCTCCTCGGGCCGCTCCCAGCGGTGCGTGTCCAGGAGCAGGACGCGTACCCCGGCGTCCAGCTGGCCGACGATGTCCGGGTCCTGCAGGGGGCCGATGAAACGGTCCGCGGTCGTGGCCATCGCGTTGTGCGCGGCCAGCTGGGCGATCTCGTCGTAACGGACGTCGCACAGTTCGGCGCTGCCCTGGCAGATCCGCGGGGAGGGACCCGTCAGCGCGACGGGCACGAACACCGTGCCGGCCAGCGCGCACGCCGACACGACGGCGGTCAGCGCCGGGCCGTGCCGCGGGTCGGTGAGCACCGGCACCGACGGCCTGGTCTGCCAGATCCAGGCGACGGTGATCAGCAGCGCCCCGGCGGCGAGCAGGATCACGGCGACGACGGTGGCCGCGGTCAGCAGCCGGCCGAGCGCGGCGGCCTGCACGTCGGCGACGAGACGCGCGGCGCTGGGCGGCCACGAGGCGGGCGCGCTGAAGAGCGCGTCGCCCAGCACGAGCCGGAGCAGGAACACCGCCAGCGCCGTGAGCGAGGCGGCGGCGGTCAGCACCCAGCCGAGCGGCATCAGCCGCCGCTTGACGGGGAACGGCGCGGAGAACCACAGCAGGGCGAGCGCGGCCGCGCCCAGGACCGCGGCGACCGGCTCGACCACCTCCTGGAACAGGCGGGTGACCGCGCGCGCCCGGTGCACCGGGGCCAGCTCGTCACGGGACGCGTCGACGTGGACGGTGATGACCCAGGTGCCGTCGCGGGCCTCCCGCAGCAGCTCCGCGGCGGTCGCCCGCACCTGGTCCGTCAGGGCGACCGGGGCCAGCGCGGCCAGTGCCGCGGCCACGTCGCCCCGGTCGAGCGCCGACCGCAGCGTGGGCTCGAGCGTGGCCCGCTCGGACCCGGGGACCAGCCGCAGCAGCGCCTCGGTCGCCGCGGCCGCCTGGCCGGGGGAGAGCGGCAGCGTCGGCAGGTCCTCGAGCGGGGCCTCGCCCGCCACCAGCCGCGCCGCCACCTCGGACAGGCGGTTGACGAACGCCTGGAAGTCGGGTTCGGAACGCCGCTGCAGGGCGGCGACGGCGTCCCCGAAGTACGCCTGGCTGAGCCTCTCGACGTTCGCGACGACGGGTTCCAGGTCCACGGTGACGCGCAGCCCGTCGCGGTCGCCCTCCAGGTAGCGGATCACCTCGCCGATCTGCCGGTCGCCCATCTCCCGCAGCGTCTCGGGCGGGACGACGACCTTGATGTTGGAGGTGAGGGTGGACTGCGGGACCGGCAGCCGGTCCAGCAGTTCCTGCGTCAGCGGCGTGCTGTGCGGATCGACCAGCACCTCGTCGTAGAACCGCTGGTAGGCGTGCTCGTCCTCGAGCACGCGGCTGTAGAAGGCGGGGTCGAGCACGGTGCTGCGCACCACGGCGGCCGCGGCCAGGACGGTCAGGCTCAGCACGGCCACGGCCCACACCAGCGCGTGCGCCCAGGCCGAACGGCCGACCAGTCCCTCCATGGTGCTCCTTCCCGTCCCGCCGGCCCCCGTGTACCTCCCTCATACCCCGGACGCGGGAAGCCCGAGGGGGCGGTGGGAGAGGTCCGCTCTCCCACCGCCCCCTCGGGCGTCCGGTGTGCCGCGGATCAGACCGCCGGGGACGGGTACGTCGGGTACTCCACCCCGGAGACGTGCTGGACGACGCGGACGACCTGGCAGGAGTAGCCGAACTCGTTGTCGTACCAGAGGTAGAGGATCGCGTTGTCACCCTCCACCTTCAGCGCGCCCGCGTCCACGATCGAGGCGTGGCGCGAGCCGATGAAGTCGCTGGAGACCGCGTCGGGGGCGCTGATGAAGTCGATCTGGCGCTTGAGCGGCGAGGTCAGCGACACCTCGCGCAGGTGGTCGAGCACGTCCTCGCGGGTGGTCTCGCGGGCGAGCTGGAGGTTGAGGATCGCGATCGAGACGTCCGGCACGGGCACCCGGATCGAGCTGCCGGTGATCTTCGCCTTGAGGTCGGGCAGCGCCTTGGCGACGGCGGAGGCGGCACCGGTCTCGGTGATGACCATGTTCAGCGGCGCCGAACGGCCGCGGCGGTCCGACTTGTGGTAATTGTCCAGCAGATTCTGGTCGTTGGTGAACGAGTGGACCGTCTCCACGTGGCCGCGCAGCACACCGTACTCGTCGGCCATCGCCTTCAGCGGCGGCACGATCGCGTTGGTGGTGCAGGAGGCGCAGGACAGGATCTGCTCGTCCGGCTTGATCGTGTCGTGGTTGACGCCGTGCACGATGTTGGGGACGTCGCCCTTGCCCGGCGCGGTCAGCACGACCTTGTCGATGCCGGGGCGCAGGTGCTTGGACAGGCCCTCGCGGTCGCGCCACTTGCCGGTGTTGTCGATGAGGATGGCGTTCTTGATGCCGTACGCCGTGTAGTCGACCTGGGCCGGGTCGTCGGCGTAGATCACCTTGATGGCGTTGCCGTTGGCGAGGATCGTGCTGTCGTCCTCGTCGACGGTGATCGTGCCCTGGAACTGTCCGTGCACCGAGTCGCGGCGCAGCAGCGAGGCGCGCTTGACGAGATCCTGCTCGCCGCCGCCGCGGACGACGATGGCGCGCAGGCGCAGGCCGTTGCCCGAGCCCGCCTTCTCGATGAGCAGGCGGGCGACCAGCCGGCCGATGCGGCCGAAGCCGTAGAGGACGACGTCGCGCGGCTCACGGCGGTCGATCTTGTTCGCGCCGGTGGCGCCGGCGACGGCCTCGGCGGTGAACTCCGCCACCGACAGACCGCGGTCGTCCTCCTTGTACGTCGAGGCCAGCATGCCGACGTCGATCTGGGACGGCCCGAGGTCGAGCGTGGTGAGCGCCTGGACGAAGGGGAGCGTCTCGGTGACCGACAGTTCGGCACCGGCGATCTGCCGGGCGAAGCGGTGCGTCTTCAGGATGCTGACCACCGACTTGTTCACCAGGGAGCGGCTGTGCAGCAGGACGGTGACGTCCCGCTCGCGGTGCAGCTTCCCGATCATCGGGATCATCGACTCCGCGATCTCCTCGCGGTTCTTCCAGTTGGTGAACGAGTCCTCGTTGACAGTCACGTCTCTATCTTTCGAGCTAGGCGGCGCTCATATGCTAACCCCATCGATTCTGTGATCGATCAAGTGGGCCCACCTTCGATCAGATGAGTGCCCCAGCCTTCGCCTTCGCCCCGCCCCGGCACCCGTCCTCGCCCCCGCCCCCGCCCGGCCCCGTCCGCGGCCCTCGCCCGTCCCCGTCCGCGGCCCTCGCACAGGATTGCGCCGCCCCCGACCGGGTACGCGAGGCTGGACCGCGCCCGTGCCGATCACCGGCACCGGCCTTGCAACACCGCCGCTACCAGGGGATCTGTCATGGAGACACCCGCGAACGACCACCCCGTCACGCCCGCCCAGCAGGCGCTGGACGCGCTCGCCGAGAACACCGAGGACACGGCGGCGCTCGACACGCTCGCGAGCAGCGACGTGCTCGTCCCGGTGCCCGACGACGCGGACGACCAGGACGCCGCCGACCCCGGCACGCTGGCCCTGCCCGTGCTGGAGCAGCAGGGCGGAGGCCAGGTGGTGCCCGTGTTCACCTCCGAGACGGAGATGGCCGGCCTGCTGCCGTACGTCTCGCGCTACCGCATGGTGCCGCTCGGCGCCCTCGCCGCACAGTGGCCGGCCGACGATCTGTCCCTGTCCATCGACGCCGGCTCGGAGCACCGCCTCACCCTCACGTCGAACGGCGTACGCACCCTGCTCGCGCGCTCCTAGCGAGCCGTCGGCGGCTTCGCCGGGGGGTCTCGTCGGAGGTCTGTTCACCCGGGGCCGCGCCCGGGTCCGTGTCGACGGCGCCGGCGGTTCCGTGGACCACCGCGGGGCGCGGCCCCGCCGTACGCGTCAGGCCAGCAGCGCGGCGGCGTGCTGTCGTGCCTGACGCAACCAGGTCGCGCGGGTCTCCCCGGAGGAGGCGGTGACCGTCCGGAAGACGACCCGGCGGACGTCGGTCACTCCCACGTACGGCAGGACGCACGCCGACCAGATCCTGTGCAGGGGGTCCCCGAACTCGCTCTCCTCGCGATCGGCGGGGGTGTCGGAGGTGTTCAGGACGAGGGCGCGGCCGGCCTTCAGCAGCCCTTCGGGCTCCCCCTCCGCCGTCCCCAGTTTGTAGGCGACGCCGGGCACGAGTACCCGCTGCACCCAGCCCGCCAGGACCGCGGGCGGCATGCCCCACCAGTTGGGGTGGACGAACACCATGGCGTCGAGCGTGGCCACCTCCGACCGGTGCAGCGCCACCTGCGGGTCGTGGGCATCCGTGGCGGCCCGGACCGTCTCCGTCTCGTCGGCGGACAGCCCGGGCGCGAACCCCTCGGCACAGAGGTCGTGCGCGAGGACTTCGCACCCGAGATCGCGCAACTGCTGCACGACGGCGTCGAACACCGCGTGATTGAAGCTGCCGGGCCGTGGGTGCGCGAGGTAGACCCCTACGCGTGGCATTCGTTCCCCCAGGGGTATCGGTGGTCGTCGTCCGCGGGACTCCGCAGCCGACCCGTTCGAACGATCATCATGCCGGTGAGGTACTGCTCGCGGGACCGATCGCCGAGATCCGGACGGGACCACCGGCCGTGGTGTCCCGGCTCCCGCCCGGACACCGGCCGGCCGGCCGCCACGGGGCAGCCCTCAGGCCGACTCCCGGCGCACCAGTTCCGTCGGCAGGATGACGGTCGCCGGGTCCTCGCCGCCGATCTGGGCCAGCAGCACCCGCACCATCTCGGCGCTGATCCGGTCCCAGGGCTGGCGGATGGTCGTCAGCTCCGGGCTGGCGGCGACCGCGGCGGGGGAGTCGTCGAAGCCGCCCACCGCCACGTCCTGCGGCACCCGCCGTCCGGCCCGCCGCAGGGCCGCCAGCACCCCCTGCGCCATCAGGTCGGAGGCCACGAACACGGCGTCCACGTCCGGAGCCCGCGCCAGCAGCCGCTCCGCCCCCGCCTCACCGCTCGCCCTGCTGTAGTCACCGGACACGACGAGCCGCTCGTCGACCTCGATGCCCGCCTCGGTGAGCACCTCCTCGTACCCGGCGAGACGCTCCACACCGCCCGGGGTGTCCAGCGGACCGGTGACCACGCCGATCCGCCGCCGCCCCAGCGACAGCAGGTGCCGGACCATGTCCCGGGCGCCGTCGCGGTCGTCGGCGGCCACGTAACTCACCTTGGAACCCAGCCCGATCGGCTTGCCGCACGCCACCAGCGGCACCCCCGCCGCGCGCAGCTCCTCGGCGACCGGGTCCCCGGAGTGGCTGGAGACCAGCAGCACCCCGTCGACGTGCCCGGCCGTGATGTACCGCGTTATGCGCCGCCGTTCGTCCTTCGTCCCCGCCAGCATCAGCAGCAGCGGCACGTCGTGCGCGGCCAGCGCCTGCGTGCAACCGCGCAGCAGGACGTTGAAGTTGGGGTCCTCGAAGAACCGCTCCTGCGGCTCGGTGAGCAGGAAGCCCACCGAGTCCGAACGCCCGGTGATCAGCGACCGGGCGTGCCGGTTGACGACGTAACCGGTCTTGCGGATCGCGGCGTTGACGGCCTCCTGCGCGGCCGGGCTGACGTAGTGCCCGCCGTTGAGCACCCGTGACACCGTGCCGCGCGACACCCCCGCCTCGCGCGCCACGTCGTGGATCGTCGGCGGTCGGCGCCGTCCCCCCGTGTTGCCCATGGTCACGACTTTACGGCCCCGGAGAGCAGGTCGAGGCTCCAGAACCGCTGGACGACCAGGAACAGGGCGACCAGCGGGATCACCGCGAGGAACGCGCCCGTGATCACCAGCGTGTAGAGCGCCGGGGTGTTGGCCCCCTGCTCCAGCAGTGTGTGCAGGCCGAGCGTGATCGGGAACTTCTCGTCGTCGCTGAGCATGATGTACGGCAGCAGGAAGTTGTTCCACACGGCCACGAACTGGAACAGGAACACCGTCACCAGTCCCGGCACCATCATCGGCAGCCCGATGCGGGTGAAGATCCGCCACTCGCCGGCCCCGTCCATCCGCCCGGCCTCCACCACGTCGGCGGGCACGGCCGCCGAGGCGTAGATGCGCGCCAGGTAGACGCCGTAGGGGGAGAGGATCTGGGGGAGCAGCACCGACAGGTACGAGTCCGTGAGGTCCGCCTGAGCCAGCAGCAGGTACTGCGGGACGGCGAGGATCACGGGCGGCATCAGCACGCCGGCGAGCAGCACGTTGAACAGGGCCTCGCGGCCCCGGAAGCGGTAGACGGCCAGCGCGTAGCCGCTGACCGCCGACACGGCCGTCGACAGGAGGGCGCCGAGGACGGCGTAGAGGGCCGAGTTGGCCATCCACCGCCAGTACACGCCGTCGCGGTAGGCGCTCAGGTCGCTCACGTTGTCGGCGAAACCGGTGCCCGGCAGGAAGGTGAAGGTGGAGAACAGCTCGCTGCCCGACTTGGTGGCCGCGACGACCACCCAGGCCACCGGCAGCAGGCAGTAGACCGCGCCGAGCAGCAGCGTGAGCGTCGGCACCGGGGCGATGCGGCGGCGCGGCGGCCCCTGTGCGGTGCCGGGTGTGGTGCCCGCCGCCGGCTGCGCCTTGCGCACGGCGAGAGAACTCATCGGGCCTCCTCCTGCTTGTTGCGCCGGTTCGCCGCCCGCAGGAACCCGAAGGACAGCAGCAGGGTGACGAGCGCGATGATCGTCGCCTGTGCGGCGGCGGCGTGGACGTCACCCTTGCCGAAGGCGTCCTGGTACACCTTCATCAGCGGACTCCAGGTGGTGGGAACGGCGTTGGTGAGGGGCTTGAGGGTGGTCGGTTCGCTGAACACCTGGAGCGTGGCGATGATCGAGAAGAAGAACGTCAGCACCAGCGAGGGCGCCACCATCGGGATCTTGATCCGCAGCGCGATCTGCAGCGGGGAGGCGCCGTCCAGCTTCGCCGCCTCGTACACCTCGGCCGGGATCGACCGCAGCGAGGTGTAGATGACGATCATGTTGAAGCCGGTGCCGCCCCAGACCGCGATGTTCGACAGGGCGAAGTAGAGCGGGCCGCCGTCCAGCAGGTCCGGCTGCGGCAGGCCGAGCCGGTCCAGCGCGAAGTGGAAGGGGCTGACGTCCGGCAGGTACAGGAAGCCCCACAGCAGCGCCGCCACCACACCGGGGATGGCGTACGGCAGGAAGATCGCGAGCCGGGTGAAGGAGGTGAGGCGGACCCTGTCGGAGTCCAGCATCAGCGCGAACAGCAGGGCGAGGCCCAGCATCACGGGCACGACGATGCAGCCGTAGCCGAGGACGCGCAGCGCGCCGTTCAGCAGCTCGCTGTCGCCGAGCGCGTCGGCGTAGTTGCGGAAGCCGGCCCAGACCTCCTTCCGTGCCCCGGAGCCGAGGCCCAGCCCGGACACCTTCACCTTGCGGAAGCTGAGCCACACCGCGTACCCGATGGGCAGCGCGAAGAAGAGCAGGAACAGGAGGGCCGCGGGGAACAGGAAGAAGTAGGGGGCGCGAAGCGCTCCTCTGAGGGCGGTGGTGGGAGACGGGTGGGCGTACGGGGCGCTCCGGACCCCGTACGGCCTCCGGCGTGCGGTCGTGCTGGTCACCGGGCGACCTCGAAGCCCTGCTTCTCCAGGTCGGCGACCGTCTCCTTCTGCATGGTGGCGAGGGCGGCGGAGAAGTCCGACCTGTTCTTGGCGGCGGCGGCGAAGGCGTCCTTGAAGGCCGTGTAGGCGACGTTGACGTTCGGGCCCCAGGCCGCGGGGGCCGTCGTCTTCGCGATGTCGGCGGCCCGGGAGTAGAAGTCGGGCTGGTTGGAGAAGTACGCGGGCGGGTTGGTGAAGGCGCCGCTGAGCTGGGCCGAGGTGGAGGCGGGGTAGATGCCGCCCTCCTTGGCGAGGGCGTTGAGGGCGTCGCCGTCGGTGTTCAGCCAGGCGGCGAATTTGGCGGCCGCGTCCTTGTGCTTGGAGTCGGTGGTCACGGCGGTGGAGGATCCGCCCCAGCTGCCGGTGCGGTTCTCCTCGGCCGTCCACTGGGGGAGCGGGGCCATGGCCCACTTGCCCTTGGTGTCCGGCGCGGCGGTGGTCAGCGTGCCGGGCGCCCACACGGCGCTGACCCAGGCGATCTGCTTGCCGGTGTTGAGCGCCTTGTTCCAGGCCGGGGTGTACATCGGCTGGTTGTCGATGGCGCCCTCCTCGACGAGGCCGCCCCAGAAGTCGGCGACCTTCTTCGTCGCCGCGTCGTCGATGCCGACCTTCCACTTCTCGCCCTCGGTCGTCCACCACTTGGCGCCGGCCTGCTGGGCGAGGCCCGCGAAGAGGCCGGAGTCGTTGGCGGAGAAGGTGGTCAGGGCCTTGTCGGGGGCTTCCTTCTTCAGCTTGCGCGCGGTCTCGGCGAACTGGTCCCAGGTGGAGGGGACCTTCAGGCCGTACTCCTTGAACAGGTCCTCGCGGTAGTAGAACATCATCGGCCCGATGTCCTGCGGGACGGCGTAGACGGCGTCCGTGCCGAGCGTGGTCTGCTGCCACACGCCCTCGGCGAACTTGCCCTTCACGTCGTCGACCTCGCCCGATATGTCGGCGAGCGCGTCGTTGCTGACCAGTGTGGGCAGCGCCTGGTACTCGGCCTGCACGAGGTCGGGCGCCTGGCCGGCCTTGTGCGCGGTGAGGATCTTGGTGACGAGCGTGTCGCCGGACGCCTGCTTCTTCACCGTGACGGTGATCTGCTCCTTCTTGCCGGGCCCCTTGTTCCACAGGTCGGCGACCTTGTCCATGCCGGGCGTCCACGTCCAGTACGTGAGCGAGACGGGCCCCGACTGGGCCTCGCCGCCGTCGTCGGACGAGCCGCAGGCGGCGAGGGCGGTGGCGGCGAGCGCGACGGCGACGGCGGACGTCACCAGGCGGCGGCGCTTGGTGTGCGGCATGGATCTCTCCCCTGACCTGGGGTCCCCGCCTCTTGCGGGGACCTGCCATGCTTCTGTGAGCGTTCACAGTAGAGAAACATCCTGGACACTTGTCAATGGTTGTTGCTGTGCGGTTATGTTGAGTGCGTGCCGCCGATCATGTGTGTGCACGTTCCCATCTGATCGATCACATCGGGAGAGCAGCCATGCCGGAGACCACCCCCAGGGGCCTGACCGGGCTCGCCTTCGGCGGGGACTACAACCCCGAGCAGTGGCCCGAGAGCGTCTGGTCCGAGGACGTCCGGCTGATGCGCGAGGCAGGCGTCACCATGGTGAGCGTCGGGATCTTCTCCTGGGCGCTGCTGGAGCCCGCCCCCGGCACCTACGACTTCGGCTGGCTCGACCGCCTCCTGGACCTGCTGCACGACAACGGCATCCGCGTCGACCTCGGCACGCCCACCGTCGCACCGCCCGCCTGGTTCTACCGGGCCCACCCCGAGGCCCTCCCGGTCACCGCCGAGGGACTGCGCCACGAGTTCGGCTCCCGCGGCGCCATCTGCCACAGCAACGCCGACTACCGGGCCGCCGCGGCGGACATCACCACGAAGCTCGCCGAGCGCTACGGCTCCCACCCGGCCCTCGCGCTCTGGCACGTCCACAACGAGTACGGCGTCCCCGTCTCCGCCTGCTACTGCGACTCCTGCGCCGCCCACTTCCGCCGCTGGCTCGCGACCACCTACGGCACGGTCGACGCCGTCAACGAGGCCTGGGGAACCGCCTTCTGGGGCCAGCGCTACGCGGACCTCGACCAGATCAACCCGCCGCGCATGACGCCCACCGTGGGCAACCCGGCCCAGGCGCTGGACTACAAGCGCTTCGCCGACGCCACCCTGCGCGAGAACTTCCGCGCCGAGCGCGACATCCTGCACCGCCTGTCACCCGGCGTCCCCGTCACCACCAACTTCATGACCGCCCTCAGCCAGTGCGACTCCGTCGACTACTGGGCCTGGGGCCGCGAGGTCGACCTCGTCACCAACGACCACTACCTGATCACCGACGGCCGCCGCACCCACGTCAACCTCGCCATGGCCGCCGACCTCACCCGCTCCGTCGCCGGCGGCGCCCCCTGGCTGCTGCTCGAGCACTCCACCTCGGGCGTGAACTGGCAGCCCCGCAACCCCGCCAAGGCCCCCGGCCAGATGGCCCGCAACTCCCTCGCCCACGTGGCCCGCGGCTCCGAGGGCGCCATGTTCTTCCAGTGGCGCCAGTCCCGGCGCGGCGCCGAGAAGTTCCACTCGGCGATGCTCCCGCACGGCGGTACGGACACCCGGGTCTGGCGCGAGGTGGTCGAACTCGGCGCCTCGATCGACTCGCTGAACCCGGTCCGCGGCACCCGCACCGAGGCGGACGTCGCGATGGTCTGGGACTGGCACTCCTGGTGGGCGCAGACCCTGCAGTGGCGCCCCAGCGAGGACCACGATCCCCGCGAACGCGCCGACGCCTTCTACGAGGTCCTCTACGACCGTCACCTCACCGTCGACTTCGCCCACCCGGAGGCCGACCTGTCGGCCTACCCCCTCGTCGTCGTCCCCGCCCTGTACCTGACGACACAGGCGGCCGGGAAGAACCTGCGGGAGTACGTGGAGCGGGGCGGCACCCTGGTCGTCTCCTACTTCTCCGGCATCGTCGACGAGCACGACGCCGTCCACGAGGGCCCCTACCCGGGCGCGCTCAGGGACGTGCTGGGCCTCACCGTCGAGGAGTTCTCGCCGCTGCTGGCGGAGGAGCGGATCCGGATCACCGGCCCCGACGGCACGGAGCTCGACGGCGACGTGTGGACGGAGTTCGTCGTGCCGCGCGGCGCCGAGACGGTGTGGACGTACGCCGACGGCCTGGCCGCCGGCCGGCCCGCCGTCACCCGCCACCGCCTGGGCGAGGGCACCGCCTGGTACGTCTCCACCCGGCTCGGCGCCGAGGGCCTGGACGCCGTCCTCGGCCGGGCCGCGGCGGACGCCCGCATCACCCCGCGCGACGGCCTGCCCCGCGACGTGGAGGTCGTGCGCCGCACCGGCGGGACGGGCACCTACCTGTTCGCCGTCAACCACACCGCGTCCGACGTCCGGATCCCCCTGGAGGCCCCCGGCACCGAGCTGCTGACCGGGGAACGCGCCGCCGACCGTCTCGCGGTGCCGGCGGGAGCCGTACGGGTCGTACGACTGGACGGCTAGGCACCCGGTCTCCCCGTCCCCCTCGTCGCGCCCCGGCGGCGCGACGGGGCCGCACCCGGCGTGCCCCGGGCGGCACCCCGGCGTTAGGCTGACCGGCGGCCGCGGCCGGTGCGCGCGGCGCGGCGGTGGGGCCCGCCGTCCCCGGACCGCGGCACACCCGCCGCCGACGGTCCCTGCTTGCGAACGGGGCACCCCACGCCCGGGCGAGTAGGAGACGTACGACCATGACAGCCCCGGAACCCCGCGGCCCCGGCGCCGCCCCGCGACAGCCGGACCGGCGCGGCCAGGCACCCGTCGTCGCCGCCGTGGCCCTCGGCGGCGGCGCCGGTGCCGCCGCCCGCTACGCGGCCTTCCTGGCCTGGCCCGCGCACCCCGGCGGCTTCCCCTGGGCGACCTTCTGGGTGAATCTCGCCGGCTGCGCCGTGATCGGCGTGTTCATGATCGCCGTCACCGAGGTGTGGAACGTCCACCGCCTGGTCAGGCCCTTCTTCGGCACCGGCGTGCTCGGTGGCTTCACCACCTTCTCCACCTACGCCGTCGACGTCCGGCAGCTGCTCGCCGGCGGCCACGTCCGCACGGGCCTGGCGTACCTCGCCGCGACCCCGCTCGCGTCCCTGGCGGCGGTGGCCCTCGCCGCGTGGGCGACCCGCCGCGTCCTGGGGCGGAGGCCCGCATGAACCGTCCCGCCCGCGACGCCCCGGAGGGCGGGGTGCCGTCGTGAACTGGCTGCTGGTCGTCGCGGGCGCCATGGTCGGCGCACCGCTGCGCCACCTCACCGACCGCGCGGTGCGGTCCCGGCACGACCCGGTCTTCCCCTGGGGCACCTTCGCCGTCAACGTCGTCGGCTGCCTCGTCCTCGGCGTGCTGACCGGCGCGGTGCTCGCCGGGGCCGCCGGCCCCCGCCTCCAGCTGTTCCTCGGCACCGGCCTGTGCGGTGCCCTGACGACGTACTCGACCTTCTCCTACGAGACGCTGAAGCTGGCCGGGACCGGGGCCCGCCCGCTCGCCGTCGTCAACGTGACGGCGAGCGTGGCGGCCGGTCTCGGCGCGGCCTTCGCGGGGGTGGCGCTCGCAGGCGCGCTGTGGAACTGAGCGGGCCGCCCCTCCCGGAGACCGGAAGGGGCGGCCCGGCGCGTGTCCCCGCCTCCGTGGCTCAGCGGGCGTCGCGCAGCGGCTCCCCGACGTGCCTCAGGTGCCGCAGGGCCTCGCGGTGCGAAGCGATCAGCCCGGTCTGGTGGTAGGGGACGCCCAGTTCGGCGCAGTACCGCTCGGTGATGACCTGGGCGTCGGCGAGCGCGGGGGTCGGCATGCTCGGGAACAGGTGGTGCTCGATCTGGTAGTTGAGGCCGCCCATGAGGACGTCGACGAACGCCCCGCCGCGCACGTTGCGGGAGGTGAGCACCTGCCGGCGCAGGAAGTCCAGCCGCGTGCCCTCCTCGATCATCGGCATGCCCTTGTGGTTGGGCGCGAAGACCGAGCCGAGGTAGACGCCGAACAGGCCCTGGTGCACGGCGACGAAGGCTATCGCCCTGCCGGGGGAGAGGACGGTGAAAAGGCCGCCGAAGTACACGGCGAAATGGGCGACGAGCAGCGTCCCCTCGAGCACCGGCCGTTTCATCGACGGCCCGCGCAGCGCCTTGAAGCTGTTGAAACTCAGATTGAGTCCCTCCAGCGTCAGCAGCGGGAAGAAAAGAGCGGCCTGGTGCTTTCCGACGAACCGGGGAATTCCCCGGGCCCCGCGCGCCTGGCGCTGCGACCAGACCAGGATGTCGGGGGAGACGTCCGGGTCCTTCTCCTCGTGGTTCGGGTTGGCGTGGTGGCGGGTGTGCTTGTTCATCCACCAGCCGTAGCTCATGCCCAGCAGGAGGTTGGCCACCAGCAGCCCGCCCGCCTCGCTGGGCCGCCGGCGCGAGAAGACCTGCCGGTGGGCCAGGTCGTGGGCGGCGAGTGCCAGCTGGCCGAAGACGAGGGCCATCACCGCGGCGACGATCAGCTGGCTCCAGCCGTCCCCCAGGGCGACGAAGGCCGCCACCCCGCCCGCGAGCGCGAGGGCGACGGCACCGAAACGCACCGTGTAGTACAGCGGGCGGCGCCGCAGCAGACCCGCTTCGGTCATACGCCGTGACAGTTCGGAGAAATCGCTTCCCCTTTCCCGTCCCTCTTTCCGCTCGCGGGCGGCTGGAATTTCGCTGAGCACCATGGAATCGGCCATGTGCTCCAGTATGTGAACGGCCGCCCGCCCGCAGAATGACGCCCGCCCCCGGGAAGAGGGTGCGGCCAGCCCCACCCCCGCACGCCGGGACACCCCCGGGCAGGATGGTGACCATGAGTACGCCGACGACCTTCCAGCCGGTCCTGGAGCGCATCGCCGAGGAGATCGAGCGGACGCCCGGCAGGGGCCGGCCCGCCGACTACATCCCGGCGCTCGCCGCCTGCGACCCCCGCCGCTTCGGCATGGCCGTCGCCGAGCCGGACGGCACGGTGTACGGCGTGGGGGAGTGGCGGGAGCCCTTCTCCGTGCAGTCCATCACCAAGGTCTTCACCCTCGCCCTCGACCTGGCCCTGGAGGGCGACGCCCTGTGGGAGCGCGTGGGCCGTGAACCGTCCGGCAACCCGTTCAACTCCCTGGTGCAGCTGGAGTACGAGAACGGCATCCCGCGCAACCCGTTCATCAACGCGGGCGCCCTGGTCGTCACCGACCGGCTGCACACCCGGACCGGCGACGCCGCGGGCGGACTCCTCGCCTTCCTGCGCGCCGAGAGCGGCAACCCGGACCTGACCTTCGACGAGGAGGTCGCCGCCTCCGAGACGGCGCACGGCGACCGGAACGCCGCCCTGGCCCACTTCATGGCGTCCTACGGCAACATCGACAACCCGGTGCCGGTCCTGCTGGAGCAGTACTTCCGTCAGTGCTCCGTCACCGCGTCCTGCGCCGACCTCGCCCTCGCCACCGGGTTCCTCGCCCGGCACGGCGTCCGCGCCGACGGCACCCGGCTGCTCAGCCGCAGCCAGGCCAAGCAGGTCAACGCGGTCATGCTGACCTGCGGGACGTACGACGCGGCCGGCGACTTCGCCTACCGGGTGGGTCTGCCGGGCAAGAGCGGGGTCGGCGGCGGCATCATCGCGGTCGTGCCGGGCCGCTGCACGCTGTGCGTCTGGAGCCCCGGCCTGGACGAGCGGGGCAACTCGGTCGCCGGGGTCGCCGCCCTGGACCGCTTCACGACGCTCACGGGCCTGTCGGTGTTCTGACCCGGGCCCGCACCCGGCCCCGGCTGGTCAGCCCTGCTCCACCCGTCCCGTCCTGAGCCGCAGCGCCAGTGCCACGGCGCCCGCGCCGAGCCCCGCGGCGCCCAGGATCGCCCCCGCGTCCGGCCAGCCCGGCCGTCCCGGCCCGTCCGCCGCCGGCCGTGCCTGCGCCGCCGGCGCGCGCACCGCCTCGGCACCCGGCCGGGGCCGGGCGCCCGCGGGCTCCAGCGAGCCCACCGGCTCGACCCGCCCGGCCGCCTCGAACCCCCAGTCGAGCAGCGAGCGTGCCTCCTCGTACACGGCGTGGCCGCCGCCCTCCTGGGGGTTCATCACGGTCACCACCAGCGTCCGCCCCTCGCGGCGGGCCGCGGCGACGAGCGTGTTGCCGGCGCCGCTGGTGTAGCCGTTCTTGATGCCGATCAGCCCCGGGTACGGCTCCACCCCGTCCGCGCCCGTCAGCAGCCGGTTGGTGTTCATGATCCCGTACTCCCCGTCCCGGCCGGGGAACATCGCGTCCACCTTGGCGCAGTACCGGGCGAAGTCCGGGTTGCGCAGTCCTGCCCGGCCGAAGACCGCCAGGTCGAACGCCGAGGAGACCTGGCCCGGCGCGTCGTAGCCGTCGGGCGAGCGCACCTGGGTGTCGCGGGCGCCCAGGGCGCGGGCCTCGGCCTGCATCCGCTCGGCCGTGGCCTCCCAGCCGCCGATGAGCGAGGCCAGGACGCGCACGGCGTCGTTCCCGGAGTTGAGGAACACCCCGTTCCACAGGTCGGAGACGCGGTACGTGTGGTCCTCCACGACACCGACGAGGCTGCTGCCCGGCCCGATTCCCGACAGTTCCCCGGCGCTCACCCGGTGCCGGATGCCGCCCGGCAGGACCGGCAGCACCGTCAGCGCGAACAGCGTCTTGAGGGTGCTGGCCGGCGGGAGTCTGCGGTGCGCGTCGTGCGCGGCCAGCACCTCGCCGCTGCCGGCGTCGGCCACCACCCAGGACAGGGCGGAGACATCGGGGACCTCCGGTGCGCCGGGGCGGAGCCGGACCTGTGTGCCGGAGCGGTACAGCAGGGAGGGCTGCGGTGCCACCGCCCGGGGCCCGCCGGGCGGGGCGGGGTCCGGGCGTGCCGGACGCGCGGCCGCGGCGGCCGGCATGAGCGTCAGCAGGCCCGCCACGCAGAGCACACAGGTGGATCGCGTCGCCCGGGATGAGAATCCGATAGTCATACCGCAAACGTAGGAAGGGGTCCCCGAAACGCCACACTGCCCGGGCCGGACGGCCCCCGTGAACACCCGGATGCCGTAGCGGACCCTGCGGGGTGACGGGCGAACAGGTGACGAGCGGACAGGTGACGAGCGGACAGGCGGCCGGCGGCCGGCGGCCGGCCGGCGGCCGGCCGTCAGCCGGTGGGCAGCGTCGGCTGGACGCGCCGCAGGAACGTGGCGTTGTCCGGCGTCTGCCGCATGTGCTCGAGCAGCGTCTCCGTGCCCGACTGCCCGTCCCGGCCTCCGAGGGCCCTGCGCAGCCCCCGTACGGCCGCCGACTCGGCCGCGGAGAGGAGGAGTTCCTCGCGGCGCGTGCCGGAGCCGGTCAGGTCGACGGCCGGGAAGACGCGGCGGGAGGCGAGTTCCCGGCTCAGCCGCAGCTCCATGTTGCCGGTGCCCTTCAGCTCCTCGAAGTAGAAGTCGTCCGCGCGCGACCCGGTCTCCACCAGCACGGTGGCGAGGACGGTGAGCGAGCCGCCCTCCTCGGTCTCGCGGGCGGCTCCGAAGAACCGCTTCGGTCCGAGCAGCGCCCCGGCGTCGACCCCGCCGCTGAGCGTGCGGCCGCCGGCGGACGCGGCGTTGTTGTGCGCCCGGCACAGGCGGGTGAGGGAGTCGAGGAGGATCACGACGTCCTCGCCGGCCTCGACGAGCCGCTTGGCCCGCTCGATCACCAGCTCGGCCAGCGCGATGTGTTCCCTGGCGCTCTGGTCGAACGTCGAGGCGTACACGTCGCCCCGGACGGAGCGCCGCATGTCGGTGACCTCCTCGGGCCGCTCGTCGAGCAGCACCACCATCAGGTGGGCCTCGGGGTGGTTGCCGGCGACGGCGGCGGCGATCTGCTGGACCAGGACGGTCTTGCCGGTCTTGGGCGGGGCCACGATCAGGCCGCGCTGGCCCTTCCCGACCGGGGCGAGCAGATCGGTCACGCGCCCGGCCAGTGCGGACGCCGGATGTTCCAGGCGCAGCCGCTCGTGCGGGTGGAGCGGGGTCAGGTCCCGGAAGTGCCGTCGCCCGCGCTGCGCCTCGGGCGTGCGTCCGTTGACCCGGACGACGTCGGTCAGGGCGCCGCGGTCGCCGCGCACGGCCTCGACCAGGTCGCCCCTGCGCAGGCCGTGACGGCGGATCAGCGCGGGGGAGAGGAGCGGGTCGGCCGGTCCGGGGCGCAGGCCCGGGCCGCGCAGGTGGCCCCTGTCTCCCGCGTCGATGTCGAGGACACCGGAGGCGATCCCGGCCGGGGACTGCCGCACGGGGGGATGTTCGAGTGTGGTGGTCAAGGTGATCGGTCCTTTCACGGACGCGGGCATGAGACGTGGGACATGACGTGGAACATGCGGAAGGAAGGAGCGGGAGAAGCCGCGGGGAGGGGCCGGACGGCGCCCTGCGGGCGGCGGGAACGGCGGCTCGGAGGCCAGGGTGGAACCCTGCTCACGAGGTCGTGCCGGGAAGCGGACACGCTGGTCGCGTCGCGACGGACGTGCCGGCGAACGGAGAGAGGAAAACGCGCCGACGCCCCTCGACAAGAAACGGGGGACATGCACAGGCGCTGACCGCACTGTACCACCACGACCGGTGGACGGCGGAGGGGCGGGACGGTCGTTCCGTCCCACCCCTGTCAACACGGGCGGCGCCGCATCTGTTCCCGGGCCCTCGGCCGGGGCCCGGGGCGCCGCGTCCCGGAGGGATCAGGCGTAGGAGCGCAGCCAGCGCAGCTTCGCGGCCTCCTGGTAGGGGCCGCCGCCCTCGTGGTCGTTGAAGTCGTACACCTCGATCGTCTTGTCGTCGTGCGCCCAGGCGTTGAACGCGGCGAAGACCGTCGACGGCGGGCAGGTCTGGTCCTCCAGGGCCACCGAGAACAGTGCCGGGGCCCGGCCGCGGGCCGCGAAGTGCACCCCGTCGAAGTACGAGAGCGTGCGCAGCGCGTCCCCAGTCCGGCCGCGGTGCGTCTTCAGGTACGAGCCGATCTCCCGGTAGGGGTGCCGGTCGGTGAGCGTCGTGGCGCGGGGGAAGTCGCAGAGGAACGGCACGTCCGGCGCCACGGCCGACAGGTCGGGCACCAGGCCGCCGACCGCGATCGTGATGCCGCCGCCCTGGCTGCCGCCGAGCGCCACCGTGCGCGCCGGGTCGGTCAGCGGGTGCGAGCGGGCCGCCTCGACCGCGCGCACCGCGTCGGTGTACACGCGGCGGTAGTAGTAGTTGTCCGGGGCGTCTATGCCGCGGGTCATGAACCCGGGGTACGCCGGCGTGCCGCCGACCGGGTCCGCGGTCCCGCCACCGCCGCCCCAGGCGCTGCCCTGGCCGCGGGTGTCCATCACGAAGTGCGCCCGGCCGGTGGAGGCCCACAGCAGGTGCTCGTGCGGCAGTCCGCGCCCGCCGCCGTAGCCGACGAACTCCACGACCAGCGGCAGCGGTTCCTCGGCCGCGGCGGGCAGGGTCAGCCAGCCCTTGACCGGGTGACCGCCGAACCCGGCGAACGTCACGTCGTACACCCGCACCGTGGACAGCCCCGTGTCGACCGGTTCGAAACGGGCGTCGAGGTCGTGTGCGCGGGCCTCCTGGAGGGTCTTGTCCCAGAACACGTCGAAGTCCTCGGGCTCGGTGGACTTGCTGCGGTACGCGCGCAGTTCGTCGAGCGGAAGGTCGAACAGGGCCATCGATGACCGCCTTTGCCGGATTCGGTGCCATGCCGTACGGGTGAGCACACCGTATGCGAGTGGTCGGAGGACTCGCCAGATCCCCAAGGTGAGTTCGTTCGGCACCGATGCGGCACGAAGGCGCGCGGGACCCGCTGGAGCACTGGTCAAGGGGTGTGCCCGGGAGCGTGCGGACGGCCGCCGGGGGCGGGCCGGGGGAGTCGTGCGCGGTCCGGGTGGTCGGGTCACCGGACGAGGGCCGGCCCCCTCCGGCCCCCGGCCGCGCGGATCAGCCGAAGCGTTCGATGCGGATCCGGTCCACCGGCTGTCCCGCCGCCACCAGCAGCCGCGAGGCGTGTTCGGCGAAGGAGTTCGAGCCGCACACGTACGCCTCCCAGCCCCCGGCGGGCGGGTCGGCGAGCAGCGGGGCCAGGTGCGCGGCCGACAGCCGGCCCACCGGCGTACCGGCGGGAGCGCTGCGGGTGAACACGGGCGTCGTCTCCGCGCCGTACTCCCGCGCGTAGATCAGCTCCTCGCGGCTGCGCGCCGACACCAGCAGCCGCAGCGGCACCGTCAGCCCCATGGCCCGGTGGTGGCGCACCATCGACATCAGCGGCACCACCCCGGAGCCGGCTCCGAGCAGCAGCGCGGGCCGGTCGCCGGGCCAGGCGAAGAAGCCGCTCAGCGGGCCGCGCACCTCGATCCGGTCGCCGGGCCGGGCCACCTCGTGGAACCAGCCGGACACCTCGCCGCCGGCGACGTGGTCCAGGGTCAGCTCGATGTGCCCCGAGCCGTCCGGGGCGGACGCCAGCGAGTAGTGGCGCTGGGCCGTGTACCCGTCGGGCGCGGTCAGCCGCAGCATCAGGTGCTGGCCGGGCAGATGGCCCGCCCAGCCGGGCACCGCCAGCCGGAAGGTGGCCGCGCGCGGCGTCTCGCGGCGGATCTCCGTGAGCGTGGCCGTCCGCCACTTCCCCGCCACCTGCCCGGACACCTCGATGCGCCCGGGCACCGCGAATTGCGTCGGGGGCGTGAAGCCGCGTGCGTCACGTGTCGTCGTCATCGTCTCAGTCACCGGAGTACCGCTGCTCCTGCCAGGGGTTGCCGCGCGCGTGGTAGCCGTTCTTCTCCCAGAAGCCGGGTTCGTCGTGGTCGAGGAGCTCCAGGCCCGCGATCCACTTGACGCTCTTCCAGAAGTACAGGTGCGGCACCACCAGCCGCGCCGGGCCGCCGTGCTCGGGGGTCAGCGGACGGCCGTCGTACTCCCGGACGATCCAGGCGCGCCCGCCGGTCAGGTCCGCGAGCGGCAGGTTCGCGGTGTAGCCGGTGTGCGCGTAGGCGACGGCGTGCGTGGCGGACGGCAGCGGCCCGGCCGCGTCCAGGAAGGCGTCCAGGGACACGCCCCCGAAGCGCACCCCGAACTTCGACCAGCCGGTGACGCAGTGGATGTCGCCCGTGTACACCGAGGGCGGCAGCCGGTCGACGTCCGCCCGGTTCCAGGTGCGGGGCTCGGCCACCAGACCGCCGACGCGGAAGGTCCAGTCGTCGGACGACAGGTCGGGGGTGACCTCGGCGGACAGCACGGGCCAGTCGTCGCCCGCGTCGTACTGGCCGGGCGGCAGGCCCGGCCGGGCGGTGCGCGGGCGCCCGGTGAAGCCTCGGGTGGTGTTCATGCGGGGGCCTTTCGGACCGGCGGGGCGGGAGGGTCCCCGGCGGGGTGATCGGTGTGTACGCGGTCGCGTGGGCCGCGTGTACGGGATCAACCGTACGTGGCCGCCGGACCGCTCCGGTCCGCGTCCCCGCCGCTCTCCGGCTCCCGCCACGCGTTGTAGCGCTCCAGATACGCGGCGAAGCGGAGCAGGTCCTCCTCGGGCCAGTGCGCGAGCCGCTCCCGGAAGGCCGTCCGGCGGCTCTCCGTGACCTGGGCCAGGATGCGCCGCCCGGCGTCCGTCAGATGCAGCACCTGGACCCGGTGGTCGTCCGGGTCGACGCGGCGCTCGACCAGACGGGCACGCTCCAGGGCGGCCACCTGGCGGCTGACGGTGGACTTGTCCAGCGCGTAGTGCGCGGCCAGGTCGGTGGCCCGGCAGCCGTCCCGCTCCTCCAGGTGCCCGAGCAGCGTGTACGACACCAGCGACAGCTCGGGGTGCATGCGGCCCGCCGTGGCGCGGGCGCGGCGGGCGAAGGCCGTCATCTCCCGCTGGATCGTCTCCACGGCCGCGTCCGCCGCACCGCGGGCACCGGTGGTGACGGTCGTCTCGTCGGGCATCTCGGCTGCCGTCACGGATTCCTCCTCGCGCTCTTGGTTGTATAGTACAACTGAAAGAAGAGTTGTATAAGCCAACCATTGGAGGATGTGAGCCGATGAGGTCGCACGCCCTGCGCCACGTGCTCACGCACCTGCTCACCCCGCTGCTGATGTGCATCGGGATGGGCCTCGCGTACATGGGGGCCTTCGTCCACCCCGAGCCCAACCACCTGCCGGTCGCCGTCGTCGGCTCGGGTCCCGAGGCCAAGGTCATCGCCCAGACGGTCAAGGACAAGGCCGGCGACGCCCTGGACGTCCGGACCGTCCCCACCCGCGACGAGGCCGTCGACCTGCTCCGGCACCGCGACATCACCGGCGCCTTCGTCCCCGGCGACAAGTCACCCGAGGTCGTCGTGGCGACCGCCGGCTCCGACATGGGCGCCATGGCCGTGGAGAAGGTCTTCACGCCCCTCGCCGAGGGCAAGGGCGTCCCGCTGAAGGTGACCGACGTCGCCACCCCGGTCGACGACGACCCGACGGGACAGGGCCTGTTCTTCCTGCTGGTCGCCGTCAGCATCGGCTCCTACGCCTCCGTGGCCGCCATCGGCGCCGCCGGGGCCGCGCTGCCGATGCGCGTCCGCGCCCTGCTGACGCTCGGCGTCTCGGTCGTCGTCAGCGCCATCGGCGCCCTGCTCGCCGGGCCCGTCTTCCATCTCGCGCACCACGACCTGGCCGGCCTGTGGGGCATGACCTGGCTCTACGCCGCCGGCATCCTGTTCGTCGGCGTGGGCCTGCACACCTTCCTGAAGCGGTGGACCACCCTCGCCATGATGGTGCTGTTCGTGATGCTGAACTTCACCACCTCCGGCGGCCTGTTCCGGCCCGAGCTGCAGAACGGCTTCTTCGGCGCCCTGCACTCCTTCTGGAACGGCGCCGGCTTCGTCGAGGGCGCCCGCAGCCTGCTCTACTTCGACAGCGACGGGCTGGGCCGCAACCTGTGGACCCTGGCCGCCTGGCTGCTGCTCGGCCTCGTGGTGACGGGCGTCGCCGCCCTGCGCGAACGGGCCACCGCGTCCGCCCCGGTGCCCGCCCACCCGGCCCACCCGAAGCACGCGCGGCCGGAGGGGAAGAAGGCGGAGCACGACGCCGAGCAGGAGGCGGAAGAGGAGATGGAGGAATCCGTCGGCGTCTGATCGTCCGGGGTAGTAATGTGACCGGCGGCCGCGGGACGACCCGGCCGCCGTACACCTGGGAGGTGAGACCCATTACCGCTGTGTCGGCCCGGGTGCTCTCCTCCCCCGGCGGTGCGGTCACCGGCGACGGATGACCACGAGAGCGCCCTTCGGTTCCCGAAAGGCTCTCGCCCCATGTCTCCACCGACCCCCGCGTCCCCTTCTTCCTCTTCCTCTTCTCCCTCCGCCTTCCCCTCCCGTGACTCGGTCGTGGCCGCGCTCCGCGCCGCGGGCTGCGTCTTCGCCGAGGACGAGGCGGAACTGATCCTCGCCACCGCCCGCACCCCCGGGGAGGCCGCCGCTCTGGTCGAGCGCCGCGTCACCGGCCTGCCCCTCGAACTCGTCCTCGGCTGGGCCGGGTTCCACGGACTGCGCATCGCCGTGTCCCCCGGGGTCTTCGTCCCCCGGCGCCGTACCGAGTTCCTGGTGGACCAGGCCCTCGCCCACGCGCCCGACGCGGCCGTCGTCGTCGACCTGTGCTGCGGCACGGGCGCCGTCGGCGCAGCCCTGGCCGCGGCCCTCGGCCGTCCCGAGGTGCACGCCGCCGACATCGACCCCGCCGCCGTGCGCTGCGCCCGCGGCAACCTCGCCGCCGCCGGCGGCCACGTGCACACCGGCGACCTCTTCGAGGCGCTGCCCGGCACCCTGCGCGGCCGCGTCGGCATACTCGCCGCCAACGTGCCCTACGTCCCCACCGGCGAGGTCCCCCTGCTGCCCGCCGAGGCCCGTGACCACGAGCCGCTCGCCGCCCTCGACGGCGGCGCCGACGGACTCGACGTACTGCGCCGGGTCGCCGCCGAGGCGCCCGCCTGGCTCGCCCCCGGCGGCTGCCTGCTGACCGAGACGAGCGAACGCCAGGCCCCCGCGGCCGTCGCCGCCTTCACCCGCGCCGGCCTGACGACCCGCCTCGCGGTCTGCGAGGAGCTGTACGCCCACGTGGTGATCGGCGTACGGGAGCACGGACGGACCGGCTGACGGGACGGGACGGGACGATGCCGGACCGTTCCGCTCTGTCCCTCTCCGTTCCGGCCTGCTCCGGTCTGTTCCGGTACGCGCCGGTAGTGCTTCGCCCGATGTGGTGCTTTTCTGGTGATACGAGCACGGCCGGAGTGGGACGTCCGTGCCGGGAACGGCCTGCGGCGGCGCAGTGCCGGCCAGGAGAGGAGCGATCACGATGGACGGTGAGCGACTGCACCCGGAGTCCGTCTCGGTGGAGCTGAGCGGTTGCAGCAAGGAGGACGCCCGGACCGTGTTCGACGCCCTGTGCGCCTGCTTCGCCTCCGACCGGCACGCGGGCGACGTGACACGGGACTGCCACGAGGTCCGCCCGACCGTGTGGCTCGGCACCTTCGACGTGGCCGACGCCCACCAGGGCCAGTGCGACCCCGCCCGGCTCGGGGCGTCCGTCGACGCCGACGTGCAGGGCGGTTACTGGGCGGTCGAACGGTTCCGCACCACCCTCGACTCCCTGTTCACCGTGCAGGACCTGAGCATGGCCTCCGGTGACCAGGAGCGCGAGCTGCACGTGCGGCTGGAGAGCCGCTGACACGGGCCCGCAGGGCCCCGACTGTGTGCGACGCCACCTTATGCAACTAGTTGCATAAGGTGGCGGCCGTCCTCTACAACAGAGGCACGACACCGCGCACGGAGGGCCCGATGAGCCGTTACCCCCACCTGCTGAGCCCGCTCGACCTGGGCTTCACCACCTTGCCCAACCGGGTCCTCATGGGCTCCATGCACGTGGGCCTGGAGGAGGCCGAGCGCGGTTTCGAGCGCATGGCCGCCTTCTACGCCGCCCGCGCCCGCGGGGGAGTGGGCCTGATAGTCACCGGCGGCATCGCCCCCAACGACGAGGGCCGGCCCTACGAGGGCGGAGCCAAGCTCACCACCGAGGAGGAGGCCGGACGGCACCGGACCGTCACCGACGCCGTGCACCGCGAGGGCGGCCGGATCGCCCTGCAGATCCTGCACTCCGGCCGCTACGCCTACCACGCCCGCCTGGTCGCGCCGAGCCCCCTCCAGGCACCGATCAGCCCCCACGTGCCCCGCGAGCTGACCGACGCCGAGGTCGAGCGCACGATCGACGACTACGCCCGCACCGCCCGCCTCGCCCGCGGGGCCGGCTACGACGGCGTCGAGATCATGGGCTCCGAGGGCTACCTCATCAACGAGTTCGTCGCCGCGCGCACCAACCACCGCACCGACCGCTGGGGCGGCTCCTACGAGAACCGGATGCGCTTCCCCGTCGAGATCGTCCGCCGGGTGCGCGAGGCGGTCGGCGAGGACTTCATCCTCGTCTACCGCCTGTCCATGCTCGACCTCGTCCCCGGCGGCTCCACGCTGGACGAGGTGATCACCCTCGCCAAAGCCGTCGAGGCCGCCGGGGCGACGATCATCAACACCGGCATCGGCTGGCACGAGGCCCGCATCCCCACCATCGCCACCTCCGTGCCCCGCGGCGCCTACACCTGGGTCACCAGGCGGCTGATGGGCGAGGTGTCCGTGCCGCTCGTCACCACCAACCGCATCAACACCCCCGACCTGGCCGAGCAGCTGCTCGCCGAGGGCACCGCCGACATGGTGTCGATGGCCCGCCCGATGCTCGCCGACCCCGACTTCGTCGCCAAGGCGGCGGCGGGCCGCCCCGAGGCCATCAACACCTGCATCGGCTGCAACCAGGCCTGCCTGGACCACACGTTCAGCGGGAAGCTCACCTCCTGCCTGGTCAACCCGCGCGCCTGCCACGAGACCGAACTGGTCCTCTCCCCGACGCGGCTGCGCAAGCGCGTCGCCGTCGTCGGCGCCGGCCCCGCCGGACTGTCCTGCGCGGTGAGCGCCGCCGAACGCGGCCACGAGGTCACCCTCTTCGACGCCGCGAGCGGGATCGGCGGCCAGCTCGACGTCGCCCGCCGAGTCCCCGGCAAGCAGGAGTTCGACGAGACGCTGCGCTACTTCCGCACCCAGCTGGACGCGCACGGCGTCGACGTACGGCTGAACACCCGGGTGACCGCGGACGACCTCACCGCCTACGACGAGGTCGTCGTCGCCACCGGCGTCACCCCGCGCACACCGGACATCCCCGGCGTCGACCACCCGAGCGTCCTCGGCTACCTGGACGTCCTGCGCGACGGCGCCCCCGTCGGCGACCGCGTCGCGATCCTCGGCGCCGGCGGCATCGGCTTCGACGTCGCCGAGTTCCTCACCGACGGCGGCGACAAGGCCCACGAGGACCCGCAGACGTACTTCCGTCTCTGGGGCGTCGACACGGACTACCGGACCGCCGGCGGCCTCGCCGCGCCCGAGCGCCCGGCACCGCCGCGCACCGTCCACCTGCTCCAGCGCAGGACCACCAAGGTCGGCGCCGGACTCGGGAGGACCACCGGCTGGATCCACCGCGCCGAGCTCAAGCACCGCGGCGTCACCATGGTCCCGGGCGTGCGCTACGACCGCATCGACGACGCCGGCCTGCACATCACCGTCGACGGCGAGTCCACCGTACTGGAGGTCGACACGATCGTCCTGTGCACCGGCCAGGAGCCGCGCCGCGACCTGTACGACGAGCTGGTCGCCGCCGGGCGCAAGGCCCACCTCATCGGCGGCGCCGACGTGGCCGCCGAACTGGACGCCAAGCGCGCCATCAAGCAGGGCACCGAACTGGCGGCGGCGCTGTAGGCGAGAGCGCGGGGAGCCGGCGGGGCCCGTCCCTAGGATGAGCCCATGTCACTCCCGCACGCGATCCTCACCGCCCTGGCCGAAAAGCCGTCGTCGGGGCTGGAGCTGACCCGCCGGTTCGACAGGTCGATCGGCTACTTCTGGTCGGCGACGCACCAGCAGATCTACCGGGAGCTGGGCCGGCTCGAGGCACAGGGGCTGATCCGCGCACTGCCGTCGGAGCAGCCCGCCCGCGGGCAGAGGAAGAGCTACGAGGTCCTGCCCGCGGGCCGCGCCGAACTGGCCCGCTGGACCGCCACCGCCCAGGACCCGCGGCCCCTGCGGGACACCATGCTGCTGCGGCTGCGGGCCGCCGCCGTGGTCGGCACCACCGGCATCGAGGCCGACCTGCGGCGCCATCTGGAGACGCACGAACGGCAGTTGGCCGAGTACCAGGAGATCGAGAAGCGCGACTTCCCGCCGGGCCGGGACAGCGCCGAGGACCGGCTGCGGCACCTGGTGCTGCGGGCCGGCATCGACCTGGAGACCTTCTGGACCCAGTGGCTCAGGCACGCGCTGGCCGAGTTCGCCGAGCTGCCCGGCGACGACCCGGCCCGATGACGTCCGGCGCGGCTCAGAACCGGTAGGGCTTCGAACGGCGCCGCAGGAACCAGGCCGCCGCGATGACCCCCGCGCCGACCAGCGCGCCGCCCGCCGCGAGGGTGACCGTGCCGTAGTCCTTGACGGCCCCGCCGACCCCGCCCAGGACCCCGCGGGGCGACACCGACGGCGACGGCGAGGCGGCGGTCCGGCTCGGCGAGGGCGAGGCGGAGACGGAGGCGGAGGGGGAGGGGGAGGGTGCCGAGGAGACGATGACCGCCTGGGTGCCGGCGGTGCTGTTGTTCGAGCACACGACGACGACCGTGTAGGTGCCCGGCGCGATGCCGTTCCAGGTGGCGGACTGGCCGGCGGCGGTCCCCGTCAGCGCCACCTGGCGCCCCTCGGCGAAGCTGCCCTGGACGCTGGTGAGCAGCGACGCCGTGCCCCAGCTCCCGTTCAGCCGGGCGCAGGCGGTGGTCGTGACCGACACGGTGTCCCCGGTGGTGCTCACGGAGATCCCCGGCCCCGCGGCTGCCGGCCCGGCGGCCAGGGCGGGCAGTACGGCGGCGGCCGCCACGATCGGGCCGCGGCGGAGGAGTGGCGGTGAGATGCGCATGTGGACTGCCCTCCGGCGGCACGGTTGGCGGTACATCCCTGGTGCCGCCGAGATTCGGATCGCCCGTGCCCCCCTCAGGGGCAGCCAACAGGGCCCCGGCGGGACCCGCATGCCGGGCGCGACCGGCCAGGTGACACACCCGTCGGCCCCCGTCGGCCCCCGCACGCCGGTGCGTCACCTGGCCGGGCCCGTCGTCACCGTCCGTTCCTCCGAGAAACCGCCCCACGTACCGTCGGGCAGCTTCGCCCGGACCCGCACCCGGTGCGTGACGCCGGCCTCCTGTCCCGCGTAGAAGCTGTACTCGGCCCGGTCGCGGGGCGCGTCACCGCCGTACACCAGCGAGGTGGCCCTGTTGCCGTCCAGGTGGATCTCGTACTCGGTGACCACGCCGTCCGTACGCGGCGGGATCCAGTCGAGGTCGATGTGGTAGCCGCCGTCGGCGCGGTGAGCCGCCGCGCGCAGACCGGACGGCGCGGTGGCGCGGCCGTCGTCGGTGCCGGGGGTGGTGAGGCGGACGGGCGTGCTGGCGGGGGAGAGGTTGTCGGCGGCGTCCCGCGCCCGGACCGTGAAGGTGTAGCGGGTGCCCGGACGCAGGCCCGTCACGACGGCGGCCGTCTGCGCCCCGCCGACGCTGTGGATCTTGGTGTTCCCCTGGTAGACGTCGTACGAGACGACGCCCCGGTCGTCCGTCGCGGCGGTCCAGGCGAGCTGTACGGCCCGGCTGCCCGCCGCCCGGCCGTGCGCACCCGGCGGGCGGGTGGGGGCGGCGCGGTCGGCGGACGCCGCGGCCGGGGTCGTCGCGCGGACCTCCTCGCTGCCGGGCCCGAGCCGCCCGTCGGCGCCGCGGGCCCGCACGGTGAAGACGTAGGCGGTCGAGGGGCGCAGACGGGTCACGTCCACCATGCGTGCGGACGCCGGGACCTCCTTCACCTTGGCGGCGTCGCGGTACACCTCGTAGACCTCCGCCTCGTCGACGGCGTTCCACATCACGTGCACGCTGGTCGCGCTGCCCGCGGCCGCGGTGACGCCCGTCGGAGCGCCCGGCGGCCCGCCGTCACCGCCGTCACCGCCCGTGCCCCGGCCGCAGGACGTGACCAGGACGAGGGCGCCGCAGAACAGGACGCAGCGGCGAAGGAGGGTACGGCGCGGGACGTGGTGGGGAGGGGGAACGGGAACGCCTCGCACGGCTCTGCCTCCCGGGACGGCCAGACGGCAATGGTCCGGACCAATATGCCGTCGTGACGCGATCACATCAAGAGGGCGTGGTGCCCGGCCGCCCCGGGGCATTCCGTATGCTGAGTCCCCTCACGGCCGAAGTCCCTCCGCAGGACGGGACGTTGCGGCCGACGGCGCGGACCGCTGTCGTCGCTGATGCCGCGCCGGCACGGGCGGCCGGGCGGGGCCGGGAAGACGCAGCACCGGCCCCGCCCGCCCCCGGGTCGCCCACCCGGGTGTGCACCGTCTGGCCCTGTGCTGGTGGTGTCCGCGGCCGGACCGGGGACAGATGGGGCCGAACGACCCCCATGCCCCCCAGGAGAGGCCACAACGTGCGTGTCCAGTCCCTGACACTGGTCGCGGCCGGCGCCGCCCTGCTCGCCCCCACGACGTTCCCCGCCCCGCCGGCCCCGCCCCGGACCGCAGCCCAGCAGCCCCCGGCGCGGCCGGTGCCCGAGGCGGGCCCCCGGACCCCGGAGCGGTCCGCGCCCGGCACCGCGCTCCGCCGGCGGCCCGCGCGCGAGGCCGGCTCCCGCTCCGGCACGCGGCCCCGTCCCCCGGCGGGCCCCGGCACCCGGGCGGCGGACGGCGCGGACCGCGGACCCGTCCGCGCCGCCGACCTGCTGGCCCGGACCCGGGACTGCGCGGCCGTCTCGCGGGGCCGGTACCGCAGCGACGCCGGGACCCCGGCGGACATCCCCGTCTGCGGCACCCGGGACGCCGTCTACTGGAAGGCCGACCTGGACGTCGACTGCGACGGCCGGCCCGGCGACCGGTGCAACTCCCGCACCGACCCGCACTTCACCGCCGCCACCGCCTACACACGGTCCGACGGCCGCCCGCTGGACGCCGAGAAACTGCCCTACGTGGTCGTGCCCCAGCCGAGCGGCATCTGGAACCCGCGCGAGGACGGCGTACGCGGCGGGTCCGTCGTGGCCGTCGTCCACGGGGACCGGGTGGGATACGCCGTCGTCGGCGACGTCGGACCGAGCGGCATCATCGGCGAGGCGTCCTACGCCGCCGCGAAGTCGCTCGGCGTCCCCGCCGACCCGAGCAGCGGCGGCACCCCCTCCGGGGTGACGTACATCGTCTTCAAGGACAGCGGGACCGGACGCATCGAGGACACGGCCGCCACCGAACGGGCGGGGGAACGGCTGGCCCGGAAGTTCGCGGCCGGGGGCCGGACCGCCCGGTGACGCGTGGGCGGCCGTCCGGACGGCGGGGGACGACACGCGTACCGTCCCCCGCCGTCCCCCGCTACACCTTGCGGTAGGAGTACGCCTCGGCCGCGGCGGCCTCCACCGCCGCGATGCCGGCACCCGTCGCCGCCGTGACGACCGCGGCGACCGCGCCCTCGACGAACGGGGCGTCCAGCAGACGGGTGTCCTGCGGCAGTTCGTCGCCCTCGGCGAGCAGCGCCTTCACGGTGAGCACCGCGCTGCCCAGATCGGCGAGGACGGCGACCCCCGCCCCGCGGTCCACGGACGCGGCGGCCGCGGAGACCCGCTCGTAGCTGGTGCCGAAGCCGCCGTCCGCGGTGCCGCCCGCCGCCGCGACGGGAACCTCCGCACCACCGCCGGACAGCGCCTTCGCCAGCTCGGCCACGGACGCCGCGACCTGCGCGCTGTGCGACACCAGCACGATCCCGACCAGCTTCCCGTCACTCACCGGACGCCTCCTGGAGTCCCGCGATCAGCAGCGCCGCCGACGTGGCCCCCGGATCCTGGTGCCCGATGCTGCGCTCACCCAGATAACTCGCCCTGCCCTTGCGGGCCTGCAGCGGCGTGGTCGCCCGCGCGCCCTCCTCGGCGGCGGCACGGGCCGCGGCGAACGAGTCGCCGAGGGCCTCGACGGCCGGCACCAGCGCGTCGACCATGGTCTTGTCGCCCGGCGCCGCGCCCCCGAGCGTCCGGACCGCGTCCACCCCCGCCCGCAACGCCTCCGCCAGCTGCTCCACGCTCACCTCGGCGGCGTCCCCGAGCGCCTTGCCGGTGCGGCGCAGCAGCGTCCCGTACAACGGCCCGGAGGCGCCGCCGACCGTCGAGATCAGCTGACGTCCCGCCAGCGTCAGGACCGCGCCGGGCGTGCCGGGGGCCTCCTTCTCCAGCGTGGCCGTCACCGCAGTGAACCCGCGCTGGAGGTTGCTGCCGTGGTCCG
Source organism: Streptomyces sp. NPDC006384 (assembly GCF_042870695.1). Classification (NCBI taxonomy): domain Bacteria; kingdom Bacillati; phylum Actinomycetota; class Actinomycetes; order Kitasatosporales; family Streptomycetaceae; genus Streptomyces; species Streptomyces sp. NPDC006384. The sequence goes on from NZ_JBIAHR010000001.1 coordinate 319,765, forward strand.
CGTCGCCGATGGGCGAGTCGAGGGCGGTGAGCCGCTGCGCCTCGCGGTCGACCGACGCGGCGGTCGCCGTCATCCAGCGGCGGAAGAAATCGGCGTCGAGCACTGGATCTCCTTGCCTGGTAGGTACGGTGCCATCCTTTCCCGCGTCCGCGCTCAGATCCCCCACCTCAGCCCCGGCGTCCGCACCGGCGCGTCCCACAGGCCTAGCAGCTCCTCGTCGATCTCGCACAGGGTGACCGAGGCGCCGGCCATGTCGAGGGAGGTCACGTAGTTGCCGACGAGCGTGCGGGCGACGGCGACACCGCGCTCGCCGAGCACGCGCTGCACCTCGGCGTTGAAGCCGTACAGCTCCAGCAGCGGCGTCGCGCCCATGCCGTTGACGAGGACCAGTACAGGATTGCGGGGAGCGAGGTCGGACAGCACCGCCTCCACCGCGGCCTCGGCGATCTCGCCGGAGGTCATCATCGGCCGTCGCTCCCGCCCGGGCTCCCCGTGGATGCCGATGCCGAGCTCCAGCTCACCGTCGGGCAGGTCGAAGGTCGGGCTGCCCTTGGCCGGCGTGGTGCAGGCGCTCAGCGCGACGCCGAAGCTGCGGGAGCTCTCGTTGACCCGGCGGGCGATCGCCTCCACCTGCTCCAGCGGACGTCCCTCCTCGGCGGCGGCGCCCGCGATCTTCTCCACGAACAGCGTCGCGCCGGTACCGCGCCGCCCCGCCGTGTACAGGCTGTCCGTGACGGCCACGTCGTCGTCGACCAGCACCTTCGCGACCCGGATGCCCTCGTCCTCGGCCAGCTCCGCGGCCATGTCGAAGTTCAGGACGTCACCGGTGTAGTTCTTCACGACGAACAGCACCCCGGCACCACCGTCCACGGCCGCCGCGGCACGCACCATCTGGTCCGGCACCGGCGAGGTGAACACCTCGCCCGGGCAGGCCGCCGACAGCATCCCCGGCCCCACGAACCCGCCGTGCAGCGGCTCGTGCCCCGACCCGCCCCCGGACACCAGGGCGACCTTCCCGGCCACGGGGGCGTCCCGCCGCACGATCACCCGGTTCTCGACATCCACGGTCAGCTCGGGATGGGCGGCCGCCATCCCCCGCAGCGCGTCCGCGACCACGGTCTCGGCGACGTTGATGAGCATCTTCACTAATACCTCCAGGGAGGGCGGTGGGCGAGTCTTCGACTGGCGTTCTGGCTGGTGAGAGTGGCTGTGGGCAGGTGTCGACCTAGGTGGCCCGCAGCGGTCGTGAGCGGAGCCGGCGGTAAGTGGTGCCGACTTCGTGCCGACTACGGTGTCGGGCCGTCCCGTCTGCTGGGCGTGCGGACGGGGGACGACGGGAGACCCCCTGCCGGAAGTATCGGCCTTGCGGGAGCGAAGGTCACGTGCACGGGCGTTCGGACGTGCCGGAGAGGCGGGAGGCCCGTCGCCTGCACCGTACGGCGTGGCGGGCGCGCCCTTCGGCGGTCGGCCGCAGGAGGCGCGAGCACCGGTCGGCCGGGCCGGGGGTGCGGTCGATCCGGTCCAGCGCGGTGGGGCGGGCGGTGTGACGGCCGGTGGCGGACGGGGCGGCACCGCGTGGTTCGGTGAGCCTGCTGACGTGCATGACACCGTGGCGGCCCAGGACGGCCGGCACGGTGGCGGGGCCGGAAGGGTCAGGGTGCCTGGTCGGTGGTGCCGGCGAGGGAGGGGGGAGGGGCGGACCCGGTCACCGAGCCGACGCGGGCCAGGAGGAGTCCGTCGACGCCCTTCAGGAAGGTGGCGGAGACCAGTTCGGGGTCGAAGAGGCAGCCGGCCGCCATGGCGCCGTCCCTGAGCATGACGAGGTGGCGGGCGGCCGGCCCGGGGGGTGCGTCGCCGATCGGTGCCAGCAACTCCGTGATGGTGTCCAGGAACCATTGCCGGTGGCCCAGGACGGCTTGGTGGATCGGATGGGCGGGGTCGGGGTATTCGGCTGCCGCGTTGAGGAAGGCGCAGCCGCGGAAGCCGGGCTGCAGGATGCCGTGGGTGAGGGACTCGGTGACGGCCTGCACCCTGCCGACGTCTGACGGGCTGCTCGCCCGGGCGGCGGCGATCCGGGCGCGGATTCCCCGGTCGGCCCGATCGAGGTAGGCGAGGACGAGTTCTTCCTTGCCCGCGAAGTGCCGATACAGCGTGGCCCGGGTCACCTTCGCTTCCATGGTGATCCGGTCGATGCCGACGGAGTGGATCCCCTCCGCGTAGAAAATCCTGGTCGCCGTGGTGAGCAGCCGCGCTCGCGCTTCGGAGGCGCTTCCGCTTTCCGGGGTCGGGTGCATGGCGTCAGGCTAGCAAAAGCGAGATAGAACGTTCGGTCTTGACAAGTTCTGTTCGGCACGCTTCCCTTGCTGCCACCGAACGTTCTCCTTCGGTGGGCGGGCCTGGTGTCACTAGGCCTGTCACAGGACGGGTGGGTGGGGTGGTTCGCCGCTGCCCGGCCGGCGGATCTGCGGCCGGCTGCGGTCCGTGTCTGTGCAGCGCCCGCCTTCTGTGTCCGGGTCCGCGCGCAGTGGGTCCGTCGTCGATTTCGAGAGGTCACATCATGGGTTTCCGTGTTCCGCGTCGTATCGCGCTCGCCGCCGGTGCTCTGACGCTGTTGGGTGTCACGACCGCTCCGGGGGCGGCGCTGGCGACCGGTCGAGGGCCTTCCGAGGCGTCGGCGCCGGTGAAGCCGACGGTGGTTCTGGTACATGGGGCGTGGGCGGATTCCTCGAGTTGGTCGCGGGTGCTGGAGCGGCTGCGCAAGGACGGTTATCCGGTGCGGGCCATCGCCAATCCGCTGCAGGGACTGACCAGCGACACGGCCTACGTGTCCAGCTACCTGTCCACGATCAAGGGCCCGGTAGTGCTGGTGGGGCATTCCTACGGGGGTGCGGTGATCACCAACTCGGCCGCCTCGGACCCGGATGTGAAGGCCCTGGTCTACATCGCCGGTTTCATTCCGGTGAAGGGTGAGACGGTGGGGGACCTGGCCGCCCGGTCCTCGACGTCCATCCCGCTGGTGTCGACGGCGGTTCCGGACGGAACGGACGTGTCCATCGATCCGGACCACTTCAGGGAGGTCTTCGCGGGGGACGTCGACAAGACCACGGCTGCGGTGCTGGCGGCCACCCAGCGGCCCGCCAACACCAAGGCCGTCACCGATGCCAGCGCCCGGGAAGCCTTCCGCACCATTCCCGCCTGGAGTCTGATCACCCGCCAGGATCGCGCCATCGCTCCCGCGGTCCAGCGCTCGATGTCCCAGCGTGCCGGCGCACACATCGAAGAGGTCGACGCCTCCCACGCCGTGATGATCAGCCGCCCCGCCACCGTCACCCGGATCATCGAAGAGGCTGCCCGCAACGCCGAGTGACACACCCTCACACGACCGCCTCACCGGCCGGGCTGCCGCGTCCGGGCCGCACCACGGCCTCCGTCCGGCCACCCCGCGGCCCCGTCCGGCCATGGCTCACGACGCGACGCCGCTCCCCACGGATTCTGCCAAGTTCACCAGGACTGAGGTGCCACGACCATGACCACACACCCGCAACTCGGCCGCCTGACCGACACCCTGCGGCGGACCATCCCCGTAGGTTCGGTGATGACCACCGGGGCGCAGTACGACACGGGCCGGCACATCTGGAACGGCGCCGTCTCCGCCCGCCCGGGCGTGATCGTCCGGTGCGCCGATCCGGCCGAGGTGGCGACCGCCGTACTGGCAGCGCGCGAGTTCGGCGTCCCTCTCACCGTGCGCGGTGGCGGACACGACTGGGCCGGGAGGGCCCTGGCCGACGGAGGCCTGACCATCGATCTCTCAGGGATGCGCCAGGTGTCGGTGGATCCGGGGGCAAGGGCCGCCGAGGTGGCGGGAGGGGCAACGGCCGCCGACCTCGTCGCCGCGGCCCAGCCCTTCGGGCTGACGGCGGCGACCGGCACCGCCGGTTCCGTCGGCATGGCGGGCCTGACTCTCGGCGGCGGCTACGGGCCGCTCAGCGGCCGCTTCGGTCTCGCCCTGGACAACCTGCTGTCCGCCGAGGTCGTGCTGGCCGACGGCTCGGTCGTCACGGCCGACGCGGAGCGGGAGCCGGATCTGTTCTGGGCCCTGCGAGGCGGTGGCGGGAACTTCGGTGTCGTCACCTCCATGCGCGTACGTCTTCACCCCGTGCCGACGCTGCTCTCCGGCATGGTGCTGTACCCCTGGGAGCAGGCCGGGCCCGTCCTGGCCGGCCTGGCGGACGTGCTGGAGGAGTGCCCGGACGAGCTGACCGTGCAGTCCGGCGTCCTGCCCGGCTCCGACGGCAAGCCCGTGGTCTTCCTCTCGCCGACCTGGAGCGGCGACGATGAGGAAGCGGGGGAACACGCGCTGGCGCGGGTGGACGGCCTGGGCAAGCCTCTCGTCTCCCAGGTCGCCCGCGTCACCGTGCCCGCGATGCTCGCGGCCATCGACGCGCAGTTCCCCTTCGGCCGGCACGTCGAGATCCGCACGCGTTCCGTTGCGTCCCTGACCTCCGGAGTGCGGGACGTGCTGAGCCTCGCGGGTGCCACCCTGACCTCGCCCCGTTCGGCGGTGTCCGTGCACAGCCTGCACGGTGCCGCGACCCGGGTGCCCGTGAGGGACACGGCGTTCGGCAACCGCGACCCGCACCTGATGATCGAGATCATCGCCCGGTGGGAGCCTGACGACTCCCGGGCGCAGGAGCACCGAGCCTGGGCCGGCGACCTGGCCCACGCCCTCGAACCCGATGCGTTGCCGGGCGGCTATCCCAACCTGCTCGGCCCGGACGCGGCCGACCAGATCGCACACGCCTACGGCCCCAACACCGAGCGGCTGCTCACCGCCAAGCACCGGTACGACCCGTGCGGCATCTTCAAGGCCATCCCCCTGCCCGGCCCGTCCCGAGCCCGGTGACGGCCCGGTGAAGCAGACGGACCACTTCCGCCGCACGCGGGCGGCTTCGCCCCTGCGCGGCCCGCTTCCCCAGTCCATCGAGAACCGAGGCAGATCGTTGAACCTGCGCAACCACATGGCCCGCTACGCCGCGATCACCGGCTTTCTGGGGGCCGCTACCGTGCTGACCGTCCCTCAGGCCGTGGCCGCCGACGCCCCTGCGAACGCCGACGCACCCGTCAGCAGCACGGTGCGTACGGCCAAGCCCCTCGGTCCGCTGGGTCCGCTGACGGACCTCGTCATCCAGCGCCTCCTCGTGAGCGATGACGTGGCGGCGTCCAAGTTCGGCACCGGCTCGCCCATCGAGGACCCGGTGCGCGAGGCACGGGTACTCGAGCAGGTCCGGACTCAGGCCGAGGCTTCCGGGGTGAACCCCGACGACGCGGTGGCTTTCTTCCAGGACCAGATCACCGCGAGCAAGGCCGTGCAGAAGGGCCTGTTCGCCCGCTGGAGTGCTCACCCGGACCAGGCGCCCACGACGCGCCCCGAACTGGGCCCGATCCGCGAGCAGCTCGACCGGCTGACCACGGCCCTGCTCCAGGAACTGAAGGACACGCAGGCACTGCGCGAGAAGCCCCTCGCATGCACGGTGCAGTCGGCCCTGGCCACCGGGTCGGGAGCCGTGCTGGAGCACCTGGACCCGCTCCATCGTCAGGCGCTCGGGACGGCGACACACTCCGTGTGCCGCCCCGGCGAATGACAGGACGGCATCGAGTACGGAGAGCCTCACTCCGGAACAGGCGCGCCGCGCGGACGTCCTGGTCGCCCTGCGCATGCAGGACATGGGCGTGTGCGTCCTCGATCCTCGGGGGCGTGCTCGCCGGCCGCATCGGCATGGCCGTGGGCGGCCCGGAGGCCCGCCGGGGGCATGCGCACCGGTCCGGTCACGCGCGAATGGGCGCAGCGGGAACACCCGCTCCGGCTGCGGGAACCCGAGTCGTCACGCCGGCCGGCACGTCCGGTACGGGATCCGGAGGTACGGGATCCCGCAGGTGGGCCGAGGGACCCGGTCGCGGAGGACCAGGAGCGGCTGGCCCGATGGGGGCCTGACGGCCGCGGCGAGCGGCGCGGCCGTCAGGCGGCGCGGGCCCGGAGAATCTCCTCGACGCCCTGGAGGAAGGTCTCGCAGACCATGTCGGGGTCGGCGAGGCAGCCGGAGGCCATGGCACCGTCCCGCAGCATGACGAGATGCCGGCCGGCGGGACCGGCGGGTGCGGAGCCGGTCTGGGACAGCAGCTGTGTGACGGTCTCCTGGAACCACTGCCGGTGAGCCAGGACGGCCCGGTGAACCGGGTGCTCCGGGTCGGGGTACTCGGCCGCCGCGTTGAGGAACGCGCATCCGCGGAAGCCCGGGGAACGGATTCCCGCGGTGATGGCCCGGCACACGGCGCGGACCTTGCCGGCCCCCGACTCCTCGGCCGCCTGGGCCGCCTCGATCTGTGCCCGGAGGTCCCGGTCGGCCTGCTGGAGGTAGGCGAGGACGAGATCCTCCTTGCCGGCGAAGTGGCGGTACAGCGTGGCACGGGTGACCTGTGCCTCCGACACGATCCGGTCGACGCCTACGGAGTGGATCCCCTCGGCGTAGAAGATCCTGGTCGCTGTGTTGAGCAGTCGTGCTCGCGCTTCCGACGTGCCGGCTTCTTTGGTCCTCTGGCTCATGCGTCAAGGCTATCGAAGAGCGAGAGAGAACGATCGGCCTCATCGGATGGCGGCCAAGCCCTCGTAGTCCTTGACCGGCCTGACCGCCCTGACCGGCCTGAGCGGCTGGGCGGCTGGGCGGGACAAACGCACCGGCATCTCCGCCCGCCGACAGCGGCAGGCGCTGCCAGGTGTGGCACCGGCGCGCGGGCCCGCACTCGCCGGCACCGGCCGTTCTCCCTCAAGGGGACGTCGAGTGAAAGTGAAAGGGCTGGTCGACTGCCGCGACGTGGTTGACGTCGGGGCTTTCTTCGTGCAGGCTTCGCGGGAGAACGAACGTTCTGCCTTCTTCGTGCTCCACGAGTCCGGGCGGCCCTCCTGCCGCCAGGCCTGTGGCCTCTCCTGGTGGGTCGCACAGGATCTCGGTATCGATCAGTGCGCACCGGCGCCGGAGAAGGCGCTCTCATCACACGCTCCGACATCGGGGCCCGTGCCGTGCGGTAGCGGCGCCCCCCGTCGAAGCCCGTCACAGAAGGACGTATCACCCATGGACGCGCTCTACACCGCGGTCGCGACCGCCACCCACGGCCGCGACGGCCGTGCCGTTCTCTCGGACGGCTCTCTGGACCTGCAGCTCGCGCCCCCGAAGGAACTGGGCGGTAGCGGTAAGGGCAACAACCCCGAGCAGCTCTTCGCCGCCGGATTCGCGGCGTGCTTCGCCAGTGCCCTCGGCGTGGTGGGCCGCCGGGCCGGCGTGGACCTCTCCCGCGCCACCGTGACCGGGGAGGTGTCGATCGGCAAGCAGGGCGAAGGCTTCGGACTCGCCGTCGTCCTGCGGATAGCGATGCCCGGCGGCGTCGACCGCGCAGTCGGCGGAGGCCTCGTCGACCAGGCCCACCAGGTCTGCCCGTACTCCAACGCCATTCGCGGCAACGTCCCCGTCCGGCTCGTCGTCGAGTGATTTCCCGATCGGCCAACGGGGACGGTTCGGCCCGGTGGCCGGGGTCCGGCTGTCCCCGTACGGGCAAAACCGGCCGGGCGGCGCTCCCGGGACGCGCCGACGGATGGGGAGGTAGAACGTTCGGTCTTGACAGGGGGTCGGCGCCTTGCCAGTCTTGGTGAACAGAACGTTCGTCCTCCCTGGAGGCGTTCATGTGCCGGCCGAATCCGGCGGCTGCTTGAGACCCCCTCAGCCCTCACTGTCCGGACCGGGCGATCGTGCCGTTCCGGGAGAGGGACAACCGGCCTGATCGATGAGGCCGACCGCAGGAACCTCTGACTTGCCCTTCTTCTCCGTACACCACTGAAAGGGACCATCGTGAGCGCCACCGTTGCTCCGTCCGACACCACCGGGACCGCCCTCGCCCTGCGGCGGCTCTACTTCGTCCGGTTCGCGTTCGCCATCGTCTGGGCCCTCGTGATGTTCACGATGGCCAAGGAGATCACTCCGGCCGGGGCCGTGCTCCTGGTGCTGTACCCGCTGTTCGACGTGGGTGCGGCCATCTACGACGCGAAGGTCTCGCGCAACACGGGATCGCCCGCGCTGCTGTACGTGAACGTCGCGGTCAGCCTTGTCACGGCTGTCGGCCTGGCCGTCGCCTGCGCGTCGGGTGTTCCGGCCGTGCTGCGCGTGTGGGGTGCCTGGGCAGTAGTGGCCGGCCTGGTCCAGCTGATCGTGGCCATCCCCCGCCGCAAGATGGGCGGCCAGTGGCCGATGATCCTGAGCGGTGGCATATCGGCCCTGGCCGGAGGGTCGTTCATCGCGTCAGCCAGTGCGGATGATCCCACGCTGACCAGTGCCATCGGCTACGCCGTCCCGGGCGGCATCTTCTTCCTCCTCTCGGCCCTGCGCCTCAAGCGCGCCACCCAGGAGAGCTGACGAGAGTGACCGCACGTACGACGCCATCGTGATCGGCCCGGGTCCGGTCGGGGAGAACATCGCCGACCGGGTGGTGCAGGGCGGGCTCGGCACCGCCGCTGTCGAGCGGGAACTGGTCGGGGGGCGAACGCTCCTGCCATGCCCGCATGCCGGCCAAGGCACTGCTGCGGAGCACGGCGGCACTTCGGGCGACCCGGCAGGTTCCGGGACCGCGTGAAGCGTTGTCCGGGCGGCCTTGAGGTCAACTGCCAGGACGGAAGGCGCTCAAAGCTGTTCGGCAGACCCTTCGAGGGGCGACAGCCCGGCGCACGGGGTCTCCCCGCAAGCCTTCGTGACCGCAGCACATGGTCCGCAGACCATCCGACGGAACAGGAGCGAGTTCATGGAATCGGGTTCTACGGGGCGGCACGAGGATTGCAGCCCGCCGCCCACAGCGGGGAGTCGCGCTGCCGACAGCAGCGACGGAGGCTCTGAAGACCGAGGATGCGAGTCGCTGCGCCTGAAGGACGGTCGTGTTCTCGAGTACGCCGTTCGGGACCCGAACGTGGGCCGGTTGTTCTCTTTCACCATGGCATGCCGGGCTCCGCGGTCCCCATGGACTCCGTCCTCGGCTCGGCCACCGACCGCGGGTACCGTGTTGTCACCTGCTCCCGTGCCGGCTACGGCGCGGACAACGCCGCGCACATGAACCACGGGCTGGCGGCTGGAGAAGACGGATGGCTCGGAGACCTCCGGGCACTGACGGCACCGTGGGGGTTCGACCCGGCCGGCATCGGCTCTCTTTGCCGTTGCAGCCCGTCTGCGCCGTCGCCTCCCGCACGAGCGGATCGTCGTCGACGAGGAGCAGCCCGACCGCGGTCAGACGCCCGCGTGGTCACGCCGGGCCGGGCGGGCACACGCCGGTGCTCTGTCAGTGTGACGGTCGGCCGGGGCCCGGCTGCGGACCGGGTGGGGGAGTCGTGCCCGGGGCCGGCTCGGCAGTGGCGGCGGCGGTGGCCAGTGCCGTTCGGGCCGCGGCGCGCAGGGCGTCGTCGTCGGACACGGCACGCCAGTGGTCGTGGCGTACGGGGCGTTCGTCGGTGTCGAGGAGGGTGCGCAGGGCCGGCACGGCCGGGGCGAGGGACGCCGGGTCCGAGGCCGCGGTTTCGGCGAGGAGACGCAGGGGCTCGAGGACGGTGGGGCGGGTGCCGCCGGGCGGTGGGCAGATGCGGACGAGGCCGGTCAGGAGCGGGGTGACCAGGTGGGGGTCCGAGGTGAGCTGCCACAGCGCCCGGACGATTCTCATCGCGTCGAAGGGGTTGTCGTGCCTGATCCGTGCTTCGGCGCCGGCACGCAGGCGTCGGGCGACGCGGTCCGCGACGGGTGGGTGGGCGGCGGCGACCTCGGCGAGCAGCTCCAGGGCCTCGACACCTCCCGGAGTCCGGTGGACCTCGTGTGTGCTGCGGGCGGTCAGTTCCAGCAGCGCCGGGAGCACCTCGTCCGCGTCGCCGGTGACGCGCCACAGGGCCCGGCCGCGTTCCACGGCACCTCTTGGCGCGTCGTCGGACCGTCGGTGCGGCTTTCCGCTCAGCGCCTCGTGGAACATGCCGCGCAGCCGGTCCGCCGCCGACGCCGCGAGCGGGCCGAGGGTGACGCAGACATGGAGCAGGGTGGGCTCGCTGAGCTGGGGGCCCGGCCCTGGCCCTGGACCGGGGAGGCCGCTGCCGTCGGGTGGGCGGAGCAGGGCCCGCAAGGGCTCGTCGTCTCCGGTGAGGGAGTGGTACCCGAAGGGGGAGAGGTGTGCGAGATCCTCGTCCCGTCGGGGGTACGAGAGGCCGAGCCGTTCCCGCAGCCGTTCGCGGTGGGCGGCGGCGACGGCGCCGACGTCCAGATGGCTCAGGACGTGTGCGGCGACCGGCATCCGGTCGTCGCTGTCCAGGAGCCGGAGCAGTCGCGGCACGACGTCCCCGCCGTCCTCGTGCCACCGGCGCACGACCGAGCAGTACGGGTGGAAGGGGCTCGTCGTCTCCTCGATCCGGGTCAGCAAGGGGTCGAGGAGGGTGTCCATGTGGGCGGCGAGGGGGGCGAGCGCCTCGGTGAGGCTGAGGTCGTCGTCGTCCCAGTCGCGGCGGCGCGGGCGGGCGGGGCCGGGGGTGAACGCCCCAGGGCCGGCGAGCAGTTCGGCAAGGGGCGGCACACAGCGCTCGTCGCCCATCCGGCTCAGCGCCCAGGCGGCGCGCTCCCGCACGGGTGCGTGGGGTTCGACGGCCTCGGCGAGGCGTGCGGCGACGAGCTCTGCCCAGGGACGCGCGGCGGCCCCGCACATGGCGAGGACCCGCAGTGCGAGGGCACGGTTCTCCGGCCGTGCGTCGTCCACGAGCCCGGCGACGGAGGGGAGGAGTTCCGGCACGGCGGAGCGCCTGCGGGACATCAGACCGGCGGCGACCCTGAGCCCGCCCTCGCGCTGCAGGGCGCCGGGGGCGCGCAGCAGCGCGTGGGCGAGGGCGAGCCGCCCGGGCAGGTCGGCCCCCAGCCGCCGATCGGCTTCGGTGATGACGTCGACGTCCCAGCAGTCGCCCCAGGACCGGCTCCCCACAGGGGGGTGGGCGAGCCCGAAGGAGGGGGCGAGCAGCGCGTCGGCGGTGACACGGGCGTAGGCGGGGTCGGAGTGCCCGGGCAGTGCGCGGCACAGTGCCTGCACGGCTTCCAGCCGGACGTCGTGGCGGACGTCGTCCGTCCACGCCGGCCAGGCGTCGACGTCCTCGTCGAGGTCGGGCTCCTCTCCCTTCCCCGCGTCGGTCATACGGTGCCGCAGCCACACGAGTGCCTCCTCGCGCCGCGTCGTGGCGTGGCGGGCGAGTTCCCCGACGCCCAGCACCAGTTGTCCCGCCGCCCAGGGGTCCGTCTCGGTCCCGAAGCAGTGCAGGAAGCGGGCGATCAGGGCGTCGGCGTGGGCCGTGGACCGCGAGAGCGCCGCGGCCGCGGCGCTCCGGACGGACACGTCACCGTCGTCGAGCAGCGGCAGCAACGCGTCGGCGGCGCGCTCCCAGACGGCCGGCCACGCGGGGTCGACCCACGCGTCCGGGGCGGTGTCGCCCACGGCCGCGATGTCGGCGATCGCCCGCAGGATCCCGGAGCGCACCGTCACGTCCGGGTCCCGGGCCGCTTCGACGAGGAACGGCAGCGTCTCGGCGGCGGCCGCCCGCACCGAGCCGCCGTCGCCGACGGCCGCGCAGCGCAGGTTCTCGCAGACCCGGCCGGCCGTGTCGCGGTCGGCCGACCAGAGCTCCTCCAGCACCTCGGGACCGTACCGCCCGGTGGTGTAAGGATCGACGACCTTCGACCAGTCGACCTGCGCGGCGAGCCGCGCCAGCCGCCGTGCTCTCGCGTCCTGTGGGGACATGCCGCCGCTCGCCGCCTTCCGTCAGGGCATGGAGGCAAGGCCCAGCAGGGGCAACTGCAAGGGGCGGTTCCTGCGCGTCCAGGCTTTGTAGACCAGGTCCTTCGGGCCGGTGATCCGCAGACCGTCGCGCAGCCCGGTCACCGTCATCGCCGCGAGCCGCCGGTAGGCGTCCGACGCCGACGGCCAGGGCAGCTCGGCCTGCCAGTTGTGGCCGTAGACGGTGTCCTCGGGGCGCTGCCAGCCGGCCTCGGCGATCAGCCGGCCGCCCTGTTCTCCGGCGCGTACCCCGGGCTCGAGGTAGTGATCGCCGACGAGTTCGGCCCCCAGCCGGTCGTCGTCCTGCATGAACTGCGCGTACCGGCCCGTCGGCGCGCTCTCCCTGAGGATCAGCACCGAACCGGTGGCCAGCGTGGAGAGCTGCTCGGCGAGCCCTTCGCCGAATTCGTCCCACCCCGTCACAGCAGCTCCTCCCCGTCCGTCTCTTCCAACCGCTCGAGTTCCTCGTCGAGGGCCAGCCGTTTGTTGGTCGCCCGCTCCAGGTACACCGAGCTTTCCGTCCGCTCGAGGAGCAGGGTGGTGTCGTCGCCGATCCAGTGGATCCCGGCCCACCTGCCCGGCTTCCGGTACGTCGGATCGCCGAATGCGCCGCGAAGCGCGGAGAACATCCGCGCGAACGCGTCCAGGCTCTGGTCCCATTGCTCCGCGTAGTCGGTCAGGCGCAACCGGACACGCTCGACCAGCTCCTCTTCCCCTACGGTGAACGTCTCATGGCGGTCCCTCTCGAACCCGGTGCCGAGCACGTCCCACCGCGGCCGGATCAGCAGCGCCTTCCGAGGGAACCTCGACGACCGCCTCGCACTCGGTGTGGCGCCCAACTCCCAGGTGCAGTCCAGCGACTGCAACCGTGTCGCGAGTGCGACGACCTCGGTGTCGCTCAACGCACGCCATTGCGTCATACGCAGTCAGGGACACGGTGTCCTCACGGACCCGCCCCCCTGCCCTCCTCCCCCTCGATGCGGCTGTCCCGCACATCGCCGACTCTCCGACCGATCCTGGCACACCGCCGACCCTGCCGTCGTACCGCAAGCCGCTTGCAGTCCCGGCAGCAGTGGAACCGCACGGCCCGTGGGCACCGTCCGGGGCGGTGCGGGGCGACAGGCGTGACCACCGGGGCGGCGCGATGGCCGGCCCCCGTGAAGGGGGGCGCAGGGGAATGGAGCAGGTCCGGAGCTGGGCCGGTGAGTCGGGAAGATGACAGGTCGGCGATGTGATCGACGGCCAGTACACGGTGTGGGGGGCACGAGCAGGGCGGGATGGGGCTCGTCTACCAGGTCCTGCACCGGCGGTGGGACGTCTTTCTGGCGGCCGGTACCCTCTCGCCCGCACGTGCTCGACGAAATCCGCCGGGATCTCCAGCGGCTGGTGCGCCAGGTACTCGATGGAGCCAGTCCGCCACACCCATACGCCGTCGGAATGCAGGGAGGGACCACCGGGGATCGTCCGCCGTGCGTCGAACACCCCGGGGCTGTCACGGAGGTACCGGACCAGCCCGTCCCTGCCGGGCAACGCCCGCGTGGCCACGGACCCGTAGATCGACGGCAGTTGGCCGTGCTCGCCTCCGTACATCTCCCGGTACAACCCGACGGTTCCCAACTCCACCGCGCTGCCCTCCACTTCGGTGACCGCACTCCTGGACGACCCGCTTCGCGCCGGCCTTACCCGTCGGGGGACACAGCCGTCGCGACGAGCCGCGACGGGGCAACGGACGAACGCCTCGTCATCGGCGGCGGGCCGGAACGGCACGGGTCGGGCCGGCAGCGCACGACGGGTCTTCAGAGTCTGGCAGCGCCGCCTTCGGCTCTGCCGGTCAGCCAGTACCCTTCTCATGCCGTACGGGGGTGAGGGATCGCCGTGCCGAGCGGTCCTCGAGGGACCGCAGGAGACCGAGGGGGTACGAGAGTCATGGCCGAGGCAGACGTCCTGGTGGTGGGGGCCGGTGTGGTGGGGGCCTCGGTGGCGTATCACCTCACCCGGCTCGGGCATGACCGGGTGATGGTGGTCGACGCCCGTGACCGCGGTGTGCTGCCCGGATCGACCGGCCTGGCGCCCGGCTTCGTCGGCCAGCTCAGCGCCACGCCGGAACTGGCCGTGCTGGCCAAGGACAGTGTCACCACCTATCGCGCGCTCTCTCGGACCGCCCCGGCGCCAGTGTTCTGGCAGGTCGGCTGCCTGGAGATCGCCACCGGCCCCGCTCGCCTGGAACAGGCCCACCACGACGTCGAGCACGGGCGCCGCCTGGGCATCGAGGCCCGGGTGCTCGATGCGGACGAAGCCGTCGCGCTGGCCCCCGCGCTGGTGGACGCCGAACGGGCGCTGGGCGCGCTGCACATCCCCTCCGACGGTGCCGCCGATCCGGCCGCCCTGACGCACGCTCTGGTCGACGCCGCCGAGACGCGCGGCGCCAGGTTCCGCTGGAACACGCCCGTGCGCGCGTTGGAGGGCGACCGGGGCCGGATCGTCGGTGTCCGCGTGGGCAGGGACGCCGAACTGCTCAAGGCCGGACGGGTCGTGCTGGCCACGGGCATCTGGGGCCCGGTGCTGGCGGCGGACGCCGGGGTGCGGCTGCCCATGGTGGATGTCCAGCACCCCTACCTGTTCACCACCGAGGTGGACGGTCTTGACGACACCCCCATCGACACCCCGATCGTGCGCTACCCCGACCAGGCGGTCTACACCCGCCGCCACGGCCGCCGCTACGGGCTGGGTACCTACTCGCACGCCCCGGTGCCGCTGACCCCCACTTCCACGCTCACGTCAGCCGAACGCCCCTTCCTGGAGGCCGACTTCGGCGCCGCCCTCGCACAGGCCACCGCCCTCGTTCCGGCGTTCCGGAGGGCAGGCCGGGGACGTCGGCTCAACGGGGTGTTCGCCCTGACTCCCGACGAACTCCCGCTCGTCGGCCCCGCTGCCACGATGCCCGGCCTGTGGTTCGCGGAAGCGTCCTGGGTGACCCATGCCGGAGGTGTCGGCCGGCAGCTCGCGAACATGCTTCTGGAGACCGGCGACCTCGTCGTCGCACCGGAGCGGCTGGCCCCCGGCCGCTTCGCCCACTGGAGCGACGAGAAGATCCGCGAGACCGCGTTGAGCCACTACCGGGGCATCTACGACGCGCACTGACCAGCACCGGCACCGGCACCGGCTCCGAGGGGGGAAGCGGTTCATGGAAAGGTTCGAGACGGGGAGCCTGGCGCTCATGCCCGGCCAGAAGGTCCGGGCCACGGTTCTCGGCCATCACCCCTGGGGTGTGGTCGTCGAGATCGCCGGTCACGAGAACGCCGGTCTGTCGGCCTCCGTCGACATGATCGAGCACTTCTCCCGGACCACGGGCAGCCATGAGGAACTGCTCGCCCTCTTCCCTCCCGTCGGTTCGCGGATCGAAGCGGTGATCGAGCAGATCCACCGCTGGCATCCGCCGGTGTCGGTGCGGCTCAGCATCCGGCCCGCCGACCTGGAGTCGCTGACCTGGAGCTGCGACTTCTGCGGTGAACGGGTCACGTTGAGCCCAGGGGGAGACGCCCTCGTCCTGGACTCGCGGAGCAACGACGGTCCGGGAAGCCACACCCTCGTCTCCCACCGGCACTGCCTGGCCGAGCGGATCCACCCGGAGAACGCCGGAGAGCGGGCGCGAGCACTGCACATCGGGAAGATGTGCTGAGGCTCGTCGGGCCCGTGCCCACCGGCACGGTCGGGCTCGCCACCACACCGCCTCGGGCGTGCGTCGGCGTGGGGCTGTGCCGTCCGGCCCCGGCGGGCGAGCAGGACCGCCCGTCTCCGCGTCCGGGGAACGCCGTGGCCGGTGACGTCGTGGAGCCCGTACCCGGCCGAGAACCCCCGGCCGTGCAGGACGGCCGCGTGCCGCCTCCGCGACGGCGGCACGTCGGGAACCTCCTCGTTCCCGCTCATGGACGGGCGGGCATCGCCTAACCTGCTCCGCATGCCCGACGACACCACGCACGTGAGGCGTGACGACCGGCCCGAGGAAACCCGGCGAGTACGGCTGAGCCGGACGTTCGACGAGGACGCGGAGCTGTACGACCGGGCCAGGCCCGGCTACCCGCCGGCGCTGTACGACGACCTCGCGGAGGTCGCCGGTGCCCGCCCGGGCAGCCGGGTGCTGGAGATCGGCTGCGGGACCGGCCAGGCCACGGTGCCACTGGCCGGGCGAGGCTGCCGGATCACGGCCGTCGAGGCAGGACCGGGCATGGCCGCGATCGCCCGCCGCAACCTGGACGGGGCCGCGGGGGCGGAGATCGTCACGGCGGACTTCGAGAGCTGGCCGCTGCCGGAGGAACCGTTCGACGTGGTCCTCGCGGCGACCGCCTTCCACTGGATCGACCCGGCGGTGAGGACGGCGAAGGCCGCCGAGGCGCTGCGTCCGGGCGGGGCGCTCGCCGTGGTGCGCACCCAGCACGTGCGGGGCGGCACCGAGGAGTTCTTCGTCGAGGTCCAGCGCTGCTACGAGCGCTTCGACCCGGACACGCCGCCCGGGACGCGGCCTCCGGAAGCCGCCGCCGTCGACGGCTCGGACCACGCCCGGGAGGTCGCGCGCAGCGGTGCGTTCGGTCCCACGGTCTTCCGCCGCCACGAGCAGGACCTGACGTACACCACGCCGGAGTACCTGGAGCTGCTGCGCACCTACTCCGGCCACCGGGCTCTGCCGGAAGCCGCCAGGAACGGCCTGCTGAGGTGCATCGCGGACCTGATCGACGGGCGGTACGGCGGCCGGGTGACCAAGCGGTACCTCATCGAGCTGGCGGTGTCGCACCGCCGGTGACGCCGGCCGGCGTCACCGCGACGCTCGCCGGCGGCCACGGGGGAGGAGACCACCGGCCGCGCGGGGCCGGCCGTCAGGACGGTGGCTGGGTCACCTCGCACCAGACCGTCTTGCCGTTGCCCCGCGACTCGACCCCCCAGGAGGCGGCCAGTTCCTCGATCAGCATCATGCCGCGCCCGGACGTCGAGCGTTCCGTCGCCGCACGG
Source organism: Streptomyces sp. NPDC006384 (assembly GCF_042870695.1). Taxonomy (NCBI): domain Bacteria; kingdom Bacillati; phylum Actinomycetota; class Actinomycetes; order Kitasatosporales; family Streptomycetaceae; genus Streptomyces; species Streptomyces sp. NPDC006384. The sequence goes on from NZ_JBIAHR010000001.1 coordinate 336,646, forward strand.
CGCCGGGGAGAGACCGGGGACGCGTCGGCGACGGCCAGCCGCACGGCCGGGCGGCCGCCCCGGTCGGGGACCTGGGAGACGGTCAGGGTGGCGCCGCCGCGGGCGTGCAGCAGGGCGTTGGTGGCCAGCTCGCAGGCGAGCAGTTCCGCCGTCTCGGTCAGCGGTGCCAGCGACCACTCGGACAGCGCCGACCGCAGGGCCCGCCGCGCGGCGTGCAGGGAGTCGGGGTCGCCGGACCGGATCGGCACCTGGATCCGCCGGCCGGCCTCGCCGTCGTGCCGGCCGCGCCGCATCACCAGCAGCGCCACGTCGTCCTCCTCCCCGGTGTAGGCGCTCATGGAACCGAGCACATGGTCCGCGAGGCCGTCCGGGTCCGCCGGCCCCCCGGCGACCGCGCCCAGCAGCCGCTCGCAGCCGTGCCCGATGTCCGTGGCGCGTGCCTCGACGAGTCCGTCCGTGCACAGCAGCAGTGTGGAACCGGACCGCAGCACCGTCTCCGAAGCGGGGTAACCGGGCTGCGAGCCGGGCGACGACAGGCCGAGCGGAAGCCCGCCCGGAACCTCCAGCCAGGCGCAGGTGCCGTCCGGGTGCCGCAGCACCGGCTCCAGATGACCGGCGCGGACGATCACCGTGTGCCCGGTGCGCGGGTCCGTCTGCACGAGGAGGCAGGTGGCGAAGCGGTCGGTGTCCATCTCCGTGAGGAAGGCGGAGGCCCGCGCGACGACCGTCGTGGCGGGGTGCCCCTCGGCCGCGTAGGCGCGCAGCGCGATGCGCAGCTGGCCCATCACCGCCGCCGCCGTCACGTCGTGGCCCTGCACGTCCCCGACGACGGCGACCACCCGCCCGTCCGGCAGCGTCAGCACGTCGTACCAGTCGCCGCCGATACCGCCCCGCGCGCTCGCCGGACGGTACCGGGTCGCGAAGGCCAGACCCGGGGTGCGCGGCGTGTGACCGGGCAGCATCGCGTTCTGCAGCCCGGCCGCCAGCTCGTGCTCCCGGTCGTACAGCAGCGCCCGCTGCAACGACTGCGCGACGACCTTGGCCAGGGCGTTGAGCACCGTCTGCTCGTCGTGCGTGAACGACGTCCTGCCGTCGTAGACGAGACCGAGCGCGCCGATGGGGGTGTCGTGGGCGATCAGCGGCTGGTACACGGCGGCCGAGGCGCGGGAGAGCTCCGGCAGGTACGGCAGCAGCGCCGGGTAGCGCCGGGCCATTTCCTCACGGTCGGTGAGGAACACCGGCTCGCGGGTCCGCACCGCCTCGGCCAGGGGCAGCGCCCGGTCCAGCGGCGACAGGTGGAAGTCCCGCACGAGCGCACGGCTCAGCCCGTTCGAGCCGATCAGATGCATCCGCCCGTTGTCGACCAGCCCCAGGACGACGCCCGACGCGCCCAGCCGCTGCAGCAGCCGGTCCGAGGTCAGCGCCTCGGCGACGTCGTCCACCGTGATGGTGGGCACGAGCACGTCGCTGAGATACGCGACGATGTCGGCCTGCCGGCGCCGGTCCTGCAGTGCCCGCCGCAGCTGCTCGGTCTGGTCGATGGCCCGCAGTTCCTGGCTGGCGTCCCGCACGATGCCGATGACCTGCACCGGACGCCGCCGGTCGTCGCAGACGACGTGCCCCTGGGTGTGCGTCCAGCGCAGCCGGCCGCCCGGGTGCCGGACCCGGAAGTACAGACTGAACGCGGAGCGCTCCCGCAGCGCCCGCTCCACCTGCTCCTCGACCGCGGGCAGCTCGGCCGGCAGCATGCGCGCGCCGAGCGCGCCGAGACTGCCGTCGAACTCGCCCGGCCCGAAACCCATCACGGCGAGGGCGGCGTCGTCGTAGTGCATCACACCGCTGGGCACGTCCCAGGTGAAGCTGCCCATGCCGTTGACGGCGAGGGCCACGTGCGCGGCGGCCCTTCGGCCCTCCCGCCCGGCGGGGCGGCCCCCGGAATGCTCCATCGCTGCCTCCCGGCAGGTCGCGCGCGCCTCGGTGCGCCCCTGCCGGGACGGCCGGGCGCCACCGGACCGGCGTGTTCTCCTCCCATTCTGCGCGTGAGCCGCCCCGCGCGCAGATCGCCCCCTTCACAGGAGCGCGATGCCCGGTGGTACGGCCGGCCGGGCGCTCCCGGAGGACACGCGACCGCCGCCGTCGTGCCCCCCGGGCGGGCGCCGGTCCCCGCCCGTGTCTCCGGGCGGGCGCCGGGTACCCGCCCGGCAGCCCCGACGGGAGGATCCCCCATGGCCGGACACATCACCTACCGCAGGATCTACGAGGAGCCGTCGCCGCAGGACGGCAAGCGGGTGCTCGTGGACCGCCTGTGGCCGCGCGGCGTGAGCAAGGAACGGGCCCGCCTGGACAGGTGGCTGAAGGAGGTCGCCCCCTCGACCGGTCTGCGCCACTGGTACCACCACGACCCCGGACGCTTCGCCGAGTTCCGCCGCCGCTACGTCGCCGAACTGGAGGACCCGCAGCACGAGGAGGCGGCCGAGGAACTGCGCGCCCTGGCGTCCGACGGCACGGTCACCCTGCTGACCGCCACCAAGGACGCCGACCACAGCGAGGCGGCCGTACTCGCCCAGTGGCTGGACGACCACGCGCACCGGACGTGACGTGCCCCGGTCGTGACGTGTTCCCGGACGTGACGCGCCCCGGTCCCGGCGGACCGGGGCCGGCCGGACGCCGTCGGCCGCTCAGGCCGGCTTCCTGACGGTGCAGTGCAGGGAGTCGTCGCGCACGTCGGCGACGATCGTGTCCCCGGGCTCCGCCTCGCCGCCGAGCAGCAGGTCGGCGACGCGGTTGTCCAGCTCCGTCTGGATGGTGCGGCGCAACGGACGGGCACCGAACTCCGGCTGGTGCCCGTGGGCGGTCAGCAGCTTTTTGGCGGCCTCGGTGACCTCCAGCCTCATGCCCTGCGCGTGCACCCGGTGCTCGCTCCGGTCCAGCAGATGATCGACGATCTTGCCCAGGTCGTCCTCGGACAGGCCGTGGAAGACGACGATGTCGTCGATGCGGTTGAGGAACTCCGGCAGGAACCTGCTCCGCAGTTCGTCCATCAGCTCGTCCTTGAGGCCGGACACGTCGCCCTGGTGGTCGAGGATGCGGCGCGCCCCGATGTTGGACGTCATGACGACGACACAGTGCCGGAAGTCGACGGTGCGGCCCTGCCCGTCGGTGAGGCGCCCGTCGTCGAGGATCTGCAGCAGCGTGTTGAAGACGTCGGGGTGCGCCTTCTCCACCTCGTCGAACAGGACGACGCTGTACGGCTGCCGGCGGACCTTCTCGGTGAGCTGCCCCGCCTCCTCGTAGCCGACGTACCCGGGAGGGGCGCCGACCAGGCGGGCGACGGTGTGCTTCTCCTGGAACTCGCTCATGTCGAACCGGATCATGCGGTCCTCCTCGCCGAACAGCAGCTCGGCGAGGGTCTTGGCCAGCTCCGTCTTGCCCACACCGGTGGGGCCGAGGAAGAGGAAGGAGCCCACGGGACGGTTCGGGTCGCCCATGCCGGCCCGGTTGCGGCGCACGGCCCGCGAGACGGCGGTGACCGCCTCGTCCTGGCCGACGATGCGCTCGTGCATCTCCTCCTCCAGCCTGAGGAGCCGCTCCTTCTCACTGGCGGTGAGCTGGGAGACCGGGATGCCCGTGCGACGGGAGACGACGTCCGCGACGTCGGCGGCGGTGACGGACACGACACCCTCACGGCGCTCCTCGACGCCCGCCAGCTCGCCCTCCGCCTCGGCGATCCGGCCCTTGAGCTCCGCGGCCCGCTCGTAGTCCTGCGCGGCCACGGCCTGGTCCTGCTCCCGCCGCAGCCGGGCGATCCGGTCCTCCAGACCGGCCACCTCGGTGGACCGGCCGGCACTGCGCAGCCGCACCCGCGCGCCCGCCTGGTCCATCACGTCGATCGCCTTGTCCGGCAGGAACCGGTCGGAGACGTAGCGGTCGGACAGCTCCGCCGCGGCCGCCAGCGCGCCGTCCGCGAACCGCACCTGGTGGTGGGCCTCGTACGTGTCGCGCAGCCCCTCCAGGATCTGCACCGTCTCCTCGACCGTCGGCTCGGGCACCGTCACCGGCTGGAACCGGCGCTCCAGCGCCGCGTCCTTCTCGACGTACTTGCGGTACTCGTCGATGGTCGTCGCGCCGACCACGTGCAACTCGCCGCGGGCGAGGGCCGGTTTGAGCATGTTTCCCGCGTCCATCGCCCCCTCGCCCGTGGCGCCGGCGCCCACCACGGTGTGCAGCTCGTCGATGAACAGGATGATCTCGCCCCGTGCCCGCTGGACGTCCTCGATGACCTTCTTCAGCCGCTCCTCGAACTGCCCCCGGTACTGCGCGCCCGCCACCATCCCGGACAGGTCCAGGGCGACGACCCGCTTGTCCTTCAGCGTGCCGGGGACCTCGCCGGCCACGATGCGCTGCGCCAGCCCCTCCACGATCGCCGTCTTGCCCACGCCGGGCTCCCCGATGAGCACGGGGTTGTTCTTGGACCGCCGCGACAGGATCTCGACGGTCTCCTCGATCTCCTCGGCGCGTCCGACGACGGGGTCGAGCCTCCCCGCCCTCGCCTCCTCGGTCAGGTCCCGGCCGAACTCGTCCAGCGTCGTCGCGGGCTGCTTCGGCTCGGCCGGCCGTCCCTCGGCGCGGGCCGCCCGCTCGGTGAGGCCGGCCAGCCTCCGCACGTCCTCGCCCCCGGCCTTCAGCAGCCGGGCGGCCCCCGTGTCGGCGCCGTCCAGCAGCGCGCCGAGGATGTGCTCCGGCCCGATGTAGGACACCCCGGCCGCCTGGGAGCGGGCGTAGGCGGTGGTGAGGGTGCGCTTGGCGGCCGGGGTGAGGCCCGGCTCGGCGGACGGCTCGCCCGACTCGCGGGGCAGCACCGCCGCGATCCGGGAGGCGAGCGCGTCGGGGTCCGCGCCCGCCTGCGCGAGCAGCCCCCGCGCCGGGTCGACCTTCGTGGCCGCCCACAGCAGGTGCTCGGTGTCCAGGTCGGACGTCCCGTCCTCCAGTGCGCGCCGGGCCGCCAGATCGAGGAGTTCCTGCGCGGACTCGGTCAGCAGCCGTCCGATCGGCACCCGCTGCACCGCCGGCGGCGACGACGCGGGCGACATGCCGAAGAACCGGTTGAAGAGCTCACTGAACGGGTCGGGCGAGCCGAAATCGAAGGACGACATCGACATGACAGCTCCAGACGCGGCGAAGGGGGACTCCCACCGAAACGCGTCCCCCGAGACCCCGCAAGCGGAGCGGCCCGCGGGCCCCGCCGTGCCGTCCCCGCCAGCCGCGACCGGGGCGGCACCCGGCCGGCGGTCACCCGATGGCCCAGGCCCGGACGACCGGGCACCGTCCGGAACGGTATACATCGACCATATGGCGTTCTCGCCATGTTCCAGGTGCCCCGGGGGCCGGGCACCGGCATCGCGATCGTTCCCGGAAGCGCTCTCCGGCGGCACACGACGGACCACCGGGACGGCGACCGGCCCCCTCCGTGGGCGGAAGACGAGGAGAAGTACGGATGACGGTGAAGAAGGACGCGAAAGGGTCCTCGTCGAAGCGGGACGGAGGGAAGGGAAAGGGGAAGGAGAAGGCGGCGAAGTCCTCGGACGGAGGAGGGGCGGTCCGCAGCGCGTCGGCCCCGGGCACCGAGACCTGGCTCTCCTCCCTGATGCTCTCCCCGCGCGAGACCGAGAAACTGGTCGTCTACCAGGTCGCCGAGCTGGCCCGGCGGCGACTGAGCCGGGGCACCAGGCTGAACTTCCCCGAGGCGATCGCGCTGATCTGCGAGGCGCTGATGGAGGCCGCCCGGGACGGCAGGACCGTCGCCGAGGCGATCGAGGCGGGCAAACAGGTCCTGACCCGGGACGACGTCATGCCCGAGGTGCCCGACATGGTCACCCTGGTGCAGGTCGAGGCCACCTTCAAGACGGGGACCCAGCTGGTCTCGGTACCCCACCCCATCCCGTGACACCCCGATCCCGCACACCCTCTCCCGCGCCCCGTCGTCCCGTGGCCCCCGGCCCCGTGACACCCCGCCCACCGGGCGCACCCGCCTGTACCGAGGCCGGATCCCCAGCCGGGCCGGCGACCCCTTTGTGGAGGCCCTTGTGAACGTCCCTGGCGAATGGCTGCTCTCCGACGAGCCCGTGGAGATCAACACCGGCCGGCGCACCGTGCGGACGAAGGTCCGCAACACCGGGGACCGCCCCGTACAGGTCGGTTCCCACTTCCACTTCTTCGAAGTCAACCGGGCGCTGGAGTTCGACCGGACGCAGGCGCTGGGGATGCGGCTGAACGTGCCCGCCGGCCAGGCGATCCGCTTCGAGCCGGGGGACGAACGGGACGTCGAACTCGTCGAGTTCGGCGGCACGCGACGGGTGACCGGCTTCAACGGACTGGTCGACGGGGCGGTCACGGCCCGCCGGACCGTCGAGCGGGCACAGGCGCGCGCGGCGGAACACGGGTTCACCGGTGAGGGCGGCCCGGGGGCGAAGCGCTCCGGAACCGTTTCCGACGAGGTGGCGGAGGGCGGGCGATGACCTCGATCCCGAGGCGGACCTACGCCTCCCTGTACGGGCCGACCACCGGCGACCGGTTCCGCCTGGCCGACACCGACCTCATCGCCCAGGTGGAGCGCAGCCTGCTGGTGCCGGGGGAGGAGGTCGTCTACGGCGGGGGCAAGACGGCCCGGGACGGCATGGGCCAGGCCCCGGGCCTGCGCAACGCCGACGGCGTCCTGGACATGGTGATCACCGCGGCGGTCGTCATGGACCCCGTGCTGGGCATCGTCAAGGCCGACATCGGCATCAGGGACGGCCGGATCGCGGGGATCGGCAAGGCCGGCAACCCCGGTGTGCAGGACGGTGTGGACCCCGCTCTGGTGGTCGGCCCGGGCACCGAGGTGATCTCCGGCGAGGGACTGGTGGCCACCGCCGGCGCGATCGACGCGCACGTGCACTTCCTCACCCCGGCACAGGTACCGCACGCGCTGTCCAACGGGATCACCACGCTCATCGGCGGAGGCACCGGCCCGGCGGACGGGTCCCGGGGCACGACCTGCACCCCGGGGCCGTGGAACATCGCCCGGATGCTGGAGTCCACCGCGACGCTGCCGGTGAACATCGGCCTGCTCGCCAAGGGCAACAGCAGCGGACCGCCGGCGCTGCGCGAACAACTGGAAGCGGGCACCTGCGGGTTGAAGGTGCACGAGGACTGGGGCGCCACCGCCTCGGTCATCGACTGCGCGCTGGGCGTCGCCGACGAGTACGACGTGCAGGTCGCCATCCACACCGACTCCCTCAACGAGTGCGGCTACCTCGCCGACACCATCGACGCGATCGACGGACGGACGATCCACACGTACCACACCGAAGGGGCCGGCGGCGGGCACGCGCCGGACATCATGGCGATCGCCGCGCTGCCCCACGTGCTGCCGTCCTCCACGAACCCGACCCGGCCGTACACCGTCGACACCAGCGACAACCTCTTCTACATGACGATGGTGACCCACCACCTCAACCCGCAGAACCCCGAGGACGTGGCCTTCGCCCAGTCCCGCATCCGCGGGGAGACCCAGGCGGCCGAGGACGTCCTGCAGGACAGGGGAGTGCTGTCCATGTTCTCCTCGGACTCGCAGGCCATGGGGCGCATCGGGGACACCGTGACCACGGCATGGCGCACCGCGGACAAGATGAAACGCCAGACCGGCAAGCTCGAGGGCGACCCCGCGGAACACGACAACAACCGGATCCTGCGGTACCTGGCCAAGTACACGATCAACCCCGCCCTCACCCACGGCGTCGGGCACCTGATCGGCTCCCTGGAGCCCGGCAAGGTCGCCGACATCGTCCTGTGGCCGACCAACACCTTCGGGGTCAAGCCGAAGTACGTCATCAAGGGCGGCATGGTCGCCTGGGGCACCATGGGCGACCCGAACGCCTCCATCCCCACCCCGGAGCCGGTCATGCTGCGCCCCATGTTCGGCGCCGAGGGCAAGGCCGTCGGACGCACCTCGATGACGTTCATGTCCAAGGCGGCGGTCGACGCGGGCGTCCCCGACCGGCTCGGCCTGGACCGGTGGGTGGAACCGGTGCGCGGCTGCCGCACCGTGGGCAAGCAGCACATGGTCCGCAACGACGCGACACCGGAGATCCGCATCGACCCCGAGACCTACCAGGTGTACGTCGACGGGCAGTTGGCCACGGTGGACCCGGCCGACCGGGTGGCGATGTCCCAGCTCTACTACATCGTCTGATGACCGGCCCGCAGACCCCTTCGTCCGGGACGGCCCCGGTACGCGCCGCGCCCGGCCGCCGCCCGCACGACGACGGGCTGCGGGCGTTCCTCGGCAGCCTCCAACTGGCCGACTCCGCCTTCCCCAGCGGCCGTTACACCCTCTCCCACGGACTGGAGGCGTTCGTCCAGGCCGGACTGGTCGACCGCTCGACCCCGCCGCAGACGCTGGCGGACCTGCTGGCCGACCAGGTCCGCCACGGGATCGGCCCCTCCGACGGGACGGCACTGGCCTGCGCGCACCGCGCCGCAGGCGAGGCGGACGCGACGGCGCGGGCCGGACGGGTGGACACCCGGCTGAGCGAGGTCAAACTGCCGCGGGAGGTACGGGAGAGCTCGGTGCGCACCGGCCGGGCACTGCTGGCCACCGCCACCGCGGCCTTCGGTGACGGGACGGTCGCCGCGTACGCCCGACAGGTGCGGTCCGGCCGCCGGCCCGGCAACGCCGCGGTCGTGCTCGGCCTGGTCACCGCCTCCCTCGGCATCAGCCGCGAACACGCCGTCGCCGGGGAGCTGTACTCCTTCGCCTCCGGCTGGCTCACCGCCGCGGTCCGCCTCGCCGTCATCGACCACCGCGCCGCCCAGGCCCTGCTCCACAGGGTCGCACCCGTCCTGGCGGAGACGGCCCGCGCCTCGTGCACGGCGGGCGTCGACGACATCACCGCCTGCACCCCGTTGATCGACATCATGAGCATGCGCCACGAACGCGCGTCCCTGCGCCTCTTCATGAGCTGACCGGACACCTGCCGCGAACCCGCCAGGAGGAACTCCATGGGGCACTCCCACCCCCACCCCCACCCTCACGACGACGCTTTTGCCGCCGGGCAGGACATGCCCCGGCTGGGCGGCAGCGTGCCGAGGGTCGGCATCGGCGGCCCGGTCGGATCGGGGAAGACCGCGCTCATCGAAGCGCTCGTCCCCAAGCTCCTCGCGAAGGGCCGTTCCCCCGTCGTGGTCACCAACGACATCTTCACCCAGGAGGACGCCGAGCACGTCCGCTCGACGCTGGCCGGCGTCCTGGACCCCGCCCGGGTGGTGGGAGTGGAGACGGGCTCCTGCCCGCACACCGCGGTACGCGACGACCCGACCATGAACCTCGACGCCACCGAGGAGCTCACCGCGCGTTTCCCCGACGCGGACCTGGTCCTGCTCGAGTCCGGCGGCGACAACCTGACGCTGACCTACAGTCCGGCACTGGCCGACTTCTTCGTCTTCGTCATCGACGTCGGCGAGGGGGACAAGATCCCCCGCAAGCGCGGTCCCGGAGTCACCCACTCCGATCTGCTGGTCATCAACAAGATCGACATCGCTTCCTACGTACGGGCGGACCTCGCGGTGATGGACCGGGACGCCCGCGCCGTCCGTGAGGGCCGTCCGATCGTGTTCACCGACTGCTTCGGCGGCACCGGCCTGGACGAGGTCGCCGAGCACATCTGTACGGCCGCCCCGCGCGGCTCCGGTCCGTCCGGGCACTCGGGCCCGACCCGGTGAGCCCTCCCGCGGTGACGGCGAGACCGGAGCGCCGGGACGAGGCGTGGTACACCCCGGCACACCTGCCCGAAGCGGTGAAGGCGTTCGCCACCCCCCTGGCCGGCGCGGCGGCGGGCCGCGCGGGCAAGACGGGGCTGCTCGAACTCGACCTGGCACCGGTCGCCGGGGCCACCAGGATCGTGGGGCAGTACCACCAGGCCCCGCTGTACATCTTCCAGCCGATCCACCTGGACCCCCACCGGCCGGACATGGCCTTCGTCTACCTGCAGCAGGCCGGCGACGGGCTGGTGCAGGGGGACCGCTACCGCATCGACGTCCGGGCGGCGGCCGGGTCAGCCGTCCACCTCACCACCCAGACCGCCACCAAGATCTACGGCATGCGCGCCGACCTGGCCACCCAGCTCGTCCACCTGGACGCGGGCCCCGACGCGGTCCTGGAGTACCTGCCCGGCCCCGTCATCCCCTTCAGGGGCTCCCGCTTCTTCGGCCGGACCTGTCTGACCGCCGACCCCAGCGCCACGGTGATCCTCGGCGAGATCCTCCTGCCGGGCCGGGTCGCCTTCGGCGAGTGCCACGACTACGACCTCTACTGGTCCGAGGTGCGGGTACGCGAACCCGGCGGGAAACCCCTGTTCCGCGACGTGCTGAACCTCGTCCCGGCCACCGCGCCGCCCGCGTCGCCGGGCCGCCTCGGTCCTCACCGCGTACACGCCGCGCTCCACGTGCTCACCCGGCGGGAGGAACCCTCCGGCCTCTGCGCCGCGGTCGGTTCCGCCCTCGGAGCCCACCCCGGCGTCCTCGCCGGGGCGAGCGAGCTGCCCGGTGGCTGCGGAATCACCGTCCGTTTCCTCGGCCCGGCGTCCACCGCCGTCGCCGCCGCCCTGGGCGCGGTGTGGGACACGGTCCGCCTCCGCCTCCTCGGGGCCCCCGCCCCCGACCTGCGCAAGGGGTGACGGCGGCCCGGGCCCGGCGGGACCGGGCGGGCCGCCCGGCCGCTCACCGGCTGGTGTATCCGCCGTCGACCACGAACTCCGAGCCCGTCGAGGCACAGCGGCTGTCCGGCGAGCCGGACCACCTGATCCGGATGGTCAGCGCCGACCTGGCGTCCTGCCGGCGCCTCCACGAGCCGGTGCTCATCCATCTGCCGGGCGTGCGGAGCCTCGACCCGGCCATCGTGACGAAGCAGGCCGTCCCGCCCCGGCCCCTGCCCGAGCGGCCGCCGAGCGAGGTACCACCGCCGGCCTCCCTCACCTGAACGCACCGGGAGTCATCCGCCGCCCCCGTACGTCGCCGGGCCGGACGCGGCCGTAGCCTGCGGCCCATGAACGCCGACACCCCGGGCATCCCCGACGCCCCCGGCCCAGGCTCGGGCCCCGTACAGCCGACGGCACACCCGTCGCCGCTGCCTGCGCCCGACCTGACCGTCGACGGCACCGGCCTGCTCTGCGTCACCCTGCTGCTCCGCCTGCGCGAGCGGATCGACGCCGAGCCGCCCGGCACCGTCGTCCACGTCATCGCCACCGATCCCGCCGCACCGCTCGACCTGCCCGCCTGGTGCCACATGACCGGCCACACCTACCTCGGCCCCGTCCCCGGCGAACAGCCGGTGTACGCCCTGCGGCTCACCGCCGGCGCCCGCCCCACCCGCCCGGACGCACCGTGGCACCCGGCCGGACCGGGACCGGACGGACCCGGACACCGGTGAGAGACCTTTGGTGCCCCCGTCGGGCGCGTACCCGCCGGCCGGGCACCGGCCGCGCCGGCCCCCGGGTCAGTCGAAGAGCGCGACGACTCCGTTCACCCAGACCGCCAGGAACGCGAGGACCCCCACCAGACAGCCCACGCCCGCCAGCACCCCCTTCACCGACGGCGGCCCGGAGGGCTCCTCGGCACCCTCCTCCGGGCCGTCCCGGTAGGAGGCGGGGTCGTCCCAGTCGACGGGACGCCCCAGCGCCTCGGCGCAGGCGGTGCGCACCGCCACCAGCTGCCCCCGCGCGAAGGCGGTGGCGGCCATCGCCTCGGGACCGCGCCAGGCGAGAGCCCGCATCCGCCGCCCGGCGGACCCGTACCGCGCCTCGAAGGCGGCGGTCTCGCCGGCGTCGCGGTCCTCCTCGAGGTACATCCAGCGCCCGGCCTCGGCGGCGTCGCCGTAGAGCCGGTACACCTCGGCCAGACGCCGGCGGAGCGTCAGGTCCCGGGGGAAGGACGAGACGAGGCCGCGCAGCCGCTGACGCGCGACCGGAATCCGGCCGGCGGCCAGGTCCGCGTCGACTCGGGCAAGGGTCTCGTCCACAGGCATGAACGCATGATCGAACACCGTGCCGGTCCGCGTCGAACCGGTTTCGCCGCAGCCCGCCCTCCCCGCTCGCACCTCCCGCCCGGCGCGCCGTGGTGGGCCGTCCGGGCGATGCGCGGGACGGACCTGTGTCACCGGCGCCCCTGCGGTGACCCGGCGCCTACGCTCGCCGCGTCCACGGGCGCCCCCGGTCCGACGACGCCCCCGCACCTCAGGGAGTTGTATGGGTTCCACAACACCGCAGCGGCACGGCACCCCACACCCCACGGGCTCCGTGCGGAGCACCGTGAAGCTGCTGCGCCACGGCAGGCTGTGGATCACTCCGGGAGTGCTCAGCGCCCTGGTCGCCCTGGTCCTCTCCCTGCTGTACATGGGCGGCATCCTCACGCCGGAGGGCAGTCTGCACCGGCTGCCGGTCGCCCTCGTGAACCAGGACTCGGGCAAGCCGCTGCCCGGACAGCGGCAGAACCTCGGCGCACAGCTCGGCGACCGGATCGTCTCCTCCACGCCGCCCGGCGACGTGGAGTGGCGCCGGCTCGGCCACGGAGCGGCCCTCGACCAGCTGGCCTCCGGGAAGATCTACGGGGCCCTGGTCGTCCCCGCCGGCTTCACCGACACCGTGCGTTCGCTGTCCGGCGCGCAGGCCACCCGGCCGACCCTGACCGTGCTCACCAACCCAGGAATGGGCAGCCTCGGTTCGTCGATGGCGTCACGGATCACTCAACAGGCCGCCCACCAGGCCTCCCTCGCCCTCGGCAAGCAGCTCTCCTCATCGTCCGAGTTCGCCGGAGCCGACGCCACGGCCCGTCTGCTGCTCACCGACCCCGTCGCGGTGAAGACCGAGCCCGGCCACCCCATCGGAACGCACAGCGGCATGGGGCTGAGCGCCTTCTACTACGTACTGCTGCTCGTCCTCGCCGGCTTCCTGGGCGGAAACATCATCCACAACGGCGTCGACACGGCACTCGGTTACGCCGACGCGGAGATCGGCCCCTGGCACTCCCGGCACCCCACGGTGCCGATCAGCCGCACACAGACGCTGCTGCTCAAGATGGTCATGACGGCGGTGCTGTCCGTGCCCGTCACCGCGCTGGTCATGCTCGCCTGCATCGCCGTCCTGGGCATGGACGCGTCCCACCTGCCCCTGCTGGCGCTGTTCTCCTACTGCTCCTGCCTGAGCGTGGGCCTCGGCGTGCAGGCCATCAACGCGGCGTTCGCCAGCATCGGCCAGATCGTGTCGATGTTCGTCTTCATCGCCCTGGCCCTGCCCTCCTCCGGAGCGACCGTCCCCCTGGAGGCCGTGCCCGGCTTCTACCGCTTCCTCGGCGTCTTCGAACCGATGCGGCAACTCGTCTCCGGCGTCCGGGCGATCCTGTACTTCGACGCCCGCGGCGACGCCGGCCTCGTCCGCGCCTGGATCATGATCGCGGTCGGTGTCGCCGCCGCCCTCGTCTTCGGCTTCCTCATGACCCGCTACTACGACCGCAAGGGCCTGCACCGGATGGTGCCCCGCCCGGAATGACCACGACCACGGCGCGCGCCACCCCGGACCCCCGAGCGGGCGCCGGAACCGCCCCCGCGTGTCACGGCACGCGCGCCGGGCACCGGAGGACGATGACGACGGGGTCCCCGGGATGCCCCGGGCAGACAGGGAACCGGGCAACAGAGAACCGGGCAACACGGGACCGGGCAGACACGGAACCGGCCGGACAGGGAGAGCACGTGGACCAGCGGGCCGCACGGGAGACGACCGCGCCGACGGACGGACCGGCCACGGCCGGCACCCGCCCCCGCAGTCGCGGCCACGACCGGGAGGCGAGGACGACGGACACCCGGCGGCGCGTCCCCCGCACCGACGCCGTGCTGCGGGACCCGGGACTCGCCGAGGCGGTACGGCGGCTCGGCCCCGAGACGGTGAAGACGGCCGTCCGGCAGGCCCAGGAACAGGCCCGTGCGGGAACGGTCCCGCCCGAGGACGTGGCGGACACGGCCCTCGCCCTGCTGCCGTCCACGGCCGGCGGACTGCGGCCGGTCGTCAACGCCACCGGCGTGCTCCTGCACACCAACCTCGGCCGGGCCCCGCTGTCCCCGGCCGCCCGGCGCGCGGTGCAGGAGGCCGCCGGACCCACCGACGTCGAACTCGACCTGACCACCGGCGCACGCGCCCGCCGGGGACGCACCGCGCTCGCCGCCCTGCGCGCCCGGGTGCCCTCGGCCCGCGCCGCGCACGTCGTCAACAATGGCGCCGCCGCACTGGTCCTGGCCGCCACCGCGCTCGCCGCCGGCCGCGAGATCGTCATCAGCCGCGGGGAGATGGTGGAGATCGGCGACGGATTCCGCCTGCCCGACCTGCTGGTGTCGACCGGGGCACGGCTCCGCGAGGTCGGCACCACCAACCGCACCACCGTCGCCGACTACGCGGGCGCCCTCGGCCCCGACACCGGCTTCGTCCTGAAGGTCCACCCCTCCAACTTCCGCATCACCGGCTTCACCCGCGCCGCCGGCACCGCCGAACTCGCCGCGCTGGGCGTCCCGGTCGTCGTCGACATCGGCTCCGGGCTGCTCGCCCCCCACCCGCTGCTGCCCGGGGAACCCGACGCCGAGAGCCAGCTGAGGGCCGGCGCCTCCCTCGTGACGGCCAGCGGCGACAAACTCCTCGGCGGCCCCCAGTGCGGACTGCTCCTCGGCGACGACACCCTCGTACGCACCCTGTCCCGGCACCCCCTCGCCCGCGCCCTGCGCGTGGACAAACTGACCCTCGCCGCCCTGCAGGCCACCCTGACCGGCCCCGGCACACCCACCGCCGACGCCCTCGACGCCGACCCGGCGCTCCTCACGCGCCGCGCCGAACGGCTGGCCGCCGAGCTGAGCGCCGCCGGTGTCGACGCGCGGGCCGTCGCCAGCGAGGCGACGGTGGGCGGCGGCGGCGCCCCCGGCGTCACCCTGCCCAGCGCCGCCGTGTCCCTGCCGGAGCCGTACGCCGGCGCGCTGCGCACTGGCCGGACCCCCGTGGTGGGACGCCTGGAACGCGGCCGGTGCCTGCTCGACCTGCGCGCCGTGCCCCCCGAGGACGACGGACGGCTGGCCCAGGCGGTGCGGGCCGCCGCGGCGGAGAGGCGGACGGCATGCGGGTAGTGGCCACCGCCGGTCACGTCGACCACGGCAAGTCCGCCCTGGTGCGGGCGCTGACGGGCATGGAACCCGACCGCCACGAGGAGGAACGCCGCCGCGGGCTCACCCTCGACCTCGGGTTCGTGTGGACCCGGACCGAGGAGGGCGAGGACCTGGCCTTCGTGGACGTCCCCGGACACGAACGGTTCGTCGCCACCATGCTGGCCGGCGTCGGACCGGTGCCCGCGGTGCTCTTCGTGGTCGCCGCCGACCAGGGCTGGCAGCGGCAGTCGCAGGAACACCTCGCGATCCTCGACGCCCTCGGCGTCCGGCACGCCGTCCTCGCCGTCACCCGCAGCGACCTCGCCGACCCCGGACCCGTACGGGCCGACGCCGCCGAACGCCTCGCCGCGACCTCCCTCGGCAAGGTGCCGTCCGTCGCGGTGAGTGCCGTCACCGGCGCCGGACTCGGCGAACTGCGCCGGGAACTGGCCCGTCTCACCCGGTCGCTGCCCGTGCCGCCCGCCGACGCCGACGTACGGCTGTGGCTCGACCGCGCCTTCACCGTGCGCGGACGCGGCACGGTCGTCACCGGCACGCTCGGCGCGGGCACCCTGCGCGTCGGCGACCGGCTGCTGACCGGGGACGGCACGACCGGGCTGCGGGTACGCGGACTGCAGTGCCTGCACGAGGACCGGGCCGCCGTGAGCGCGGTGGCCCGCGTCGCGGTCCAGGTCCACGGAGCCGCCGACGGCACCCTGCACCGGGGCCAGGTCCTGCTCGCACCGGACCGCTGGCTGCTCACCGCGCTCACCGACGTCCGCGTCACCGGGGAACCGGCCGCCGCACTGCCCCGTACGTCCACCCTGCACATCGGGACGGCCGCGGTGCCGGCGACCGTCCGCCCGCTGGGCGAGGACACGGCCAGGCTCACCCTCGCCCGCCCCCTGCCCCTGCGCGTCGGCGACCGCGCCGTCCTGCGCGAACCGGGCGGCACCCGCGTGCCCTGCGCGGTCACCGTCCTCGACGTACGCCCGCCGCGCCTGACCCGGCGCGGAGCGGGCCGCGCCCGCGCCGGGGAACTGGCCACGATGACCGGACACCCGGACGGCACCGCCGAACTGCGCCGGCGCCGCCTCGTACGACGCGGCGAACTGCTCGCGATGGGCGTGCCCCCGCCCGCCGAACCCGTCGCCGGGGACTGGCTGGCCGACGCCGGCCACTGGGCACGGCTGCGCGCCCGCCTCGCCGAGGAGGTCGAGCGGCACGCCCGCCGGCACCCGACGGACCCGGGCCTGCCCACCGAGGCCGCGCGCCACCTGCTCGGCCTCCCCGACCGGCTGCTGGTCGACGCCCTCGCCCGGACACCGGGCCCCACCGCACTCCGCCACCGCCGGGGACGCCTCTACGGCCCGGACACCCGCCCCACCCTGCCACCGCCCCTGCGCGCGGCCGTCGACGCCGTACGCCGGGACCTGACCCGCGCGCCCTTCCGCGCGCCCGAGGCGGACCGGCTGGCGGAACTCGGGCTCACCCGCAAGGCGCTGGCCGCGGCCGTCGCCGCCGGAGCACTCCTGCGGATCGGCGACTTCCTCGTGCTGCTGCCGGGCGCGGACACCGAGGCCGCCGAGATCCTGGCCCGCCTGCCGCAGCCGTTCACCCTCAGCGAGGCCCGCCGCGCCCTGGACACGACGCGCAGGGTGGCCGTACCCCTGCTGGAGCACCTGGACGCGCGAGGACTGACGGAGCGGGTCGACGACCGGCACCGGCGCTGCCGGCCCGCCGGCCGGGGGACGGGCGGCGCGGCCCTTTGTTAAAGTGCGCCGATGTCAGTGATCAGACAATTCCAGGTCACCTTCGACTGTGCGGAACCGGAGCGCGTCGCCCGCTTCTGGTGCGAGGTACTGGGGTACGTCCTCCCGTCACCGCCGGAAGGCTTCGCCTCCTGGGACGACTACGACCGCTCCCGGCCGCCGGAGAAGCGGGGCGCGTGGTTCGCCTGCAGCGACCCCTCGGGCGTGGGACCGCGGCTGTTCTTCCAGCGCGTCCCCGAGGGCAAGACCGTCAAGAACCGGGTGCATCTCGACGTGCGCGTCGGCACGGGGCTCACCGGCCAGGAGCGCCTGGCCGCGCTCGAGGCCGAATGCGCACGGCTCGTCGCGCTCGGCGCGGTGCACGTGCGCACCCTCTTCGCCGACGAGGAGAACGAGTCCTGCATCGTCATGCAGGACGTCGAGGGCAACGAGTTCTGCCTCGACTGACACATCCGCCGGGACGGCGAGGAGACGGGTACCGCACAAATGGCATGAGTGGGACATACCCGGCGTGGAACTCCGTTCCCGACCCTCACAGAACGGAGCAGCCGTGATCATCAAGAAGATGCACGACATGGGCATCCGCAGCGAACACGCCTACCTCGCCGGTGTCGCCTCCATCGGCCTCAGCGTCGTCTCCTGGATGTGCAGCCTCAAGGCCGAACCCCAGGGCGTCGACCGCGCCGACCGCTGGGGCATCTTCGTCGGCGAATGGGCCCCCACCTTCATCGGCCTCGGCCTCGCCCTCTCCCACTACGAACAGCAGGAAGGCACCCTCACCGGTTCCCTCCACAAGACGAGCTGACGACACGGGTGCCCGCTCCGTCACGGGGCGGGCACCCGCAGGGCGATGGCCGAGCGGCCGCGAACGAGCCCCCGGAGACAAGCCGGCTCTACGAGCACAGCCACGTCCTCGGCCGCCGCAGTCCGACCTGCTTCACGCTGCTGCGGACCGCCCGCGTCCTCGGCGTGCCCCTGCGGGACCTGGCCGGCTGACGGGGCGACCGCGGGCGTTCAGCAGTCATCGGCCATCACTTTCGTGGCGTGCAGACGGGTCAGCCGTGCCGTCTCGTCGTCGCGGAAGGCGGCCACCTCGCGGCAGCGCTGGCTCATCACGAACTCGCCGAGCGGCAGGCACAGGTCCATGCGCTGGATGCACACACCGACCATGAACGGGCCGTCCACGGCACGGTACAGACGGACTCCGTAGTAGCCCTCCTGGCAGTCGTCCGGGTTGTTGAACCGGCAGTCGGTGCACGTCTCGGGCAAGCGCACAGGCCTGATGCTCTTCGCGTACAGCGTGCGTCCGTCCGGCAGGCGGTACCGCAGCCGCTGATCGGATGCCCCGGCCGTGATGATGCGGCGGACCGGCACGGCACCCAGGTGGTCGACGACCTCCTGCATGGCGTCCAAGGAGGCGCCCCCGTCCTCGAGCGACACGAGCATCCGGACGACGACGGGGCGGCCGTGACGCTCGATGATGCGGAGTACACGGCCGACGTGGTCACGGTCGGGGACCACGATGTTCGCGGACACCTTGATGCCGTGCGCGGTCGCCGCCTCGATCGTCGCGTCGAGGGCGGCCAGTTTGCGCTCAGCGAGCTTCGGGGAGGACAGCCCCGGTGCCTGTACCGCGGCGAGCTCGGCCGGGGTGGTGCCGAAGACGCTGAGGTTGATCCGGTCGAGGCCGGCCGCAGCGCAGTCGGCCATGACGCCGGCGCCGTTCTCGCCGTTCGAGGTGAGGCCGACCGTGAGCCCGAGGCGGCGGGCGATGGTGATCAGACCGGGCAGGTCGGGGTGCAGCGTGGGTTCCCCGCCGGTGAAGTGCACCTCGGTGGTCGGGAGGCTGCCGCGGACGGCGGCGAGGGCCAGGGCGAAGTCGGCGTCGGCGGGGATCCGGGCGGGCAGGAAGCCGGCGCCGTTGGTGCGGAGGTAGAGGGAGACCCGGCCGGAGCGACCCGGTGAGCCGGTGAACCGGTCGGCGGGGCGGCCGGTGTTGTCGGTGGCTACGGGTGTCCCCTCGTTGTGGCAGAACGAGCAGGCGAGCCCGCACGCGTCGATGATCTTCACGCGGAGTGTGCGGTCCGGTTTCACCTCCACCGGTACGGTGCTCAGGTCGTGCATGGGTGTCCCCTCTCCGAACCGGCCGGGACACGGTGCCCTGGCCGGGATCAACTGGTGTCGGCCTACTCGAAGCGCAGGTCGGCGATGGAGTCCAGGTCGATGCCGTACAGGCTGTAGACCTTCGTGGTGTTGACCGACGTGAGCTGGTAGCGGTCGATGCCCAGGGCAGCGACGGCCTCCCATACCTGGGCTTCGGTGTCGGCCTCGATCTCCAGGTACGGCGGGATACGCGGCCACTCGTCGACTTCGAGGCGGACAGCGCCGAGGGTGTAGGAGGCGCGTCGGTTCTCCTGGTAGCTGCGCGGCGTCAGGCCGGTCAGGCGCAGGAGCGCGGCGGTCTCCTCGAAGCTGTCGACGGTGATCTCGGTTTCGTGTGTGCCGTCCACGGCGTCCGTGCGGATCTCCTTGACGCACAGGGTGATGCCGGCCCCGGTGTCGCGCAGTCGTACCCACCGGCCGGGGACGGCCGGGATGGTGTCGTACACGTAGCGGCGCATCAGGCGTGATCCGGTCTGCTGTACGCCGCCCGCGTCGAGGATGCGCTGGGCCGTCTTGTCGGGGTCGATGCCGAGGGCCTTCACCTCGAACTCGATTCCTGCCATGGGTCGGGTCTCCGATCATCGGGGGCTGCTGTGGTGTCAACGACCGTGCGGCACAGGGGACTGCGGTGGATGAGCGGCCCGCCCCCGCGGGGGACGGAGACGGGCCGCTGGTCACCAGCGCGATCGGCGACACGGGGACGCGCTGGTGACGGCTGGCCCCGCCGGCGTCAGCGGGAGTCATACGGGCGGCGGTTCCCAACTCGGGTACGGGGAGCTGATCGTCCGGGCCACTGCCCGGATCTCGTCGGCCACCTCGGCCGTGGCAGTGCACCGGAAACCGAGGTTCACCGGGGGGCTCCTGCTCAGTTGTGCGGATGCCGCCGCATCACCACGTTGGCGTCCGTCACGGCTGCGAGGTCTCCTCGCTCCCGGGCTGCCTCGCGATGTCGGTCCGCCTCGTTGCACACCGGGCAGTGGGCGACGGGCGCCGGCGGGTCCAGCGGCATACCCAGGTACACCGGCGGGCTCATGGTCCGGGTGCGTTCCGTCATCGGGGGTCCTTCGTGAGCTGGACCAGGACGCGTCCCACCTCGCAGCGGCTCCGCTCGCCGGGCGGCGGGGTCTCCCGGCAGTCGGCGCAGCCCGGGGCGTGCTCGAACAGGGCATGAAGGGCGCGGGTGGTGAGATGCGGGCGGCAGGCCCGTGGCCACCACCGCCCGTCCGGGCCGGACCGCTCGCCGAGGTCGACGGCCGTCTCAGCGGTCAGCCGCTCGGTGCACCAGACGCAGACCGCACCGCGGGTCTGGTCGGCAGTGAGCACATCGACCGCGGGCAGTCCCAGCACACCGAGTACGGCAGACGGGCTTTGCCGGATGGTCTCGGTCATCGTGCGGCTCCCGCCTTCGCGCGGCAGCCGCACGAGACGACGGTCCACACCCGGTTGCCGACCGAGCGCTGGACACTGTCCACCGCGGAGAGAATCCGCGCGACGGCGCCGCAGTACTGGCACGCGAGGCCGTGTAGCCGCGCGACGCTCACTGGCCCGTCCACCCGGAGCAACCCGGCGCACTGGCTCATCCCCGTCTCCCATCTGCCTGCCTGCCTGCTTGCTGCGGACAGACAGATGATGGGCTGCTGCAAGGGGCCCAAGGGATACACGAAGTATCCCCTCAGACGGCGCCGATCCACTCGGTGAAGCTGGTGAGAGACTCGGCATCCGCCCGCTTCAGTCGGCGGATCGTGGCTGCTGACTCTCGGGCCCAGGGGTGCTCACGGGTGTGCTGCGGCGCGATGAGCCTGGCCACCTTCAGCGACTCGAACGCATCGTCCGGCCGGCCGGCCCACACCTGCGCCCGGGCCAGTTCGATCCAGAACCCGGATTGCCGCTCGGCCGGGAGAGACTCGGGCGGGGCCCACTCGCCCGCGACATCCAGGGCCCGCTGTACATGATCTTGGCCGAGGCTCACCGCGACAGACACCTCGTGGGCGCGGACGCTGTCGGGGCCGAACTGGGTGCCGTCGTAGGCGCCCTCGGGCACCGTGTCGCCGAGGCGCCGGGCCTCGTCCAGATGCGTGGTGGCAGCGTCCACGTCGCCGGCACGGCCGGCGATGACGGCCGCGCGCATGTGCAGGGCACCACGAGCGGCGGTCGACGCCCGGCCGGTCGGGCTGGGACCCGCATCGATGGCCTGCTCCAGGGCGCACAGCCCGGGGACGTGCGCGCGGGCGGCGAAGAAGGTCTCGGTGCGGACGTAGGCGGCGGTCGCCAGGGCGATGCGGTCCTCCGTCCGGGCGGCCGCCCAGCGCATCAGATCCACGAGGCGGGCGGAGAGGTCGAGGGCGCCGAACTTGAAGGCCACGGCGTCGGCAGAGCGGGCGGTTCCGGCGAGGAGATGAGCTGCGTGCAACTGCTCGGCCCCGGTGGTGTGGTGCAGTGCGGCGAGGGTGTCGGTGAGGAGGCGAGGCGCGTGCTCGGCGATGCGGGCGTACTGGGCGGCGAGCCGCCACTGCGACAACGAGCCGACGGCCGCTCCGAGTTCGGACAGCGGGCGGGGCTGGACGTCGGCGGGGACGTCGTAGGCGGCGATCGCCGCGGAGATGTGGGGGAGGGCGGCGTGGACACGGCTGTCGGTGCGGGTGCTGCCGGTGACGATGCGGCTCGGGTCGACGCTGAGCGCGGCGGCGATCGAGTCGAGGGTGTCGTCGCTGGGTGAGCGGGCGCCGCCCTCGATGGCCTTGACAGTGGGCAGGGAGACGTAGGCGGCGCGGGCGAGGTCGGCCTGGGTCATCCGGCGCGCGCGGCGGATGGTGGCGATGCGCCGGCCTACCTCGCGCCTGCTGGCGGTGGACATACCCGCACCGTACCCATGCGGTCGCGCGTCGGGCGCGCGAACGGGCGGTACGCCCTCCTACGAGGTGAGGAGGGCCGGTAGGTCCGTGAGGTGATCGATACGCCAGTCCGCGGTCGCCACGACGTTCGGGGCGTCCGCCCACAGGTGCCCCCACGGGCCGCGGCGGAGGTGTGCGGTACGAAGCCCGGCCGCTGCTGCGGGCATCACGTCGTTGTCGGGATGGTCGCCGACGTACAGCGTCTCGCTCGGCGCAGCCTGCCCGGCCTCGACCGCGCGCCGGAAGAACTCGGGGTCCGGCTTGGCCACGCCCCACTCTCCGGACGTCACTACCACATCGGCCGGAAGTGACAGGGCGCGCAGCAACTCACCCGCCCGGATCGTCTGGTTGCCGGCGACGACGATGCGGATGCCGAGGTCGCGCAGTGCGGTGAGGGCCGGCCGGACGTCGTCGTACAGGTCCGTCTCGTCCAGGTGCTCGCCGCGGCCGGCGGCCTCACGCGCGGCGTACTCCGCGGCGATGTCGATGCCGGGGCGGATCAACCGCAGGGCGTCCGCGTTGTCGCGCCCCTGGGCGACGACAGCGCCGACGAGCGCCGAGACGGTGTGCCGGGGGATGTTCAGCCAGTCGGCCCACGATGCCCAGTAGCGGTCGTCGCGGACGAGGGTCTCGCCCACGTCGAAGATCACGGCGCGAATCATGCGGGCAGGGTATCCGAGCACGGTGAAACGGCCCCCACTAGAACGGAAGCGAAAGGGAGGCGGGGCCCGCCTCGGCCTCCGGTTCGGCAGTAGTCCTCCACCTCCCTGTGGCGGCACCACCTGCACCGGCGCACCCGCCCTTTCCGGGGCCCATGTTTGGCCACGGTTTGGCCATGAGATAGAGGGCTATACATCCCCGCAGGTCAGGAGGGTGCGGAGAGCGGAGGCGGACAGGAATCGAACCTGCCTGTCCGAGATCCTCGGACACCTCGGTTTTGAAGACCGGGAGGGCCACCAGGCACCCGCACGCCTCCACCGCCCGGCCAGGCTACACGGACGTCCGGCCGCCGCACCGTCACCGCAGGGCAGGCAGACACCGAGCCGCGGCACCACCGAGTCCCCACCACCAAGGAGCACCGGCATGACATCGACGAGCGAGACCGC
Organism: Streptomyces sp. NPDC006384; assembly: GCF_042870695.1. NCBI lineage: Bacteria > Bacillati > Actinomycetota > Actinomycetes > Kitasatosporales > Streptomycetaceae > Streptomyces > Streptomyces sp. NPDC006384. The sequence goes on from NZ_JBIAHR010000001.1 coordinate 359,786, forward strand.
CGTACGCCTCACCCAGTACGCCCACGGCGGCGGCTGCGCCTGCAAGATCCCGCCCGGGGAACTGGAGGACGTGCTCGGGCAGTTGGCCGGTGCGCGGGCCGCCGTGAGCGACACGCCGCTGCTGGTGGGGCTCGCCACCGGCGACGACGCGGCCGTAGTCACCCTGCCCGCGCCGCCCGGCGCCGCCGCGCAGGCCCTGGTCTCCACGGCCGACTTCTTCACCCCGGTCGTCGACGACCCCTACGACTGGGGACGCATCGCCGCCGCCAACGCGCTCTCCGACGTCTACGCGATGGGCGGCCGCCCCGTCCTCGCGGTCAACCTGCTGGCCTGGCCGCGCGGCGTCCTGCCCTTCGAGCTGGCCCGCGAGGTGCTGCGCGGCGGCCTGGACGTCGCCGCCGAGGCCGGCTGTCACGTGGGCGGCGGGCACAGCGTCGACGACCCGGAACCGAAGTACGGCATGGCCGTCACCGGCCTGGCCGACCCCGCCCGGCTGCTGCGCAACGACGCGGGCCGCCCCGGCGTACCGCTGTCGCTGACCAAGCCGCTGGGGCTCGGGGTGCTGAGCAACCGTCACAAGGCGACCGGGGAACGGTTCGAGCAGGCGGTGGCCACCATGGTCGCCCTCAACCGGGACGCGGCCGCCGCCGCCCTGGACGCCGGGGCGGTCTGCGCCACCGACGTCACCGGCTTCGGCCTCCTCGGCCACCTGCACAAGCTGGCCCGCGCCTCCGGGGTGACCGCCGTGCTGGACACCGCCGCCGTGCCCTACCTGGACGGCGCCCGGGAGGCGGTGCGCGACGGCTACGTCAGCGGCGGCACCCGGCGTAACCTGGAATGGGTGGCGCCGCACACCGACTTCGGGGACACCGACGCCGACACCCGTCTCCTGCTGGCCGACGCCCAGACCTCGGGCGGGCTGCTGGTGGCCGGGGAGGTGCCGGGGGCGCCGGTGATCGGTGAACTGGTCGCGCGCGGGCCGCACTCGGTCGTCCTGCGCTGACCGGCGGGCGGACGCTTACTGACGGACGCCCGGCGTCACAGCTCCGTGCCGGTGTGCTCGTCGATGCCCGCGCGGGCCCGGTACTCCCGCACCAGCCGCAGGGCGGCCGGGCCCCGCGGCCGCCGGCCCGGCCGGATGTCCACGGTGAGCGCCTTGGCCTCCTGGATGTGCGTGTTCGGGTCGAGGGACATGTGCAGCAGCTCGTTGGCCGCGTCGCCCGTGCTGTAGCCGTTGGGGCCCCAGTGGTAGGGCAGCCCGATCTGGTGCAGGGTCCGGCCGTGCACGGTCAGCGGTGGCACGCGGTCGGTGACCAGCACCCGCGCCTCGATCACGCCGCGGGCGCTGACGATCGTCGCCCAGCCGGTGTGCTCCAGGGCGCGCTCGGCGGCCAGCTCGGGGGAGACCTCGCAGAAGAACTCCGGCTGCAGTTCGGCGAGGTACGGCTGCCAGCGGGACATGCCGCCCGCCGTGTGGTGCTCGGTGAGCCGGTACGTCGTGGCGACGTACGGGAACACCTCGGAGCCGGGGGCGCCCGCGCTCGGCTGGTAGCGGTTGTCCGGGTGCGGGGGCAGCAGGTGCCGCACCGGGTTGCGCTGCTGACCGTAGAGCAGGTTGGGGAAGGGGGAGTCCTGCGGCTCGTAGTGCGCGGGCAGCGGCCCGTCGGTGAGACCGGAGGGCACGTACAGCCAGGCCTTGCCGTCGGCCTGCATGATGAACGGGTCGGTGCCCGACAGGGCATCGGGGCCGGTGGCGTCCGGCGGCGGCACATGGCCGGGGGCCCTGCCGGGAGGGAAGTCCGGGACGTCGTGCCCCACCCACTTCTCCTGCTCCTCGTCCCACCACACCAGTGCCTTGCGCGCGCTCCACGGCCTGCCCTCGGGGTCGGCCGAGGCCCGGTTGTACAGCACCCGGCGGTTGGCCGGCCACGCCCAGCCCCACTCGGCCGCCACCCAGTCCTGCTGCCCGCCCGGCCTGCGGCGGGCGGCCTGGTTCACCCCGTCGGCGCGGACGCCGCAGTAGATCCAGCAGCCGCACACCGTGGAACCGTCGTCGCGCAACTGTTCGTAGGAGGACAGGGGGGTGCCGTCGGCGTCGTGGCCGTTGATCTCGGCGAGGACCGCCTCCGCGTCCGGCTCGGACAGCTCGCCCCTGACCGGATAGTCCCAGGTCAGGTCGATGAGCGGCCGGTCCATGGGGTCGGTCGAGCCCGCGAGCTTGCGGCGGATGATCCGGCCGAGGTGATAGGTGAACCACAGGTCGCTGCGCGCCTCGCCGGGCGGCGGGACCGCCTGGTGGTGCCACTGCAGCAGCCGCTGGGTGTTGGTGAAGCTGCCGTCCTTCTCGGTGTGGGCGGCGGCCGGCAGGAAGAACACCTCGGTGCCGATGTCCTCCGTGCGCATCTCGCCCGTCTCGATCTCCGGGCCGTCCTTCCACCAGGTCGCCGACTCGATGAGGGAGAAGTCCCGCACCACCAGCCAGTCCAGGTTCGCCATCCCGAGCCGTTGCATCTTCGCGTCGGCCGAGCCGACCGCCGGGTTCTCGCCCATCAGGAAGTAGCCCCTGCAGGTCCCCGCGATCTGCTCCATGACCGTCTCGTACGTGGAGTGCGAGCCCGTCAGGCGCGGCAGGTAGTCGAAGCAGAAGTCGTTCTCCGCCGTCGCCGCGTCGCCCCAGTACGCCTTGAGCAGGCTCACCAGGTAGGCGCGCATGTTGCCCCAGTAGCCCTTGCGGGCCGCCTCGCCCCGTACGAAGGAGTCGAGGTCCTCCTGCTGGTGGGCGTGCGGCATCGGGATGTAGCCGGGCAGCAGGTTGAACAGGGTCGGGATGTCCGTGGAGCCCTGGATGGAGGCGTGTCCCCGCAGGGCGAGGATGCCGCCGCCGGGCCGGCCGATGTTGCCGAGCAGGCTCTGCAGCACGGAGGCCGCGCGGATGTACTGCACGCCCACCGTGTGCTGGGTCCAGCCGACCGCGTAGGCGAAGGCGGTGGTCCGGTCGCGGCCGGAGTTCTCCGTGACCAGCTCGCACACCCGCCGGAACAGGTCCTCGGGCACCCCGCAGATCCGCTCGACCATCTCGGGCGTGTAGCGGGCGTAGTGCCGCTTCAGCACCTGGAAGACGCAGCGCGGGTGCGTCATCGTCTCGTCCCGCTCGATCCGGCCCTCGCCGATGTCGGGGCCGCCCGAGCCGTGGGACTCGCCGCGCGCCGCCTCTGTCACCGCGGGACCGGCGCGGTTCTCGTACTCCAGGTCGCGCTCGCCGGACGCCGCCTGCATCTCGGTGCCCTCGTACTGCCAGCTGCCGTTGTCGTAGCTGCGGCTGTCGGGGTCGAGACCGGAGAAGACGCCGTCGAGGTCCTCGGTGTCGCGGAAGTCCTCCCGCAGTACGACGGGACCGTTGGTGTAGGCCACCACGTAGTCACGGAAGTACTTGTCGTTGCTGAGGACGTGGTTGATGATCCCTCCGAGGAAGGCGATGTCCGAGCCCGCGCGCAGCGGCACGTGCACGTCGGCCAGCGCGCTGGTGCGGGTGAACCGCGGGTCGACGTGGATCACCTTCGCGCCCCGGGCCCTGGCCTCCATCACCCACTGGAACCCGACCGGATGGCACTCGGCCATGTTGGAGCCCTGGATGACGATGCAGTCCGAGTTCTGCAGGTCCTGCTGGAAGGTGGTCGCGCCGCCGCGGCCGAACGAGGTTCCCAGACCGGGAACGGTGGAGGAGTGTCAAACACGCGCCTGATTCTCGATCTGCACCGCGCCCAGGGCGGTGAACAGCTTCTTGATCAGGTAGTTCTCCTCGTTGTCCAGCGTCGCGCCGCCGAGACTCGCGATGCCGAGCGTGCGGCGGGTGCGGGTCTCGTCGACCTCCCACTGCCAGCCCGCCCGGCGCGCCTCGATCACCCGGTCGGCGATCACGTCCATCGCCGTGTCCAGGTCCAGGCGCTCCCAGTCGGTGCCGTACGGGCGCCGGTACAGGACGTGCCGCTCGCGGGCGCCGCCCGTGGTGAGCTGGAGGCTCGCCGAGCCCTTGGGGCACAGCCGGCCGCGCGAGACGGGGGAGTCGGGGTCGCCCTCGATCTGGGTGACGCGGCCGTCCTCGACGTACACGTTCTGGCCGCAGCCGACCGCGCAGTACGGACAGACGGACTTCACGACCTCGTCCGCCGAGGCGACCCGCGGGGTGAGCCGCGCGCTCTTCCCGCTCTTGGCGGCGGCGCCGCGGCCCAGCGGGTCGGTGCCCTTGAGCTGGCGGTAGACCGGCCAGGAGTCGATCCAGGTGCGTACGCCCATGCTCTCCTCCGCCCTCTCGCGGTCCTCTCTCGGTGGGCTCCGCCGGCCCGGGTGTCCCATTCCCGGCGCTTCAATCCCCCGGCGTGCCCTCCCGCATCCGCTCCCGCTGCGGTACGACCGTGTACTTCGGGTCCTCGGCCGAGGCCACCCCGGCGTGGAACACGCCGAACCGCAGGGCCGCGGAACCGGCCAGCAGCGCCGCCCCGGCCACCGCGGCCGCGCCCCGGCGCCGGCCCGCCACGGCCGCCAGTACGGCGCCGCCGGCCGTCAGCGCCTCCGCCGCGCGCAGCAGCCGGCCCGCCCCGCCCTGTTCGAAGGGCTCGGCCACCATGCCCATCCGGCGCTTCATCACCCGGAAGGCACCCAGCTCCAGGACCGCGCCGAGCGCCGCCACCCGCCGCGCGGGTCCCGTCTGCGCCGCAGGCACCCCGGCCAGCGCCAGCCCCGCCGCCGAGGCCGCCGCCGAACCGGCGAAGACGTACGGCAGCTCCCGGTGGCCCCCGTGCCAGGAGGGCACCGCGGTGTCCGCGACCAGCACGGCGGTGTACGTGGCGACCGCCGGGCCGAACAGGGCGGCGCCCGCCGTGGCGGCGGCCCCGGCCGGCCGGAGGCGGCCGGTCGCGTCGGACGCCGCGGCGGCCAGGGCGAGCGGGGCGTAGCCGGCCAGCAGCCAGGAGCCCATGTTCATCGGCGAGGTGGGCTTGAAGACGCGCAGCATGTTCAGGAACCGGGCCGGCCGCCCCAGGTCGTGCACGAGCGCGCCCAGCGACAGCGAGACGGCGCCCGCCGCGCCCAGCTTCGCCGTCCGCGCCAGCGCCGGGCGTCCCGTGGCGTGCCCGCCCGCCGCCAGCAGCGACGACGCGCCCGCCAGCCCGCCCAGCCAGAGGTAGCCCGCGATGTCGAGCGCCGCCCACCTCGGCGTGTTCAGCACCGGCCTGCCGTAGTACGAGGAGAACTCGGCGTCCGGGACCACCGGCTGCTCACCGCGCCCGCGGCGCCGCCGCCGGCGCCCGGCGTGCGCACCCGCCGGCGCGTCCCGCCCGGGCCGGGCGCCCCGGACACCGTCACGGGTGACGTCCGAACCGCCCGTCGGGAACTCCGAACCGCCCGTCGGGGCGCCCTGACCCCCCGTCGAGGATCCCTGACCGCCCGTCGGTGACTCCTGGCCGTTCACCGCGGCCTCCTGGCGAAACCCACGGCGGCCATCGCGGCCAGCGAGACGGCGGCCGCCGCCGCGTGCCGCCACATCGTGGGCAGGTCCCGGGTGGTGACCACCGGGTCGGGCGGCAGCCCGTACACCTCCGGCTCGTCCAGCAGCAGGAAGAAGGCGCCGTCGCCGCCGACCCCGTCGTCCGGACTCTCCCCGTACAGCCGGGCGTCGGTCGCCCCGGCCGCGTGCAGCTGCGCGACCCGGGCCGCCGCCCGCTCCCGCAGCTCCTCCAGCGGACCGAACTGGATGGAGTCCGTCGGGCACGCCTTCGCGCACGCCGGTTCCATGCCGACGCCGAGCCGGTCGTAGCACAGCGTGCACTTCCAGGCGCGTCCGTCGCCCTCGCGCTGGTCGATGACGCCGTACGGGCAGGCGGGCACGCAGTAGCCGCAGCCGTTGCAGACGTCCTCCTGCACGACGACCGTGCCGAACTCGGTGCGGAACAGGGACCCGGTGGGGCACACGTCCAGACAGGCGGCGTGGGTGCAGTGCTTGCACACGTCGGAGGCCATGAGCCAGCGCAGCTCGGTACGCCCGTCCGGCGCCACGGGGGAGGAGGGCGGGGAGCCCAGGCCCCGGGCGGCTTCGAACACGTCCACGTCCCCGTGACCGGCCCCCGGATCCCCGCCGCCGGGCGGCTCCCGCTGCTCGATGAAGGCGACGTGCCGCCAGGTGTCGGCGCCGAGCCCCTGCGTGTTGTCGTAGGACATGCCGGTGAGCAGCAGGCCGTCCTCCGGGACGGCGTTCCACTCCTTGCAGGCCACCTCGCACGCCTTGCAGCCGATGCACACGGAGGTGTCGGTGAAGAAGCCGACGCGGGGCGGGGGATCGGGGTGACCGGCCGCGGCCGCCACGTCCGGCTCCGGCCCGGCGAACCGGTGTGCGCGCCTGCCGGTCCGGACGGCGCCGGCGTTCTCCTCGGTCATGCCCGTACCTCCACGCCCCTGCCGCTCGCGGCGTCCGGCTCACCGGCCCGGGTGGCCCGGTGGTGCCCTTCCGGGCCCGGCTACGGGTGCCCGGGGCGCGCGCGTCCGAAACGGACGACGAGGGCCTCCCGCCCCGGGCCGGCGGGGCGGGAGGCGAGCCGGTCGCGAGCCGGACGCGGGTCAGGCGACCGGGGGACCGGTGATGCGCCGGCCCTCGTCGTCGTAGGGCCAGACGTTGGTGGTGCAGCCGTGGAGCCCCTTGATCTGCTGCATCATCACCGGCGCGGGCCGCCCCGGCCCCGGGCACCCCTCATGGCCGTGGCCCAGGAAGTGCCCGACCTCGTGGTTGACGATGAGCGCCCGGTACGACGCCACGTCGTCCGCGTAGTACCGCGTGGCCAGCAGCCACCGCTTGAGGTTGACCATGACGTCCTGGCCGACGTTGCAGTTGACCTCGCCGCCGGTGTCCAGACCGTAGTAGCCGCACATCCGGTCCACCGTCGCCGCCGTGGCGAGCCGCACCCGGAAGTCCGACGTGTCGCCGGTCACACGGCGGAAACCCACCTCGCCGCCGGCCGTCCACCCCCGCTCGTCCGCGAGGATCCGGTCCACCTCGGCGGCGACGTCCCCCGCCTCGAGCCCGATGCCGTCCTCGACCTCGACCACGTAGGTCAGCGTGCGCCCCTTCCCGCCGACCCGCTCGCCGCCGCCCCCGGCGACGGTGAACGTCCCCGGCCCCTCGGACGGGATCCCCGAGTCGTCCGGGGAGTACTCATCCTCCTGCTCCTCCCGCCCGGCGGGGCCTTCGGACGCCCGCGTGCCTCCCTGGAGGGCCGCTCCTGCGGCGAGCAGCAGCACGACGGCGGCCGCGAGCCCCGCCCACAGGGCCGGTTTCCTCCGGCCCCGCCCGCGGCGGGCGCGCTCCCCGGGCCGGTGCGGGCGGGAGGTGTCGGCGGGCGGTGCGGGCGTCGATCGGTGCGCGTTCATGACCGTGCAGCCTGCCGCGGCCGTGTGATCGCCCGTGGACCGCTTGTGGACCGCTCTGTAACAGCCGCCCGCCCGTGCGCGAACACCCGTTCCCCCCGGTACATACTGGGACGCATGCCACGGGTCCTGATCATCGAAGACGACCGCGCCGTCCGGGAGGGCGTCCGCCTCGCCCTGCGCCGCCAGGGGCACGAGGTCGCCGCCGCCGCGACCGGCGAGGACGGGCTGCGGGAACTGCGGACGTTCCGGCCCGACGCCGTCGTCCTCGACCTGATGCTGCCCGGCATGTCCGGACTGGAGGTGTGCCGCCGCATCCGCGCGCACGACCAGGTGCCCATCATCATGGCCACCGCCCGCGGCGACGACACCGACGTCGTCGTCGGGCTGGAGGCCGGAGCGGACGACTACGTGGTCAAGCCCGTCCGCGCCCGCGTCCTGGACGCACGCATCCGGGCGGTGCTGCGCCGCGCGGGCGGCCCGGCGGACGGCCACGGCGCGCCGCGCACCGAACAGCACGGCGACCTGACCATCGACCGCGCCGGACTCACCGTCACCCACCAGGGACGGCCCGTCGCCCTCGCCCCCTCCGAGCTCCGCCTGCTGCTCACCCTGTCCGCCGCGCCCGGCCAGGTGTTCAGCCGCCGGCAGCTCCTGGAAGCCGTGTGGGAGCACAGCTACCACGGGGACGCGCGGCTCGTGGACGCCTGCGTCAAACGTCTCAGGTCCAAGATCGGCGAGCCCGCGGACCGGCCGCGCCACATCCACACCGTGCGCGGTTTCGGCTACCGGTTCGGACCCCGGTGAGGACGGTGAGGCTGCCGCGCGCACTGGGCGGACTGCGCGTACGGCTGGTGGTGGCCTTCGCCTTCGTCGCCGCCACGGCCACGGTGACCACGGGCGCGCTGACCTTCCGCGAGGCACGCACCGGCATCCTCCAGCAGAGCCAGGACACGGTGATCGAGGACTTCCGGGACCGGGTCGACACCCTGGTGCCCAACTACCGCTTCCCGCCCGACCGGGCGGACCTGGAGTCGTTCGCCGCCGACGTGGCGCGCGGCGGACGGTCCCAGAACTGGCGGGTGCTGGCCGCCTACCGGGGAACGAGCGCGACCTCCGGCCCCGGCGACGCCTTCGGCGAACTCACCCCGCGGATGCGCGAGTCCGTGCGCTCGCGCCGCGTCACGGTCTTCCAGCGCGTCACGAGCGACGGCCGGCCCGCCCTCGTCGTCGGCACGCCCGTCACCTTCGCCGGCCCGTACGCCACCGCCGAACCCGCCTCCGGACTGGAGGTCTACCTCACGGTCCCCCAGGACGAGGAACAGGGATACGTCGAAGCCCTGGTCAGCGCCGTCGAACGCGCCACCGTGCCCGCCCTCGTCCTGGCCGTCCTCCTCGCCCTGCTGGCCGCGCGCGGGGTGCTGCGGCCGGTCAGGGAACTGCGCCGGGCGACCCGCAGCATCGCCGAGGGCCGGCTCGACACCCGGCTCGCCGTGCGGGGCACCGACGAACTCGCCGAACTCTCCCGCACCTTCAACGAGACCGCCGAGGCACTGGAGAACTCGGTCGCGGAACTGCGGCGCATGGAGGCCGGGGCCCGGCGCTTCGCCGCGGACGTCTCGCACGAGCTGCGCACCCCGCTGGCGGCGATGACGGCGGTCACCGACGTCCTGGACGAGGACGCCGCCGGCCTGGACGACGACACCGCGACGGCCGTACGCCTCATCAGCGAGGAGACCACCAAACTGGCCGCCCTGGTGGACGACCTGATGGAGATCTCCCGGTTCGACGCCGGCGCGGCCGCCCTCCACCTGGACGACATCGACCTCGCCGAGTCCGTACGGCGCACCCTCGCCACCCGTGGCTGGACCGGCGCCGTGGAGACCGCCCTGCCGGAACCCGGCACGCTGCGCGGCCGCGTCGACCCGCGCCGCCTCGACGTCGTCGTCGCCAACCTCGTCGCGAACGCCCTCCGCCACGGCCGTCCCCCCGTGCACCTGCGCCTCCACGAGCACAACGACCCCGAAGCGGGCCGGCAGGCGGTCGTCGAGGTCCGCGACAGCGGGGACGGCATCCCCGGCAGCGTCCTGCCGCACGTCTTCGACCGCTTCTACAAATCGGACACCGCCCGGGTCCGGAGCGAGGGCAGCGGGCTCGGACTGGCCATCACCGCGGAGAACGTCCGCCTGCACGGCGGCACCGTCCGGGCGGCCAACCGCCCGGAGGGCGGCGCCGTCTTCACGGTCGTCCTCCCCCTGCGCCGGGACGGCGCGGCGGACGGAAAACGGAACCCGGCGAAGGAGAGCCGGCCATGAACGTCCGGCGCACACTGCCGGCCCTGCCGGTCCTGCTGACCGCGGCCCTCGCCCTGTCCGCCTGCGACATCCCCGCGACCGGGGTCGTCGAGGCCGGCGAACCCGCCACCGGCGTCCTCGAGGCGCCGGACACCGCCCCGGCACCCGGACGGACCCGGCCCGCGCCGGCCGTCACGGTCCCGCTGTACTTCGTCTCCGGCGGTTCCCTGGTCGCCGTCCCCCGCACACCGCCCGGCGGGGCGGAACTCGGCAGCACGGTGATGCTGCTGTTCCGGGGCCCGGACGCCGGGGAGCGGGCGAGGGGACTGACGACCGAGCTGCCGCCCGCCGGCGCCGCGCCCACCGTACGGACCGACGGGGCGACGGTCACCGTCGAGCTGCCCCCGGCCGCCGCCCCGCTGAGCGACACGGCCGTCGACCAGCTGGCCTGCACGGTCGCCGGCGCCCGGCTGCGCCAGGACCCGGAACTGGGAAGCGCGCAGGTGACCGTGGAGCAGCCCGGCGGCCGGCTGGCCGGCCGGTCCAGCGAGGACTGCCCGGACATGCCGGACGGCCGCCCCGCCGCCGTGCCCTGACCCCTCCGGCGCCACCGGTGCCGAAGCGGCCGTACCACCCCGCCGCCTGAGTGCCCGCCAGGTGGCCCACCCCGTCCGCCTCGGGGCCACCCCGGCGCAGTACCGGCTCGCCCCGCCCGAGCTGGGCGAACACACCGAGGAGGTGTTCCGCGCCGGCGAGCGGCACGACACCTGACACCGCCGCGGCGTGGCCGTACGCCTGGTACCCGGGCCCCTGGGTACCCTCCGCCGCATGGCGGTGGACGAGACGACCGGGCCGCCGCGCCGGACACCGGCGCGGCGGCACACGGACCGCACGCTCGGGCGGGCACTGGTGCGGTGGACGACGACGACCGATCACAAGGTGATCGGCAATCTCTACATGACGACGGCGTTCGGCTTCTTCCTCCTCGGCGGCGTCCTCGCCCTGCTGATGCGCGGCGAACTCGCCCGTCCCGGGCTGCAGCTGCTCTCCGCCGAGCAGTACAACCAGCTCTTCACCGTGCACGGCACCATCATGATGCTGCTGTTCGCGACGCCCCTGTTCGCCGGTTTCGCCAACGCGGTCATGCCGCTGCAGATCGGCGCCCCGGACATGGCCTTCCCCCGGCTCAACGCGCTGTCCTACTGGCTGTACCTGTTCGGCGGCCTGATGGTGGTCTCCGGCTTCCTGACCCCGTCGGGGGCGGCCTCCTTCGGCTGGTTCGCCTACGCGCCGCTGAACAGCGCGACGTTCAGCCCGGGGGCGGGCGGCGACCTGTGGACCATGGGGCTGGTGGTGAGCGGCGTGTCGACCACGCTCAGCGCGGTCAACTTCATCACCACCATCCTGTGCCTGCGCGCACCCGGCATGACCATGTTCCGGATGCCGATCTTCACCTGGAACGTGCTGTTCACGTCGATCCTGGTGCTGCCCGCCTTCCCCGTGCTCACGGCCGCTCTGTGCGCGCTGGAGGCCGACCGGAAGTTCGGCGCGCACGTCTTCGACGCCGCCAACGGCGGGGCACTGCTGTGGCAGCACCTGTTCTGGTTCTTCGGGCATCCCGAGGTGTACATCGTCGCGCTGCCGTTCTTCGGCATCGTCTCCGAGATCATCCCGGTCTTCAGCCGCAAACCGATCTTCGGCTACGTCAGCCTGATCGGCGCCACCATCGCCATCACCATGCTCTCCGCCGTGGTGTGGGCCCACCACATGTTCGCCACCGGGGCCGTGCTGCTGCCGTTCTTCTCGGTGATGTCGTTCCTCATCGCGGTGCCGACGGGAGTGAAGTTCTTCAACTGGATCGGCACCATGATCCACGGCTCGCTGTCCTTCGAGACGCCCATGCTGTGGTCGCTCGGCTTCCTGGTGACCTTCCTGCTCGGCGGCATGAGCGGCGTCCTCATCGCCTCGCCGCCGCTGGACTTCCACCTGACGGACTCGTACTTCATCGTCGCCCACCTGCACTACGTGCTGTTCGGCACGGTCGTGTTCGCGATGTTCGCCGGTTTCTACTTCTGGTGGCCCAAGTTCACCGGCAGGCTCCTCGACGAACGCCTCGGGAAGATCCACTTCTGGACGCTCTTCACCGGCTTCCAGACCACGTTCCTCGTCCAGCACTGGCTCGGCGAACAGGGCATGCCCCGCCGCTACGCCGACTACCTGGCCGCCGACGGCTTCACGGTCCTCAACACCGTCAGCTCCGTCGGCGCCTTCCTGCTGGGCCTGTCCACGCTGCCCTTCCTCTACAACGTGTGGCGCACCCGCCGGTACGGCACCCGCGTGGAGCACGACGACCCCTGGGGCTGGGGCCGCTCCCTCGAATGGGCGACCTCCTGCCCGCCGCCGCGCCACAACTTCACGTCGCTGCCCCGGGTGCGCTCCGAGTCCCCGGCGTTCGACCTGCACCACCCCGACATCACCCGACACGACCAGAGGCACGTGCAGTGAGGACCGAAGCCCGTCTGTTCACCGGTGTGGCCGCCTTCTTCGCCGCCACCGCCGTCCTGTACGGCTGGTGGTCGGCCGAGCCCGCCGGCACCGCCGCCCTGACCGTCGCCTTCCTGATGGCCTCGCTCGTCGCGTTCTTCCTGCGCGTCCAGCACCACAAACGCGGCTTCCGGGCACAGGACCGCGACGACGCCGAGGTCGCCGACGCCGCCGGCCCGCTGGACTTCTTCCCGCCGCACAGCCCCTGGCCGATCACGACCGCGCTGGGCGCCCTGGTGATCGCGCTCGGCGTCGTGTGGGGCCTGTGGCTCGCCCTGATCGGCTTCGGCGTCCTCGCCCTCGGAGTCGGCGGCCTGGTCCTCCAGTACGCGGACCGGGGCGTTCAGCGCTCCAGTCCGCCCGAGGACGGCTCCGGCTCCGCCTCCTCGCCGGCGTCGACCCGGTCGCCGTAGTACCACTGGCTCAGCGTCGCCCGCAGCCGCCCGACGCGCGGCGCCTCCTCACCGGGCGCCGTCCGCGCGAGCGGCTCGGGCTCCTTCCCCGACCGCAGCACGTACCGCTTGCCGGGGCTCAGCGGCTCATGGCTCTCGGTGTAGCCTCCCGCGAGGGTCTGCCGCAGCTCGCCCGTCTCCTCGCCCTCGGCCAGACGCGCGCGCTCCGACTCCCGCAGCGCCAGGCAGACCCGCTTGGTCACCATGAACGCCACCGGCGGCAGCACCACCAGACAGACCCGGAACACCCACGTCAGCAGGTTCAGCGAGACGTCGAAGGTGTGGGCGAGGACGTCGTTGCCGCCCGCGAGGAGCAGCACCGCGTAGAAGACGATCGCGGCGACGCCGAGACCGGTCCGTACCGGCCTGTCCCGGGGCCGGTCGCACAGATGGTGTTCCCCGTGGTCGCCCGTCACCCACCGCTCGAAGAACGGGTAGGCGTACAGCACGGCGAAGAGCAGGAGCGGCAGCAGCACCGCCGGCACCAGCACGTTCCACATCAGGGTGTGCCCGGCGACCGTCGTCTCGAAGGGCGGCATCAGGCGCAGCGAGCCCTCCAGGAAGCCGACGTACCAGTCCGGCTGCGAGCCCGTCGAGACGACGTCGGGCCGATAGGGGCCGTACACCCACACCGGGTTGATCTGCGCCACCGCGGCGAGCACCGACAGGAGCCCGGACACCATGAGGAACAGCCCCGCCGAGCCCGCCGCGAACTGCGGGAACATCGGCTTGCCGACGACGTTGCGCCCGGTGCGGCCAGGCCCCGCCCACTGGGTGTGCTTCAGATGGAAGACCAGGATCAGATGGGCCGTGACGAGCGCCAGCAGCAGCCCCGGCAGCAGCAGGACGTGCACCGAGTACAGCCGGGGGACGATGTCGTGGCCGGGATACTCGCCGCCGAACACGAACATGCCGATGTACGTGCCCACCACCGGCAGGGACAGCATGACGCCCTGCGCGATGCGCAGCCCCGTACCGGACAGCAGGTCGTCGGGGAGCGAGTAGCCGGCGAAGCCCTCGGCGAGCGCCAGTGCGAACAGGGTGACACCGATCAGCCAGTTGACCTCGCGGGGGCGGCGGAACGCGCCCGTGAAGAAGACCCGCAGCAGATGCACCCCGATGGCCGACAGGAACACCAGGGCCGCCCAGTGGTGCATCTGCCGGATCAGCAGCCCGCCGCGCAGTTCGAAACCGATGTCCAGCGTCGAGCGGTACGCCTCCGACATGCGCACCCCGGACAGCGGCCGGTAGGAGCCGTCGTAGACGACCTGCGTCATCGACGGGTGGAAGAACAGGGTCAGCCACACGCCGGTCAGCAGCAGCACGGCGAAGCTGTAGAGGGCGATCTCGCCGAGCAGGAACGACCAGTGCTCCGGGAAGGCCTTGCGCAGCAGCCCTCCGCCCTCGTACACGGGCAGCCGCGCGTCGGCCCGGTCGACGGCGCGTCCGGCCGCGTCACGGGCCCGCGCGGCGGCGCGGGCCCTTCTCCTCTTCAACAGCACGCGCCATGGGTTCCCCGGCGCCGCTGCCGGAAACTACCTCCGCGTCACCGGGGATCACGCATGGTCACCGAACGGTCCGCCGGATGCGGCGGCCGACGGGGTCAGCGTCCGCCGCCCGGACCGCCACCGCCGAACGAACCGCTGGTGCCCTCGCCCCAGCGCGGCCGCTCCTGGCCGGGAGCGGTACGGCTGCCCTGGTGCCGCAGTTCGTGCGGCAGCGTCCGGTCGTCGCCCCGCGGCATCTCCTCGGGCTCCCGGTTCTCGCGGACCTCACGGACCGGCCCGCCGTCCGGCATGCGCGGCTGCTCCTCCGGGAGCGGCGGCGGCGACTCCTTGCGCCTGAGGCGGCTCCCCCAGGCGAACGCGCCGATCAGCACCACCACGACGGCGAAGGCCGCCACCACCAGCCAGACGGTGCCGGCGGTGCCGGAGCTCGCGGCCATGTTCATCCATGCGCTAGTCATGGAGCGCGGGTACCCCCGGCGCGCGTGACCAACCTGTTCAGCCCGAGCGGGCCGCTCGCGTCCGCGAACGGTTGGCCTTCCGGATCGCGGAGAGCAGCTCCGCCTTGGTCATCCGTGACCGCCCGGCCACGCCGAGGTGCTTGGCGACGCCGTAGAGGTGTTCCTTGGACGCCTGCTCGTCGACGCCCTCGCCGCTGCGTCCGCCCTGCTGCCGCGGCCGCGCCGACCGCGGGTCGGAAGGACCCTTGCGGCCGCCCTCCTTGCGCTCCCAGTGGTCGCCGACCTTCTCGTAGGTGTGCTTGAGCGCCCCGTACGCCACCCGGTGGGCGCGTTCGCCCTCGCCGTACTCCTCGACGGCCGAGTCGTGGGCCCTGATCCAGGTGTGCTGCGCCTCCTCGGGGGAACGCTCCAGGGTCGACGGCAGTTCCTGACGTCCCGGCATGTCGTGCACCTCCGCGTGTCGTCGCGTCCTCGCTCCGCGAGACGTACCGGGTGCCCGTCGGCACGCCGGAGAAAACGGCCGCACCCCTTGGGAACACGGGCCTGTGCGGGGTTTGGCGCCGGCCGTGGCGGCAACCCGCGCGGTGTGACATCGACGAAGACCTCACAGCAGGAACTGTTCCGCTTCCTCGAGGACCGCTTCGCGTGTGCACAGGCGTGCAGCGAGTGCGCGCGGGCGTGCGCGCTGCGGGCGAGCCTCGTGGATCCGGACGGGACGGAACACCAGGAACTCGTACGGCGCAAGGGCATCATGTGCGCGGAGGTGTGCGACGCCACCTGCCGGGTGCTGTCCGAGCAGAACCAGGTGGACGAGAACGCGATCCGCGTCCAGGTGGAGTGGTGCCGGCAGGTGTGCCTGGAGACCGCGCACGTCTTCGACGGGCAGCAGGGCGCCGAGGGCGACGCCGAGACGTGCCGCGCCTGCGCCCGGGCCTGCGACGAGTTCCTCACCACGCTGCGCTGAGGAATTCCTCCCCGGACCGTCCCGGTCCCGGCACGCGTTCCGGCGGGGCGGCGACTGCAGCATCCGGCGTACCCGCCGCTGCGCCCGCGCGGCCACGGGAAGTACGGCGAGGCGGCCCCGTACCCCGCCGCCGTGCCCCGCGGACCGCGTGCTCCGGCGGCCCGCCCTCCGCGATCCGCGCACGTCCGCGCCCCGCACCCTCGCCCAAACACCCTTCGACCGACGGGTCCGGACGCCGGGCACGCACCGTACAGATCCGGGCCATAAGCCGCCATACTGGACCGGCCAGGGGAGGGCGGTGCGGACAGACTCACGGGGGTGGGCGTGGTGACGGGGGACAGTGCGCTGATCCAGGGCCGGTACCGGTTGCTCGACCGGATAGGGCGCGGGGGCATGGGGGAGGTCTGGCGGGCCCGGGACGAGTCGCTGGGCCGGCACGTCGCGGTGAAGTGCCTCAAGCCGCTGGGGACACAGCACGACCGGTCCTTCACCTGCGTGCTGCGGGAGCGGTTCCGGCGCGAGGCCCGGGTGGCCGCCGCGCTCCAGCACCGCGGGGTGACCGTCGTGCACGACTTCGGCGAGAGCGACGGGGTGCTCTTCCTCGTGATGGAGCTGCTCGAAGGGCGTGACCTCAGCCGGCTCCTGGAGGACAACAGACACCACCCGCTGCCGGTCCCCGACGTCCAGGACATCGCCGAACAGGTCGCCTCCGCCCTCGCCTACACCCACGAACAGGGCATCGTGCACCGCGACCTGAAGCCGGCGAACATCGTGCGGCTGACCGACGGCACCGTGAAGATCTGCGACTTCGGCATCGCCCGGCTCGGCCACGACGTCGGCTTCACCAGCCGCCTGACCGGCACCGGCATCGCCCTGGGCACCCCCCACTACATGTCCCCCGAACAGATCGGCGGCGACGAGGTGGACCGGCGCAGCGACCTGTACTCGCTGGGCTGTGTGCTCTACGAGATCGCCACCGGCGTCCCGCCCTTCGACCTGGACGACGCCTGGGCCGTCCTCGCCGGCCACCGCGACACCGCACCCGAGCCGCCGAGCCGGCACCGCCCCGGCCTGCCCGCCCACCTGGAGCGGATCATCCTGGACCTGCTGGCCAAGGATCCCGCGCGGCGCCCCGCCGACGCCCGCGTCCTGGGCCGCCGGCTCGCCGCGGGCCGCGCGGCGCCGGTGCACGTGCCGGTCCTGGCGGTGTCCCCGGCGGCCGCGCGGGCGCCCGAACCGGTCGGCGGCGGGAGAACGGCCCCGCCGTCCTGGAGCCGGGACACGGACACCGGCCCCGGGGCGGCCGGCACCGGGCCGCGCCCCTCGCCGCCCGGCCCCGCCGCCGGGCCGTCCGCCGACGACGGGGCGACGGCACCGCACACCGGGGGACAGGCCGCCCCGGCGGCGCCGTCGGACACGGAGAGGGAGGCGGAGACGGAGGCGCTGACCGCGCCGGCCGGACGGCACGAGGCGGCGCTGCGTCTCGGCCGCCTCGGCCACTGGACCGAGGCCGCGGAACTGCACCGCGCGGTGGCCGGCGAACGCGAACACCTCCTCGGCCCCGACCACCCCGACACCCTCGCCGCCCACTACGAACTCGCCTTCGCCCTCAGCCGCACCGGCCACGCCGCGGACGCCCTGCGCGTGTACAAGAAAGTGGCCGAGGCCCGGATCCGGGCGCTGGGCGCCGACCACCCCGACACCCTCGCCACCCGGCAGGAGATGGCGTACGTCCTGGGCAGGCTGGGCCGGTACGCCGACGCGCACCGGGTCTACACGGCCGTCCTCGCCGCCCGGGAACGCACCATGGGCGCCGGTCATCCCGACACCCTGCGCTGCCGTCACAACCTGGCCTTCACCCTGGGCCGGCTCGGCCGCGCCGCGGACGCCCACCGCATGGCCCGCGAGGTCGCCGAGGACCGTGCACGCGTCCTCGGCCCCGACCACCCCGACACCCTGGTCACCCGCTACGAGGTGGCCTACGAGCTGGGCCGCCTCGGCCGCTGGCAGGAGGCGCTCGGGGCGTACCGGGACGTGGCCGAGGCCCGCGCCCGTGTCCTCGGCCCCGACCACCCCGACACCTTCGCCGCCCGCTACGAGACCGGCATCTGCCTGGGCCGCCTCGGCCGCAGCGCCGAGGCGCTGGCCCTGTACGGCGAGCTGGTCGCGGACCGCTCCCGCGTCCAGGGCCCCGAGCACCCCGAGACCCTGCGGGCCCGGCACGGCATGGGCGTCAACCTGGGCCGCCTCGGCCGCTGGGAGGAGGCGCTCGCCGTCTCCCGCGAGGTGTGCGCGGTCCGCGAGCGGGTCCTCGGCGCCGACCACCCCGACACCCTGGTCAGCCGCCGCGAGGTCGCCGTGTGCCTGGGCTGGCTGGGCCGCTGGTCGGCCGCTCTGGCCGAGTACCGCGTGGTCACCGCCGCCCGCGAGCGGGTCCTCGGCCCCGACCATCCCGACACCCTCGCCGGCCGAGCCGACGAGGCGCACTGCCTGGAGCGTCTCGGCCGCGGCCCGGAGGCGGTGGAGCTGCACCGCAGCGTGTCCGTGCTCCGGCGGGCCGTCGCCCCCTGACCGCCCGGGAACGACGGCGCATGCGCGCGGACGGACGGGGTACCGCGACATGACGGACATTCCGTACGCGCGACGACAAGGAGCCTGCCATGGCGGACCTCAGCCCCATCGACCTGCAGAAGGCCCTCAGCGGAGTGGACTACCCGGCGGACAAGAAGGCGCTCGTCGACCGCGCCCGCGAGAACAAGGCCGACGACAAGGTCGTGAGCCGCCTCGACGGTCTGAAGGAGAACACCTTCGACGGACCGAACGAGGTGCAGAAGGCCGTGTTCAACGGCTAGCGGCCCCGTCCGGGGCCCGGCCGCACCCGCTCTAGTCGGCCGACGGCGTCCAGCCCACCGCCTCGATCCGCGCCGCGTCCGCCGGGCGCGCCTCGTCGAACAGGACGCCGCCGGCCGTTTCGGCCCGCAGTCCGTCGACGTAGGCCCCGCGGCCCACGTACAGCCGGTCGGTGGTGTACCGCCAGCGCAGGACGAGCCCGCGCGCGGCCGGCAGGTCCGCCGTCAGCCGGTGCCACACGCGGCCCGACCAGCCGCTGACCGAGCCCGCCGGATGCGCCTGCGCCCGTGCCCCGCGGCGCGAGGTCGTGAACGGGACGGGCCGCCAGGTGGCGCCGCCGTCCGCGGTGGCCTCCAGGACCAGCGGGTCCGATCCGGGCTCGGTGTCCCACCACAGCGCACAGCGCAGCCGCGCGCCCCCGGCGGACGTGTCCAGCGCCGGCAGCGTCAGCGTGGCCGACGCGGAACCCGCGGTCCCCGAGAACCAGGCGGTACGCCCGTGCGCCGGGCGGACGGGCACCGCCCGCGCCAGATTCGTGGCGGCCGCCACCCGGGGAGCCGACCCCGACCGCCAGCCGCGCACCGGATGCACGGAGTTGCCCAGCATCACCAGGAACGAGTCGGTCGTCGGGTCGAGCACCAGGGAGGTGCCGGTGAAACCGGTGTGCCCCGCGGTGCGCGGGGTGGCCATGGCGCCCATGTACCAGTGCTGGTAGAGCTCGAAGCCGAGGCCGTGCTCGTCGCCGGGGAAGGCGGTGTTGAAGTCGGTGAACATCAGCTCCACCGACTCCGGCCGCAGGATCCGCGCCCGCCCGTAGGAACCGCCGTTGAGGAGCGTACGGCCCAGCACCGCGAGGTCCCACGCGCAGGAGAACACCCCCGCGTGACCGGCGACGCCGCCCAGGCTGAAGGCGTTCTCGTCGTGCACCTCGCCCCACACCAGCCCCCGGTCCAGGCCGGACCAGGGCCGGCGGGCGTCCTCCGTGGCCGCGATCTTCGGCCGCCAGGAGGCGGGCGGGTTGTAGCGGGTGCGGCGCAGGCCCAGCGGGGCGGTGATCTCCTCGCGCAGCAGCACGTCCAGCGCCCGGCCCGTGACCTTCTCCAGCACCAGCTGGAGCGAGATCATGTTCAGGTCCGAGTAGAGATAGGCGCTGCCGGGCGGGCTGACCGGCGCCTCGTCGAAGACCAGCCGGACCTTCTCCTCGTACGTCGGCACGCTGTACAGCGGGATCCACGCCCGGAACCCGGAGGTGTGCGTCAGCAGCTGCCGGACCGTCACCCCCTGCTTGCCCGCCCGCCCGAAGTCCGGCAGGTAGGAGGCGACCGGCGCCTCCAGCTCCAGCGCGCCCCGCTCGATCTGCTGCACGGCGAGCAGCGAGGTGAACAGCTTGGAGATCGACGCGAGGTCGAACACCGTGTCCTCGGCCATCGGGATCTGCTCCCCGGCCGGGAACTCGACACCGGTGTCGGTCTTCTCGTCGTACGCCCGGTAGCGCACCGCCATGCCGATCGGCTCGTGCAGCACCACCGTGCCCCCGCGCCCGGCGAGCAGCACGGCGCCCGCGTACCACGGGTGCTTCGGGGACGGGCCGAGGAACGCCTCGGCGTCGGCGACCAGTTGCCGCAGATGCCCGGGCAGCAGTCCGGCGCGTTCGGCCGAGCCGCGTCTCAGGGTCGGGCGGGCGGCCCTGTCCGCGGCGGCCTCGGCGGGACCGGCCGCGAACGGCGCGATCGCCAGCGCGCCGCCCAGCGCGAGCACTCCCGCGCCCAGTCGCCGCCGGGTGAATCCGTTCATCCCCTGACCGGCCATGGAAGACCCTCCCGCCACCGACGCTGAAAATATCTTTCCCGGACCGCCGTGCGGAGTGAAACTTTCCTGTCAGCGGCAGGCCGTGTCAATGGGGCGTGCGGGACCCGCGACGGGCCGTGGACACGGGAGCGACGTCCCGCGGCCCGCCCGGAGTGCCACCGGACGGGCCGCGGGACGGTGCCGCTCAGCGCTGGCTCACCCGGACGATCCGCAGCGCGGGCGACGCCAGGACGTCCCGCTCGCAGAAGCGGGACGTCACCCACCTCTCCCCGGAGAACAGCCGGGTCTGGTCCGCGTGGTGCGGCGAGGCGGGGTCGGAGGACTGGGAGTAGGTCAGCAGCGTACGGGCCACCGGGCACGGTCCGCCGTCCCAGCCGACGGCCTGGATGTAGCTGGAGCCGGTGGTCACCTCGGTGTAGCCGCCGTGCGCCGGGTCCCAGACGGGCTCGATCTTGTTCCAGACGCCCAGCGACTCGGTGCCGCCGCCGACCGGGATACGGGCGCTGCCGCGGACGACGAACTGGTGCTTCCCGAGCGGCGCGTCGAGCGGGATGCCCGCGGCCCGCAGCTCGCCGACCGCGTCCGCGAGGGCGGTGGCGAAACCCTTCGCCCCGGTGTTCAGCGTGTGCGGGGTGCGGACCGGGTCCGCCGGTGAGAACGGCACCTTCCACAGCTCTCCCGCCGGCACCGTCCTGGTGAGCGCCCGCCAGAACCGGTCGAAGAGCAGCGCTCCCCGGCTGCCGGTGTCCATGGTGCGGTCCCAGCCGGCGAGCACGTCGCAGGCCTCCCGCACGTCCACGGCCCGGCCGTCGCTGCCCGTCGCGGAGGAACCGGGCAGGGCGGCACAGGCCCTCGCGGCGTCGGCCGCGGCCAGGCCGCCGGCGGGCGCCCGGTCGGCGAACTGCTGCCGCTGCAGGTCCGCCACGGTCAGACCGCCCCGGTCCGCCATCGCCGCCACGTCCTCGATCGCACCCCGCGTGCGCATCGACCGCTGGGTGCCGACCGTGCCGAAGACCCGCTCGTAACCGGTCAGCGGCCGGTCCGCGTTGGCCAGCCAGGCGCTGTCGTTGGAGTTCTCCGCGTACGGCGCGTCCTTCAGCGTGGGCATGCTCGACGGACCGAAGATCCCCGGCTGGACCGCGTCCCGGTCCCGGCCCGGCGCGCAGTCGCCGCGCGAGCCGTCCAGCACCGCCAGCCCGGAGGACGGGTACGTCACCCTGCCGAGCGGCGTGGAGCAGCGCGCGGCCAGGTCGTCGGTGATGCGGGGGAGCACCTGGGACTGGGTGAACAGGGTGCGGCCGCGCGAGTCGGCGGCGATCGTGTTCACCCACGGCAGCCCCTGCGTGCGCCGCAGGGAGTCCAGGACGTCGTCCGTGCCGCGGGCCCGGCCGAACCCGAGAGCGGTGTCGGAGCCGCGCAGGTTGGCGGCGTTCGGGTCGTTCAGCGCGTACGCGGTCGTCGCCGTCCACGGCAGGGGCAGCGAGGCGCCGAGCGAGGTCACCACCGGCCCGTACCGGGTCCACCACTGCGTCCGCGTCACCGGCGCGCCGTTCTTCACGGCGACGGTGACGGACCGTTGCGTCATCCGCTCGCGCCTGCCGTCCACCAGGTAGGCCGTCGGGTCGGCCGGGTCCAGCGTCAGCTGGTGCAGATTGAGGGTGACGCCCGTGGCGACGGTGTGGCTCCAGGCGACGTGCGCGTTGTGCCCGATGGACACGGTCGACGAGCCGAGCAGCGAGGCACCGGCGACGTTCAGCCGTCCGGGGATCGTCTGCTGGGACTGCCAGAAGCGGCGCCCGCCCTGCCACGGGTAGTGCGGATTGCCGAGCAGCAGCCCGCGGCCGTTCGCCGTGGTGGTGCCGCCGAAGGCGACCGCGTTGGAGCCCATGTCGGCGTCGCCGGCGGCGAAGAGCTCCCGGGCGGCGCGGGCGGCCGCCTCGGCGTCGGGGCCCTGCGCGGTGCCGGTCCCGGCCGGTGCGGACGGCGGCCGGGCGGCCGTGATGCCGTCCACCGCCCTGCCCTGTCCGCCGAGCACGGCGAGGGCGAAGCCGCGTGCGGCCACGTCCAGCGTGGTCACCGGCCGCACCCAGGCGGCGTCCCGGCACGCCGGGTCGGTGATCCGGTTCTGTGCCAGCCAGGCGTTGTAGCCCGCGGCGAAGCCCCGCATCAGTTCCTTCGCGTCCCGGCTGGGGCCGCGCGGCGCCGGCTGGGCGAGCAGCCTCTCCACCGTGCCCGCCCGGCGCACCCCGGAGAAGTACAGGTCGCTGGAGAGGTTCGTGGCGGCGGAGGAGAGGGAGTGGTCGGGCGCCGCGTCCGGGCCGAAGAAGCGGGAGCGTTCGCCGCGCACGGTCACGAAGCCGTCGGCCAGGGTGCAGACCTGGTCGGCGGCCTGCGCCCAGCCGGTGCCGAAGCCGAGGTTCGCGTAGTCCTTCGCGACGATGTGCGGAATGCCGTACTCGGTGTACCGGACGACGGCGGACAGGCCGCCGTGGGACGGGTGTCCGGGCCCGTCGCCCGGGCGTCCGCCCGCGGCGGCCGCGGGCAGGGCGGTCGCCGCGGTGAGCAGGGCGAGGGCCGTGACGACGAGTCGTCCCGGGCGGATGCGCATGGTGCCTCCCGGCGTCTTCGGGGAAGGAGCGGCAGAGCGTACCAGCCGGTATGTGCTCGTGTCAGTGGCATGACAGGAGGAGCCGGGATGTCGCCCGCACACGTCTTGACCGGCCCCTCGACCGGCCCCGCGCCCCGGCCGAGGACCGGCCTTGTCAACCCGCCGACTTCGCCACCCGCGACCTCGACGGCCTGCGCAAGGCCTACTACGGCGCGTCGGTCATGCCCGTGCCCGTCCTGTTCGTCGAGGCGCGCGTGGTCGACGAGGACGGCAAGGACGTCCCCGACGGCATCCCCGGCGAAGTCGCCTACCGCTCCCCGCAGTTGTGCGAGGGCTGCTGGGACAGGCCGGAGGGGACCGAGGCCGCCTTCCGCCGAGGCCGTCACGGCGGTCGTCGTCCGCCGCGGCGAGGTCACCGAGGACGGACTGATCGCCCACGCCCGCGAGAGGCTGCCCGCCTTCAAGGCCCCCGAGCGCGTCCTGTTCGTGGACGCCCTGCCCCGCAACGCCGGCGGAAAGATCCTCAAGCGCGAACTGCGCGACCGCTTCACCGGCACCTGACGCGGCTGAGCGGCCGGGGCGGCCCCGGGGACCGGCGGGCATGCCCGGAGGGCGGCGCCGGGCTCCCGGAAGGGGGTCGCCGCGTGGCCTGTCGGCGGCCTGGCCCGGTCGCTAGGCTGGCCCGCGGACGACGCAACCGGGAGGAGCACGGACGTGGCCGAGAGCACCACCCACCAGCGCCCGCTCACGGGCTGGCACAAGCCGGAGCTGGATCTCAGCAACGCGCAGTGGCAGTCCAGCAGCCGGGGACTGGGGGATGTCCAGATCGCCTTCGTCGAGGGATTCATCGCCATGCGCAACAGTGGCAGCCCGGAGAGTCCCTCCCTCATCTTCACCCCCGCGGAGTGGGGCGCGTTCGTGTCGGGGGCACGGGAAGGGGAGTTCGACCTCACCTGACCCGCCGGAGGCCGGACCCGCCGAGGCGGTCCCGTCCGGCCGAACCGGGGGTGTTCCGCCCGTTTCTCCGGACACACGGCCATGAGCGCCCCCTCGGGCACGACGCCTGAGCGAGGCTGACGCCCCAGGGGGAGGTCGTACTTCCAAAGGTGAGGAACCCATGAGCACCCTGCCGGTCATCGCCGCGGTCGACGGTTCGCAGGACGGCCTGCGCGCCCTGGACTGGGCCGCCGACGCGGCCCGCGCACGCGGGGCGCCGCTGCGGGTGGCGCACGTGCGGCAGTACGCCGTCTGGGCCCAGGCCGACGTGCTGGTCGCGGGGCCGGCGGACACCGGCGAGGACCCGGCGATCGAGGAGGCCCGCGCCCGCCTGCGGGAACGCGCCGACGCGCCGGAGACGGAGTACCTCACCGTCGAGGGCGTACCGGGCGCCGTGCTGCCGGAGCTGGGCGCCGACGCCCAGCTGCTGGTGCTCGGTTCCCGGGGACGCGGCGGCTTCACGAGCCTGCTGCTCGGCTCCAACGGGCTGGCCGCCGCCCGCGACGCCGAGTGCCCCGTCGTCGTCGTGCCCCGCCCCGGCCGCGAGGTGCACGGGGAGCCGCCGGCCGGACCCGGCCCGCGGGTGGTCGTCGGCCTGCACGTGGACAGCCCCGACGACGGCGTGCTGTCCTTCGCCTTCACCGAGGCCGCGCGGCGCGGCGCCCGCCTCCAGGTGATCGCCGCCCACCCGTGGCCGGTGCGGACCTGGGCCGCCGCCGGCCAGACGGTGCCCCAGGTGATCGACGAGGTTTCCGTGGAGAGCGAGACGCGGGCCCTGGCCGACGGCTTCCTCGCCCCCTGGCGGAGCCGCCACCCCGAGGTCCGCGCCGACACGCACGTCATGGACGGCGACGCCGCGGGACACCTCGTCGCCGCCTCGCGGGACGCCGAACTGGTCGTCGTCGGCCGCCACCGCCGGCGCCTGCTGGCACCCGCCCGCATGCTGGGCTCGGTCACCCACGCCGTCCTCCTGCACGCGGCGTCCCCGGTCGCGGTGGTGCCGCCCGCCCCACCGGAGACGTGAGCACGTCCGGCCCGCCGGACACCGGGACGCGCCGGGGCCGGTACCGCGCGAACGGGCCGCCCGCCCGCACGCCGTTCGAGGGCCCAGGCCACGTACCATGGCGGCATGTCGTTCCTCCGCCGCCGCAGTGCCACGCCCGCCGGGCCCGACTTCGACGTACTGGCCATGGACCCGGGCGACTGGCCCGGGAATCTCGGCGCCGGTCTGCTGCCCGCACCCGACGGCAGCTGCCAGGGCGTCTTCCTGCGCTACGACCTGTTCGGCGGCCGCGGCCCCGCGATGATCATCGGTAATCTCCCCGAGGGCTCCCCGGCCCGCGAGGTCCCCGAGGGCGAGGTCCCCTTCGAGGTGGGACAGCTGCTGCTCGCCCTGGAGAACGACGAGGAGATCACCGTCGTCGGCACCGAGGACGTCCCCGTGATGCAGGGTGACAACCTGCTGATCGTGCGCCGTCTCAAGCTCTCCGAGAGCCGGATCTCCTGCGTGCAGTTCGACCGCAGCGACGGCGTCCTGGTGACCATCGCCGCCTGGGACCGCCCCATCACCGACGACCTGTACGCCCTGCTGAAGCCGCTCCCGGCGGAACTCTTCCAGCAGGGCTGACCCGGCGGACGCCTCCCGGACACACGAAATCCGCGGTGCGGCCCTCGAGGGCACACCGCGGAGTCCACGTCCTCGTCAGCGCGTGCCGACCGCCGCGCGCACGGCCCGCCGGGCCATCTGGCAGTCGTCGTGCAGCCGTCGCAGCAGCAGCCGCTGCTCCTCGCCGGACGGCACGGCACCCGGGGGGACCGCCGCCGGGACCGACGGCGCCTCGTGCATCGACCGCTGCACGGCCGTCTCGTAGGTACGGATCTCCCGGGTCAGCACGAGCATCAGGTTCACCAGGAACGCGTCGCGCGCCGCGGGCCCCTGAGCCTGGGCGATCTGACTGATCTGCCGGCGTGCCTCCGGGGCGTCACCGAGCACCGACCAGAGCGTCGCCAGGTCGTAGCCCGGCAGATACCAGCCCGCGTGCTCCCAGTCCACCAGCACCGGACCGGCCGGTGACATCAGCATGTTGGACAGCAGCGCGTCGCCGTGGCAGAACTGGCCCATGCCCTGACGCCCGGCCGCGAGGGCGATGCCGTGCAGCAGCTTCTGCAGGTCGTCCAGGTCCCGGTCGGTGAGCAGCCCGAGCTCGTGGTAGCGGGAGATCCGGGCCGCGTAGTCCAGCGGGGCGTCGAAGGTGCCGGCCGGCGGGCGCCAGGCGTTGAGCCGGCAGACCGCGCCGAGCACCGCCCTGATGTCCGCCCGCGGCGGCGCCTCCACCGGGTGCCGCTGCAGCGCCGCGGGCCGTCCCGCCATCCGCTCGATCACCAGGGTGCCGTTGTCCGGGTCCGCAGCGATCAGCCTCGGCACCCGCACCGGCGGGCGGTGCCGGACGAACGAGCGGTATGCCCCTATCTCGTGCCGGACCCGCTCCGACCAGGCGGGGGAGTGGTCCAGTAAACACTTGGCGACCGCCGTGGCGCGTCCGGTCGTGCCGACCAGGAGGACGGAACGCCCGCTGCGGCGCAGCACCTGCACGGGAGCGAACTCCGGGCAGATCCGGTGCACGGCGGCGATCGCCGTGCGCAGCTGGGTGCCCTGGGCGCCGGACAGGTCGATCCTGCCGCTGAGCGGTTGTGTGCCGGCTCCCGCGCCGCGCCGCACCCTGCCCGTCCCGGGCACCGGGACCGCCGGACGCGCGGGGGCGAGGTAGGGGCCGCCGCCCGCCGCCGGGCGGGGGTGGAGCGATCGCTGGGGGGCGGACACGGAGGACGATGCTGCGTACATGGGCGAACAGATCCCTTCGTGTGCCTGTTGTGCCTGACTGGGGGGCGTCGCCCGCCGGAACGGGCGCGCCCTCCGAAAGCCGTCGCACCACCCGCCCCGGCCGCCGGGGCACCCTGGGGAGTACCCCGCGGCGACCGGGTCGGGATGGCGCTTTCCTACCTGACACCCGGCCGCCCGTGGCACACCATCTGGCGCACCCTGGCGAACGGTGGCGAATAGTCGCCCGGCAACCCGCACGGAGCTACTGTCAACTCAGCCGAGAACCTGGGGGCTTGACGTGAGCAGAGAACCCAACACCCGTCTCGCGGACCTGTTCGGCCTCGCCGGCTGGTCCAAGGGCGAACTCGCGAGGCTGGTCAACCGGCAGGCGGCGGCCATGGGCCACCCCCAGCTGGCGACCGACACCTCGCGGGTGCGGCGGTGGATCGACATGGGAGAGATCCCGCGCGATCCGGTGCCGCGGGTGCTGGCGGCCCTGTTCACCGAGCGTCTCGGCCGTGTCGTGACCATCGAGGACCTCGGTCTGGTCAGGCACGGGCGTGCGGGGAAACGGCAGCGCGGCGGGAGTGAGGAACATCCCGACGGAGTGCCGTGGGCGCCCGAGCGGACCGCGGCGGTCCTCACCGAATTCACGGGAATGGACCTCATGCTCAACCGACGCGGCTTGGTGGGCGCGGGCGCCGCGCTCGCCGCGGGCTCCGCACTCAGCAGCGCCATGCACGACTGGCTGCACACCGACCCTGTTCTGGCTGCCGACGCATCCCACGCCACCGACTCCCTGCACGCCGACCCCGCCGGGTTCGACCGTTACGAGGCCGCACCCGTCGGGTCCCAGGAGATCGAGGAACTGGAGCGCTCGGTGGAGGTGTTCCGCGCCTGGGACGCCGCCCGTGGCGGCGGGCTCCAGCGCAAGGCCGTGGTGGGCCAGCTCAACGAGGTGGGCGGCATGCTCGCCTACCGTCACCCGCCCCACCTCCAGCGGCGCCTGTGGGGCGTCGCGGCCAACCTCGCCGTCCTCGCGGGCTGGATGTCGCACGACGTGGGCCTGGAACCCACGGCGCAGAAGTACTTCGTCATCGCCGCGCACGCCGCGCGCGAGGGCGGCGACCGGCCCCGGGCCGGCGAGGCGCTCTCCCGGGCGGCCCGGCAGATGGTGCACCTGGGCCGGCCCGACGAGGCACTGGATCTGATGAAGCTCGCCCAGTCCGGCTCCGGCGAGCAGGTGATGCCGCGCACCAAGGCCATGCTGTACACCATCGAGGCCTGGGCGCAGGCGTCCATGGGCAAGGGCCAGGCGATGCGCCGCACCCTGGGACGCGCCGAGGACCTCTTCGTCTCCGACAAGGCCGACGTCCCGCCGCCGGACTGGATGCAGACCTTCAAGGAGGAGGATCTGTACGGCATGCAGGCCCTGGCCTACCGGACGCTCGCCGAGTTCGAGCCGGGTGCCGCCGCGCACGCGCAGTACTACGCGGAGAAGGCCCTGGCCCTCAGGGTCGACGGCCGGCAGCGGTCGAAGATCTTCGACTATCTGTCGATGGCCTCGGCCTGTTTCCTCGCCGACGACCCGGAGCAGGCCGACCGTTACGCGCGTCTCGCCCTGGTGTCGATGGGTTCCAACTCCTCCCGGCGGACCTGGGACCGGCTGCGGCAGATGTACCGGCTCACCGCCGAGTACGCCGGGTACCCGAAGATCCAGGAGCTGCGGGAGGAGATCGAACTCGCGCTGCCCAAGGGCAAGCCGGCCAAGGGCGGGGGGAAGGGCGGCGCCACCGCACCGGCGTAGCGACGCCCTACTGCGTCGTCACCCGGGCCACCAGTACGCAGGTGTCCTCCCGGTGCGGCGGTTCGCCCATCTCCTCCATCACGATGCGCAGGCACTCCTGTACCGGGCGTTCCCCGGTCAGCCGGGGGGCCAGGGCGAGGAGGCGGTGCACGGCCGCCGGCCCGAGTCCGCCGGTGTGCAGGAGCACGAGGTCACCGCTCTCGAGGGTCTCCTCGGTCGTCCGTCCGTCCAGCGCGTGCCCCGTGCCGTCGCGGAACAGCAGCGGGACGGGGCGCCCGGTGCGCGTCCACTCCAGGGTGCGGGTGCCGGGGCGGTAGCCGCAGCACAGGGTGCCGGCGAGGGGCGGCAGGGCGGTGTCCCGCAGTGAGCGGGCCAGCAGTGCGGGCAGCAGGCCGGGAGGCGTGCCCGCCGCCGCCAGTCCGCGCAGGGCACCGGTCAGCAGCTCCGTGCTCCCCGTCCCTTCGGGTGCGGGGCCGTCGAGGTCGCCGGCGGCGAGCAGCGTCCCGTCGTCGCCGAGGGCGCACACGTCGTACCAGCCGGTCCCCTCGGGGGCGCCGGCCGGCGGCAGGTGCGCGGCGGCGAGGTCCAGGCCGGACCGGCCCCGCTCCGGGAACCGCAGGAGGGCGTGCCGGGGCGGCACGCCCTCCCGCGGTTCCGTGGAGGCCCGTTGCCCGGTGTCCGCGCCCGGTGGGGGGCGGTGGAGCGAGTCACGGGTCTCGCTCACCGCCCTCCGGCAGCGGCGCAGTTCGCTGACGTCCCGCAGCACCGCCCACATCGAGGCGGTGCTGCCGTCGGCGTCGAGCACGGGCTCGCCCATCATGTGCACCGTCCGTACGCCCCCGTCGGGGCGCACGACGCGGAACTCCCCGTCGATGGGCCGGCCGTCGACGAGACAGCCGGTGACCATCGCGGTCAGCTTCGGCCGGTCCCCGGCGAGTACCAGGGACGGCAGTTCGTCGAGGCTGAGGGGGGCGGTGGCAGGGTCGAGACCGAGGATCCGGAAGAGTTCCCCGGACCATTCGGCCTCGTCGGTCAGCAGATTCCACTCGGCGCTGCCGACCCGGCTGAGCAGCGATCCGGCCCGCGGGGCGGGCTCCGGGCCGTCCCGCAGCTGGGCCAGGTGCTCGTCGAGATCGCTGAGCTGGTGCAGCGCCAGGTCGTACAGCGCGCGCTGCCAGCGCCCCCGCGGGTCCGCCGCGTCGTGCCCGCTGTCCCGCCGGACGGCGTCCACGTCACCCCTGAGCCGCCGGGCCTGCGTTATCAGCGACTCGACCGAACCGCGTGCGGGCGGCGGGGCGGCGGGGTGGTCCGCGGAGAGGGGGGACGACATGACGCACTCCGATGTGCAGACGGTACGGCCGATACGAACCAGGGGGTGGCGGAAGGACCGTTACGACTGTGGCACAGCCCGCGACGCCCCGTAAGGGATTCGGCGACACACGATACGGTGGTGCTTCCGGCATATGCCACAGTCTTCCCCGAGCGACTCCGGCACCCGAACGGCGTAAGCGGGTGAACGGTCAAGTCGTAGGAGAGCTACGCGACTTGAGGGCTCCCGGCACCCCTGCCCGTCGTCGCCCGGGCGTTCGTCGCACCCCTGTTCTAGGACGGGTCGTAGAGGGCCGGGCGGGGGGCCTGCACGACGGCGGTCCGCGCACCCGTCTCCAGGGCCCGGACGCCGGCCTCCGCGACCACGGAGGCGGCGTACCCGTCCCAGGCGCTCGCGCCGGTGACCCGCCCCCGCCGGGTGGCGTCGACCCATGCCTGCACCTCGCGGTCGTAGGCCTCCGCGAAGCGCACGAGGTAGTCCTGCGGCACCTCCTCCCGGGCGGCGCCCGCCGCCGTGACCGTCATGGAGCGCGCCTCGCCGATCCGGGCACTGCCCGCCTCGCAGACGGCCTCGCAGCGGACCTCGTAGCCGAAACCGCAGTTGACGAAGACCTCCACGTCGACCAGCGCGCCCCGGTCGGTCTCGAAGAGCACGAACTGCGGGTCGAGCAGCCCCTCGGGCGCCCCGGACGACGGCCGCGGCCGCAGCACCGTCACCGCGGCCGGTTCCTGGCCCAGCAGCCAGCGGGCCGCGTCGATCTCGTGCGAGACGGAGCTGTCGATGAGCATCGCGGAGGTGAAGTGCGGCGGGGAGGAGACGTTGCGGTGCACGCAGTGCAGCATCAGGGGACGTCCCAGCCGGCCGCTGTCCAGCAGCGACTTCAGCCGCCGGTACTCGGGGTCGTACCGCCGCATGAACCCGATCTGCGCCAGCCGCCTGCCCAGCCGCGCCTCCGCCTCCACCACACGCAGCGCGCCCGCCGAACCGGGCACCATCGGCTTCTCGCAGAGCACCGGCAGCCCCCGCGCGAAGGCGGCGAGCAACGCCTCCTCGTGCGCCTCGCCGGGCGAGGCGATCAGAACGGCCTCGACGCCCGGCGCGTCGAGCGCGGCCTCGGCGTCCGTGTGCACCACGACCCCGTCGATCCCGTCCGCCGCCTCCTTCGCCCGCTCGGCGTCGGGGTCGGCGACGGCCGCGACCCTGGCGCCGCTCACCACCCGGTCCAGACGCCGTACGTGATCGGCGCCCATGTGTCCCGCGCCCAGCACCGCCACACCCAGAAGTCCGCTCACGCTCCGACCGCTCCTTCCTGCCGGTCACGCACCCGGGGCGGGTGCGTGTACGGCGGACAGGGTGTCACGGGAGCGGGAGCCGGGCGGGCACGCCCCGGCGGCTCAGTCGTCCTCGTCCTCCGCGCCGCAGGAACTGCCGTCGGGCGGCAGGGAGCCGTACAGCAGGAAGTCGTCGGCCTTGCGGTGCACGCACTCGGAGGAGGCGTAACCGGTGTGCCCCTCGCCCTTGTTGTCGAGCACCACGGCCGAGGGGCCGAGCCGCCGGGCCGTCTCCTCGGTCCAGCGGTACGGCGTAGCCGGGTCGCCGCGGGTGCCGATCAGCAGCATCTTCGCCGTGTCGACGTCCTTCACGTCCTCGCGGATGTAGTCGGTGCCCCTGGGGCGGCCGTAGCACATCAGCACCTGGGTGAGCCGGTACCGCCCGAAGACCGGCGAGGCCTCCTCGTACCGCTCGCGCAGCCGTCCCAGGGACCGGGTGACCTGCTCGGCGGTGGGACGGTCGGGGTCGTCCGCGCAGTTGACGGCCATCAGGGCGGCCGGCAGGTTGTCCATCGGGATCTCCTCCTCGCCGGCGAGGCCGCCACCGCCGTCCTCCTCGCGCACCGGGAAGGTCACGCCGCCGGACGAGAAGCTCTCCAGACCCCGGGTGTCCCCGTCCTCCACCAGCTGCGCGAGCGCGCGCTCCAGCGAGGGCCACAGCTCCCTGCTGTAGAGCGCCTGACCGATGGCGCCCACCATGTCCTGCCCGTCGAACGCCTCCCCGAAGGCGGTGGGCACCGGGTCCGCGTCGAGCGAGGCGACGAGCCGCACCACCTCGCGCCGGGCCTCCCGGACGTCCTGCCCGAACGGGCAGGCGATGTCCTCGACGCACCAGTCGAGGAAGTTCTCCAGCGCCGTCTGCTGCCCCCGCGCGCCGGCCAGCCCCTGCTCGGCCAGCGATTCCGTGAGCGTGTCCACGCCGTCCAGCACCACCCGGCCCACCTTGTCGGGGAACCGGGCGGCGTAGACCGCGCCGAGCCGGGTCCCGTAGGAGAAACCGAGGTAGTTGAGCCGGTCGTCGCCGAGCGCCGCGCGCATCACGTCCATGTCCCGGGCCACGTCGACCGTGCCCATGCGGTGCAGCACGGGACCGGAGTGCTTCGCGCACTCGGCGGCCGCGTCGCGCAGACGCCGCAGCACCGCCCGCGGCTCCTCGATCTCCTTGTCCCCGTCCGTCGCCTCCATGATCTTCGTCGTGGCGGGTCCGCAGGAGACCGGTGAGGACCGGCCGACGCCGCGGGGGTCGAAGGACACCACGTCGTAGCCGTTGGTCAGGTGCATGAAGGGCTTGCCGCCGACGGAGAGTTCGCTGACGCCCGAACCGCCCGGCCCGCCGAAGTTCAGCAGCAGCGAGCCCCGCGAGTCGCCGGTCGCCCGGTACCGGGCGAGGGCCAGATCGAGCGTGCCGCCCTCGGGCCGGGCATAGTCGAGGGGGACGGTGACCTTGCCGCACTGCAGGTCCTTCGGCATCTCCATGCCTCTGCACGCCGACCATGTGATCTTCTGGTCGTAGAAGCGGCTCAGATCGGGCTCGGTGTCCTGTGCGGCCCCGGCGGGCAGTCCCGCCCCCAGCAGTGCCAGCCCCAGCGCACCGGTGACCGCGCACCCCCGGGCCGACGGCCGAATCGACAGCTTGGCCAGCATCGATGCCTCCCGGACGCCCCGTCGCGGACCCGTGGTCGGCGCCCTCGAACACCATAAGCGGGGCATCGGCGGCCCGCCTCCGGGCGCTCTTCCCCGGCCCGCGGGCGCCCTGGATGTCCCGGCCGCCGGCCGGCTTCCCGGTGCACACCGGCGGCGACAGCGTGAACGCGGTCGGCACCGGCGGCCCGGCCTTCGGCGACGAGCCGGCGAACACCTCCGGCGACCGCCCCGGGGAACCGCGGGGCCCGGAGGAGCCGAAGCCCCCCGTACCCGGCGGGGAACTCACCCGGCCGAAGCCGGCACCGTGCGCAGCCGCCCTGGACCGGGGAGCCCCTCGCCGCACGGGCGCGGACACGGCCCCGCCCCGCCCGTCCTGCCGGCGACGGCGTCAGGCCGCGCGTCCTTCGTGGAACCGCCGGTGCAGGGCGCGGATCTCCTCCGTCAGTTCCGGCACCGGCCCGTCCACCGCCACACCGGGCGCGACCTCGTGGACCGGCAGCGTCCGCACCGGCGGGGCAGGCACCCCCCACCCGGCGAGCCAGGAACCGAGCTGTTCCGAAGAGGCGACGTAGACGATGCGCCCGAGCCCCACCCAGGCGTGCGCCGCCGCGCACATCGGGCAGTGCTCGCCCGACGTGTAGACCGTCGCCCCGGCCCGCTCCCGCGGGCTCAGGTTGCCGGCGGACCAGCGCGCGAGCGCGAACTCCGGGTGCCGGGTGAGGTCGCCGGAGGCCACCCGGTTGCGGTCCTCGGCCAGCACCGTGCCGTCCGCGCCCACCAGGACCGACCCGAACGGCTCGTCCCCGGCCTCCAGCGCCTCGGCCGCCAGCTCCACACAGCGGCGCAGGTACCGCAGCTCGGCGTCCTTCACGACCATGGCGTACTGCCCTCCTCACGACGGGATCATCGCCCCGCACCCTACGTCCCCCCACGGCCGGGCCTCACCGTCCCGGCGCGTCCACCGCACCGGCACCGGACCCGGTCCGGCCGGCGCACCGGTGCGGGCGAACGAGAGCGGCGCGCCGGAACCCGCCGGCGCGCCGCTCGGAGCGGTCCGGCCGCCCTCCGGAACGGGTGGCGGCCCCCCTGTGGCTACGGCCTGGGGACGCTCTTCGCCGCCGTACCGGCGCAGACCATGCCCAGGACCAGGGCCAGGGCGCCGATGACGATGTTGTTCCAGATGACGCCGGCGTCCGGGCTCGTGCCGACGATCCACGGTGAGATGATCATCCACACGCCCAGCGCGCACATGGCCCAGCTGAGGCCGTACATGCGCTCGGGGGCTCGCGTGAAGCCCAGGGCGAGCAGGCCGATCGCGATTCCGATGATCAGGTTGTGCGCGACGAGCGAGGGCTGGCTCGTGGTGAAGTGGAGTATCCACGGGGACACGGCACAGTACAGGCCGAGCAGGAACACCGGCCCGTCCACGAGTGCCACGTCACGGCCACCGAGCATGCGGGCGTAGCGCGCCTGCATCTCCGGGGCGTCGGGGTGGCTGCTGAGGTCACCTCTGGTGTGCGAGACGTTGGCCATGAGTCGTCTCCTTCGACTTGCCGGGCCGACCGCGCCCGAAATGGTGCGGTAATGCCGCCTGTGGTAATTGTGCTCTTATTTTTCTCTTATGTGTAGAGGTGGGCGGGCCGCACATGTCCCCCCGGATCGGGGGCAGACGCAGACGTACGGAGCGATCGACTGACACGGCGGAACGGTGGAGGTGGCGGCCGTGACGGGTGCGAAGGTGCTGGAGAGGTTCCCGGCGGGTTCCCCGCGCGGGTCGTGGCCGGCGGAGGAGTACGCGGCACGCCGCCGCGCCGAGGGTGAGCCCGCCACCGTCGTGATGGACCTGGTGACGGACGCCTTCCTGGTGGTCGTCCCGACCCGCGAGAAGCCGACGGGCCGCCGGGCCGGCTAGCGGGGGCGGGCACTGCGGGGGCCTGGGCGGTGGGCGTCGCGTGCAGGTGGAGAGCGGTCGCGGCATGCCGGGGACGCGCCGGAATACATTTCGGTGCCTGAAAGGTTGGCAAATACATCCAGTCGGTGGCCGTCCCGGTCGCCGACCCGGCCGTCGACCACAGTGAGGCACCGTGAACCACCCCGCCCCCGAGCAGCCCGCCGACGTCGTGGCCCGGCTGCGCGCCACCTTCCGTACCGGCCGCACCAAGCCCGTCGAGTGGCGCACCGCGCAGCTCGGCCGGCTGCGCGCCCTGCTCACGGAGAACGGGCCGGAGCTGGAGGCCGCGCTCCACGCCGACCTGGGCAAGAGCGCCACCGAGGCCCAGCGCACCGAGATCGGCTTCACCGTGCGCGAGATCGACCACACCCTGGAACACCTCACCGACTGGCTGCGCCCCGAGCCCGCCCCCGTCCCGGCCCACCTCGGCGCCGACGCGACGGCCTGGACGCAGTACGACCCCCTCGGCGTCGTCCTCGTCATCGCGCCCTGGAACTACCCCGCGCAGCTGCTGCTCGCCCCGGTGGTCGGCGCCCTGGCCGCGGGCAACGCGGTGGTCGCCAAACCGAGCGAGCTGGCCCCCGCCACCTCCGCCGCGCTGGCCCGGCTGCTGCCGGCCTACCTCGACACCGAGGCCGTCGCCGTGGTGGAGGGCGGGATCCCCGAGACCACCGCCCTGCTCGCCGAGCGCTTCGACCACATCTTCTACACCGGCAACGGCACCGTCGGCCGCATCGTGATGCGCGCCGCCGCCGAGCACCTCACCCCGGTCACCCTCGAACTCGGCGGCAAGTCCCCGGCGTTCGTCGACCGCGGCACCGACCTCGACGCCGTCGCCGCCCGGCTGGCGGCCGGCAAGTTCCTGAACGCCGGGCAGACCTGCGTGGCCCCCGACTACGTGCTGACCGACCCGGAGACCGCCGCGGCCCTGGAGCCCGCGCTGGTCCGGGCCGTCGAAGCCCTGTACGGCGAGGACCCGTCCCGGTCGCCCGAGTTCGGCCGGATCGTCAACGAACGCCACTTCGACCGGCTCGCGGCCCTGCTGGACTCCGGCCGCGTGGTCGTGGGCGGCCGCACCGACCGGTCCGCGAAGTACATCGCGCCGACCGTCCTGGCCGACGTCGCGCCCGACTCGCCGGTGATGGCCGAGGAGATCTTCGGCCCGATCCTGCCCGTCGTCACCGTCGCCGGGATCGACGAGGCCATCGGCTTCGTCAACGACCGGGACAAGCCGCTCGCCCTCTACGTCTTCAGCGAGTCGGCGGCCACCCGCGAGCGGTTCGCCGCCGAGACGTCCTCCGGCGGACTCGGCCACGGGCTGCCGCTGGCCCACCTCACCGTCTCCGACCTGCCGTTCGGCGGCGTGGGGGAGAGCGGCATGGGCAACTACCACGGCCGGTACTCCCTCGAGACGTTCAGCCACCGCAAGGCGGTCCTCAGCAAGCCGCTGGCCTGACCCGGCGCCGGCC
Source organism: Streptomyces sp. NPDC006384 (assembly GCF_042870695.1). Taxonomy (NCBI): domain Bacteria; kingdom Bacillati; phylum Actinomycetota; class Actinomycetes; order Kitasatosporales; family Streptomycetaceae; genus Streptomyces; species Streptomyces sp. NPDC006384. The sequence continues at coordinate 396,035 of NZ_JBIAHR010000001.1, forward strand.
GTCCCCGGCCGCCGTCCCAGAGGCGGCGGCCGGCCGGGACCGGCCGGACCGGTCAGCCGCGTGCACAGCCGGACCGTTTTCCTGCGCCGCACGAACCACAGCGGGGCCGTGCGCGGCGGTCCGCCGGCATCCGCCGCGGCCCCCCGGATGCCCCTCTCCTGTTCCAGGCGGTCGAGCATGTCCTGCCCGCACTGCCCGCACTGCCCGCACTGCCCGCACTGCCCGGGCTCGCGCGGCGGTGCGGTGATCCTCGCGGCCGTGACGGCAGTGGACGGGCCGCGTCCGCACCTCGGGGCCGGGACGTAGGGCCAGGAGACTGGCGCCGCGACGGGTTTTACGTATAACCTCTCCCGTCAATCGCCCGTCCCGGAAGGATCCGATGGCACGCATCGCCCTGGTCACCCTCGTCGTCGACGACTACGACGAGGCGATCCGCTTCTACACCGAGGCCCTCGGATTCCGGCTCGCCGAGGACGCGCCGAGGCCCGACGGCTCCCGCTGGGTCGTCGTCGAGCCGCCCGGAACCCCCGGCGCCCCGGAGCAGGGCACCGCCCTGCTGCTGGCCCGCGCCAAGGGCGAGGGGCAGCGTGCCAGGATCGGTGACCAGACGGGCGGACGCGTCGGTTTCTTCCTGCACACCGACGACTTCGTCCGCGACCACGCCCGCATGACGGCCGCGGGCGTGACCTTCCTGGAGGAGCCCCGGCACGAGCCCTACGGATCGGTCGCCGTCTTCCAGGACCTGTACGGCAACCGCTGGGACCTGCTGCAGCCCGCCGCCACCTGATCCGCCCGCCCTTTCCGCACCGACCCGCCGAGGAACCGCCGAACATGACATCTACGCGCATAGACGCCGACACCCTCCGCCGCCTCCCCAAGGCGGTGCTCCACGACCACCTCGACGGCGGCCTGCGCCCCGCGACCGTGGTCGAACTGGCGAGGAGCGTCGGCCACCCCCTGCCCACCACCGACCCCGACGAGCTGGCCGCCTGGTACTACGAGGCCGCCAACTCCGGCGACCTGGTGCGCTACATCGCCACCTTCGAGCACACCCTCGCCGTGATGCAGAACCGCGAGGGCCTGCTGCGCGCCGCCGAGGAGTACGTCCTCGACCTCGCCGCCGACGGAGTCGTCTACGCCGAGGTCCGCTACGCCCCCGAGCTGATGACGAACGGCGGGCTGAGCCTCGCGGAGGTCGTCGAGACCGTCCAGGAGGGCCTGGCCGCCGGCATGGCCAAGGCGGCGGCGGACGGCACCCCGGTCCGCGTCGGGACCCTGCTGTGCGGCATGCGGATGTTCGACCGCACCCGCGCCACCGCCGACCTCGCCGTCGCCTTCCGGGACGCGGGCGTCGTCGGTTTCGACATCGCCGGCGCCGAGGACGGCTTCCCGCCCGCCGACCACCTCGACGCCTTCGCCCACCTGCGCCGCGAGAACGTGCCCTTCACCATCCACGCCGGCGAGGCCCACGGGCTCCCCAGCATCCACCAGGCCCTCCAGGTGTGCGGCGCCCAGCGCATCGGGCACGGCGTGCGCATCACCGACGACATCCCCGACCTCGCCGCCGGACGTCTCGGCCGCCTCGCCTCCTGGATCCGCGACCGCCGCATCGCCCTGGAGATGTGCCCGACCTCCAACCTCCAGACCGGCGCCGCCGCCTCGATCGCCGAGCACCCGATCACCGCGCTCAAGGACCTCGGTTTCCGCGTCACCCTCAACACCGACAACCGCCTCGTCTCCGGCACGACGATGACCCGTGAGATGTCGCTCCTCGTCGAGCAGGCCGGCTGGACGCTCGAGGACCTGCGCACGGTCACGGTGAACGCCCTCAAGAGCGCCTTCATCCCCTTCGACGAACGCAACGCCCTGATCCGGGACGTCGTCCTGCCGGGCTACGAGGCCGCGCTCCGGACGAGCCCGCGCACGTAGGCGGCCTGCCCGACGTGCTGCAGGTCGTCGGACAGGACGCTGACCAGGCGCACGGCCAGCGTCACCGGCGGATCCCAGTTCTCGTCCACGACCCGTTCCAGGTCCTTCGCGGTCAGGGACCGCAGGGCGCCGAGCGTCTGCTCGTGGACGGCGTCGTAGTAGCCGGTCAGCAGGCCGGCCGAACCGACCCGGACCTCGGCGACCTGCGCCGGGGTGTGCCCGTACCCGGTGTCGCCGGGCGGCAGGCCGAGCCCGAACCGCTTCTCCCAGCCCTGGGACCGCCACACCTGGTCGAGCCCGAAGGCGTCGGCGATGTGGTCGTCCTGTACCCGGGTGAGGTGCCAGACCAGCCAGGCGACGGGGTTGGCGTCGCCGGACGGGCGGGCGTTCAGGCCGTCGGGGTCCAGCCCCTCGACGGCGGCGTGGACCTCTTCCCGGACGCGGCCGTAGCCCTCGATGAGGATGTCCTTCGCATGCATGGGTCCACCATCGCGCACTCCTCCCTCAGGCGCTCCCCGTCTCCAGCAGTCCCATCAGCGCCCGGGCCGCGGGGCTGGTGGCCTCGGCGGGCGGCAGCAGGGCGACGGTCTCGTACGCCGTGCCGTCGGAGCCCTTCAGCGGCAGCGAGGCGAGCGAGGCCCGCTTGTGCCGGAAGTGGCGCGGCACGACCGCGATGCCGAGGTCCTCGTCGAGCAGGTCGAGCAGCCCGTGCACGTCGTTGACCTCCAGCGCGACGGTCCGCCGTACGCCGGCCGCGGCGAAGGCCGCGTCGGTGACGCGGCGCGGGCCCCAGTCCGGGTGGAAGTCGACGAAGACCTCGTCGGCGAGATCGTGCGGGCTCGGCACCGCGCCGCCCTTCGCGAGACGGTGGCCGGGGTGACACAGGACGGTCATCGGCTCGCCGGCCAGCGAGACCGAGCGCAGCTGGTCGGTGTCGGCCCGCGTCCGGTAGGCGAAGGCGAGGTCCAGCCGCCCGGCCGCGACCTCCTCCGCCAGCTCCCCGGAACCCGCCTGCCGCAGCCGGATCTCCACGTCCGGGTGCCGGCGCCGGAACGCGGCCAGCAGCCCCGCCACCGGTACCCCGGCGATGCACTGCTCGCTGCCCAGCGACAGCGTGCCGCGCAGCACCCCCTGCACCGCGGCGACCGCCTCGTGCGCCGCCCGCACCTGTGCCAGGACGCGCCGCGCCTCGCCCAGCAGCGCCCGCCCGGCCTCGGTCAGCGTCACACGGCGCGTCGTGCGCACGAACAGCGGCGCCCGCAACTCCCGCTCCAGGGCCCGGATCGACGCCGACAGACCGGACTGGGACACCAGCAGCCGTTCCGCCGCCCGGGTGAAGTGCCGGTCCTCGGCGACCGCCACGAAATGCTGGAGATGACGCAGTTCCATGACTCAGAAGCGTAGGCGCACAATCCCATCGGATTCTTCTGTTGGACCTCTGCCCGCAGGTCACGACAGAGTGGGGGCCACCCCCCGGATCGACCTCTCTGGAGTCGCGTTGTACACCGCACACCCCGACCGTTACGCGGACATGCCCTACCGGCGCACCGGACGCAGCGGGCTGAAGCTCCCCGCGCTCTCGCTCGGCCTGTGGCACAACTTCGGCCCCGACCGCCCCGTCGGGACCCAGCGAGCCATCCTGCGCCGCGCCTTCGACCTCGGCGTCACCCACTTCGACCTCGCCAACAACTACGGCCCGCCGCCCGGCGCCGCCGAGTCCGCGCTCGGCGAGGCCCTGAGGGCCGACTTCGCGCCGTACCGCGACGAGCTGGTGATCTCCACCAAGGCCGGCTACCTCATGTGGCCCGGCCCGTACGGCGAGTGGGGCTCGCGCAAGTACCTGCTCTCCTCGCTCGACCGGAGCCTGAAGCGGATGGGCCTGGAGTACGTCGACATCTTCTACTCGCACCGCCCCGACCCGGAGACTCCCCTGGAGGAGACGATGGGCGCCCTGCACTCGGCGGTGCAGCAGGGCAAGGCGCTGTACGTCGGCGTCTCCAACTACTCGCCGGAGCAGACCCGCGAGGCCGCCCGCATCCTCGCCGGTCTGGGCACCCCGCTGCTGATCCACCAGCCGCGCTACTCCCTGCTCGACCGACGCCCCGAGACCAGCGGCCTCCTGGACACCCTCGACGAGCTGAAGGTGGGTTCCATCGCCTACTCCCCGCTGGAGCAGGGCCTGCTGACCGCCCGCTACCTCGACGGCATCCCCGAGGACTCGCGCGCCGCGGGCGACAGCCCCTTCCTCAGCTCCGACGCGGTCACCGGGGAACTCGTCGGCAAGCTCCGCGCGCTGGACGGGATCGCCGCGTCCCGCGGACAGTCGCTGGCCCAGATGGCCCTCGCCTGGGTGCTGCGCGAGGGCCGGGTGACCTCCGCCCTGGTCGGTGCGAGCAGCCCGCAGCAGCTGGAGGACAGCGTCTCGGCCATCAAGAACCTCGCCTTCGACGCCGAGGAACTGGCCCGGATCGACAAGATCGTCGCCGGCTAGGCGGAGCAGGCAGGCGGAGCAGGACACCCGCCCGGGGCTCCGGAGGCACACCGCCTCCGGAGCCCCGGTGCGTGCACGGGCCTCCGGGCCCCGGGGCTCCGGGACGCCAGTGCTTCCGGCCGGAAAATGCCGCGAATATGCCAGGAGACTGGCCAAAAACCCATGGTGACAGTGGTTCAGCAGTGAACATACTCACCTCTGGGGCCTCTCACACCACGCGACAGCGCCCTCACGCACCGCACGCGAGCCGCACGGACGTCCCGCCCACCGGCGGACGGGCCGCGCGACGGGGAGGGGAGCAGTGCACGACGAATTCCTGTGCCACGTCACCGCCTACGGTGTCTGCGAAGGCCGGCGCATCGGCGTGCCCCTGGGGACCTATCGCGCCCCCACGCTGGCCCTCGCCCTGTGGTGGCTGCGCGACCGCGCGTCCTGGATCGCCGAGCGCCTGGACCCCCAGCCCGACAGCCCCCGCCTACCGCGCGGCGCCCTCACCCCGGTCGCCGACGACGCTCCCGACGTACCGCGCGTCCTGCGCGCCTGGTGCGCGGACGGCGACCAGCAGGAACGAGTCGCCGAAGAACTGGCAGCGGGGCGCCTGATACGCGTCGCCACCAGCGACGAGACCACCGAGTACGAACTGCTGGCGGAGTCCGTGGACGCGCTGCGCATGCAGCGGGCCTCCCCGTCACTGGTCGTCCCCGTCGGCTGAGCGGCCCGCCGGAGAGCGCGGCTCCCTACCGGGGTCGTCGTCGGCCGGTGCCGCCCGCCGCACGCGCGAGCAGCGCGCCGAGGAACCCGGCGGCCAGACCCCACACGACGGCGAGACCGACCGCCCCCCACAGCCGCGGACGCAGGAACAGCCGCCCGGACAGACCCCCGCCGAGATCCCCGATCCCGAGCACCGACAGCCCGTAGAACGCCGAGATCCGGCCGACCAGACACACCGTCAGGGCCGTGAGCGCCAGCGCGGCCGCCATGTGCAGCGCGTGCCGCCAGGCCGGCGTCCGGACCGGTGAGAGGACCGCGGCCGCCCACCCGGCGGCCGGCAGCAGCACCGCGGCCGTGACCAGCAGCCACCACATCCGCCCGTCCTGCGCGGTGAGCGTGCCCAGATCCACCGTCGACACGTCCGGCGTGCGCAGCACCCGGTCGAGCACCTGCGGCATCGGCAGCCCGAACGGCCCCTCCACCCGCCCGTTCCAGGCACCGCCCATGCCGATGGTCAGCGCCGGCCACACGAGGTTCGGCAGGCCGAGCAGCAGCACGGCGAAGGTGTCCGCGGGCCGGCCCCGCGTCCCGGCGACGACCAGGCCGACGACGACACCGATGACGACGTACGCGAGCAGCAGCGACACCATCGCGCACGCCACCGGCCGCGCCGACGCCCGGAACCCCGCCAGGCGCCCCGGCAGCGGTGCCTCGCGCGCCACCAGCAGGGCCACCGCCAGCACACCCGCCAGCCACAGCAGCCCGGACAGGACGGTCAGCGGCACGTCCGCCGTGAAGCCGATCCGCGGGGTGACGCCGAACAGGTCGGCGAGGTCGTCGACGACGCCCTCGCCGAGCGGCACCTCGAAGGTCTGCCGCGCGGCGAGGGCCGCCCCGAGGAGGGCGAGCAGCCACAGCACCGCGATCCGCCCGGCCCAGCCGGCCAGCTCCGGCATCCCCGCGACCGCCCGGTGGCGCAACGGCCGCAGGAACCCCGCCGCGATCACCAGTGCCCCCGTCAGCGTGACGGACAGCGGCATCACGGTCAGCCCCGCGTCCGTGCCGGCGAGCCCGCCGGCCTCTCCGGTCAGCTCCAGCGCACCGCCGACGGCGGCGACGACGGTCGCGGTGACGACCCGGGGGAAGGCGCGGTCCGGCAGGCCCGTGGCGCCGGCCGCCCACAGACCGGCCGCGGCGACCACGCCCATGGCCACCAGTGCGGCCAGTACCGTGCCGAGGGCCTGCGCCCAGCCGTGGCGGGGCACCGTCCGGCCGGAGGGGGAGGGGGTTCGCGCGCTCACGCGGCCACGCTAAGCAGCGGCCACCGGGCACGCCCTTCCGGCGGGGCCGTCCGGCGGGACCGCCGGAAGGGCGTGCCGCTTCCCGGACCGGCGTCCCGTACGCCCCACGTCAGGCCGAGCCGACGACCAGCGCGTGGTCGCCGAGGCCCATCATGCGGCCGGCCGGCACCTCGCCCCGCGTGGTGAACACCGCGAGGACGCGTCCGGTCCGCGGATCGAACGCCACGTCCAGCACCGTGCCGTGCTCCGTGCCCGTCTCGGTCAGCACCAGACGTCCCAGCAGGGCGTGCCCGGCCGGCGCCGTGCCGGGGAGGGCCGCCGGGACGACCCGGACGGCTCCCGGGCCGACCGACCGCACCGCCTCCCAGGGCAGCACCGTCTCCCTCCGGAGGAGGCCGGTGCGGAACCGGACGTGGCTGACCGTCCCGGCGCGGACGTCCACCGACAGGGACGACACGGTGCCGAGCCTGCCGTCCCCGTCCAGACGCAGCACGGGCAGGCCCCGCACCGCGGAGAAGAGCATCACGGCCACACCCCGCGCCGGCCGCCGGGCACACCGGCCGGCGTCGCGAAGCCCGGCAGGTCGCCGGTGACGTGCCGGACGGTCTCCTCGGGCAGGACGAGCGTCCGCCCCGCGACCGTCAGCGTCTGCCCGCGGGGCACGAAGACCCTGCGGCGGTGGGCCGGGCCGGGCGCGAACCGCCTGCTCGCCACCGTCCGGAAGCCGACGACACGGCCGCGGCCGCCGATGCCGCCCTCCACCACGACGTCGAGGACGGTACCGATCTCGGTGCCCGCGTCCGTCACCACCCGCGCCCCCAGCAGCCGGGCCCGCAGCGTCTCCTGCTGCCCCGTCAGGACCGCGGCGCTCACCAGGTCCCGCCGGTCGCGGACCATCACCGCGTCGTGGCCGAGCGCGTACACCGCCGGCCACGGGAGAGCCTCCTTCATCGGACCGCTCCACAGGCGCCGTCCGCTCAGCGTGAAACCGGTGATCCGCGCGACCGCGGCGTCGAGGACGGTGTCCTTGACGTGGGCGACGGCGTCCCCGCCCAGGGTGACCACCGGGCGGGTGGTGAGACTGCGTGCACCCATCAGTTCGTTCATCGCACACCCTTCCCGTGTCCCGGGTTCCCCGGCGGGCTGTGAGAATGTCCGCACTGCCGGAACAGGGGGACTGCCCCGCCGGGCCCGGGGTACGAGGACTGGTGCAGTGGCGTCCGGCCAGTCCGGCTTCCGAGAGAGAAACGTATGACCGAACACCTGGACGGGGCAGTGATACCGACTGGCTTCGACGTACCCGTGGAACCGCTGAGGCGGGCCGCGCACTACTCCGGGGAGCCCGGGAGCATCGCCGAGGCGCGTGCTTTCGCGTCGCTCTTCCTGGAACAGCTCAGGACCGAGTGGTGCGCCACGATCGGCCGGCGGGCCGACGGCGCGGTGCTCCTGGTGGTGAGCGAACTGGTCACCAACGCCGACCGGCACAGCCAGGGGCCGTACATCCTGGAGCTGGAGGGCACGGACGCCTCCGTGACGGTGAGCGTCTACGACAGCAGCGGCGCGGTGCCCCGGCGTTTCCCCCGCGATCCCGAACGCGTCGGCCGGCACGGTCTGGAGATCGTCCACGCCCTGGCGGACGCGGTCGTCGTCGAGCGGGTGCCGGTCGGCAAGCGCGTGCGCGCGACGCTGAGCCTCACCGCCGAATGACCCGCTGAACGACGCACCGCCCCGGGGACCCGCGTCCCGGGGCGGTGCCGTGCCCGGTCAGGCGCAGCCCAGCTCGCCCAGCATGCCCTCACGCAGCCGGGTGATGATCCGCTTGATCAGCCGCGAGACGTGCATCTGCGAGCAGCCGAGCCGTTCGCCGATCTCCGCCTGCGTCGCCTCCTCCACGAACCGCATGTGGATGATCTGCCGGTCGCGCTCGCTGAGCTCGGCCATCAGCGGGGCGAGCGAGTGGAAGTCCTCGACGAGCCGCAGCCCCTCCTCCTCCACGCCGATGAAGTCGGCCAGCACGGACTCGCCCGTCTCGGGCCCGTCCCCGGTCAGCGCGGCGTCCAGCGAGGACGAGTTGTAGCCGTTGGACGCGATCTGCCCCTCGATCACCTCGCGTTCGCTGATGTTCATCAGCGTCGCGAGCTCGGCGACGGTGGGCTCGCGGTCCAGGCGGCTGGAGAGTTCCTCGTGGGCCCTGGCCAGTTCCACCCGCAGCTCCTGCAGCCGCCGCGGCACGTGCACCGCCCAGGTGGTGTCCCGGAAGAACCGCTTGATCTCGCCGACGATGTACGGCAGCGCGAAGGAGGTGAACTCGACCTCGCGCGACAGCTCGAACCGGTCGATGGCCTTGATCAGGCCGATCATGCCGGTCTGGACGATGTCCTCCATGTCGTCGCCGCGGCCGCGGAACCGGCCGGCGGCGAACCGCACGAGGGACATGTTCATCTCGATCAGGGTGTTGCGCGCGTACTGGTACTCGTGGGTGCCCTCCTCGAGTTCCGCCAGCCGCTGGAAGAACTGGCGGGACAGCTGCCGCGCGTCCCGCGGGGCCACGGCGCGGGGGTCCGCGACCCCCGGCAGTGCCCCGTCGTCCGTCCCGCTCGAGGTCGTCCTCTCGACGATCTGCGCCTTCGGCCGGATCACGGCGGTCTCCATTGCCTCTCCCACGAAAGTCACGGTCGGACGTCTTCCCAGGTTCTCCCTGCGGGCGGATACCCGGGGCGTGGCGATGCATGCCACCCGGTTCTCCGGGCGGCACGGGATCGGTGACCGCGGCGTCTGCACGGGGTGACACATCTTCTTCCAGGGTATGCCCGCGGCGGCCGGCCGGCATGTGTGCGCACGTTCCGCCCACGGGCCGGCCGGCCCGTGGGCGGCGGCGCCCGGCGGGGGATTCCCCTGAGGGCGGAACGCCGTGCTCTTGTCCCGCGCCGCTCCGTTCCTACGCTGGAGAGGTGACCAGCCATGTGCCGAACGAAGCCCGCGTCATCGCCCTGCGCCCGCCCGCCGCGCGCCCGGGGGAGCGATCCGACCGCCGCACCGACGGCCCCGACGCCCCTGTCCGTCCCGGCCGCCCCGCCGCCGGAGAGCCCTTGTGGCGCGACCTGGTCGGTGACGCCCTGCGACGCGAACGCCTCGCCCAGGAACGGACGCTGAAGGACGTGGCACAGGCCGCCCGGATCTCCATGCCGTACCTGTCGGAGGTGGAGCGCGGCCGCAAGGAGGCGTCGTCGGAGGTCCTGGCCGCGGCCGCGGACGCCCTCGGTATCTCCCTGGCCGGCCTGCTGGCCCGCGTCCAGGGAGAGCTGGTGCGCGTCACCGCGCGGCACACCGGTGCCGGCCGCGTCTCCCGGCCCTCCGGTGCCCGGTTCGACGGGATGTGCCTGGCGGCCTGACGGACGCTCTTCGCCGTACGGTCCGGCGGTCGTACGGTCCGGCGCCGCACGCGTGTCCCGTCGTGCGGCGCCGGACCGGTGTCTCACGTCCTCGCCAGGCGCCGGCTGAGCACCTCGTCCGCCAGCCCGTAGGCCACGGCCTCCTCGGCGGTGAACACCTTGTCGCGGTCCATGTCCGCGCGCAGCCTCGCCGGGTCGTGCCCCGTGTGCCGGGACAGCACCTCCTCGACCTGGGAGCGGATCCGCACCATCTCCTTGGCCTGCAGCGCGAGATCGGAGACCGTGCCCTGGCGCCCGCCGCTGGCCGGCTGCCCGAGCAGCACCCGCGAGTGCTCCAGCACGAACCGCCGCCCGGGATCACCGCCGGCCAGCAGCACGGCCGCCGTGGAGGCCGCCTGCCCGACGCAGAACGTCGAGATCGGCGCCTGCACGAACGTCATCGTGTCGTAGACCGCCATCAGCGAGGTGAACGAGCCGCCGGGGGAGTTGATGTAGAGCGCGATCTCGCTCTCCGGGGCCGCCGACTCCAGGTGCAGGAGCTGCGCGATGACGACGTTCGCCACGCCGTCGTCGATCTCGGTGCCCAGGAAGACGATCCGCTCCGACAGCAGCCGGCTGAACACGTCGTAGGAGCGTTCGCCCTGCGGGGTGCGCTCGACGACGTTCGGAATCGTGTAGCTCCCCATCACCGCAGCCCCATCCTGTGCCGCGAGGCGGCCGGACGGACGTCCACGAGGGACTCCACGACCCGGTCGACCATGCCGTACTCCCTGGCCTGCTCGGCCGTGAACCAGCGGTCGCGGTCGCCGTCCCGGGAGATGGTCTCCGGGCTCTGGCCCGTGTGTTCGGCGGTGATCCGCTCGATGGTCCGCTTGGTGAACTCCAGGTTGTCCGCCTGGATCTCGATGTCGGCGGTGGTGCCGCCGATGCCCGCCGACGGCTGGTGCATCATGATCCGCGCGTTCGGCAGGGCGTAGCGCTTGCCCGCCGCGCCGACGCTGAGCAGGAACTGCCCCATGCTGGCGGCGAAGCCCATGGCGAGCGTCGAGACGTCGTTGGGGATCAGCCGCATCGTGTCGTAGACGGCGAGCCCCGCGTGCACGGAACCGCCGGGGCTGTTGATGTACAGGCTGATGTCGGTGCGCGGGTCTTCCGCGGACAGGATCAGCAGCTGCGCGCAGACCCGGTTCGCGGAGACCTCGTCGACCTGGGTGCCCAGCAGCACAATGCGCTGTGCGAGCAGCTGCGCGGCCAGGTGGTCGTCGAAGCGGGTGACGGGGGTGTCACCCTCCTCCGCGCGGGGCTGGAACACGGCCGGCGCCGGGCCGGCGATGAGTGGAGACATCGGCGCTCCTCGTCGAGTCGTCGGGGGAGCCGCGAGCGGCCGGACCGCCGCGGTTCCTCCACTCTCGGCCGGGGGACGGCCCCCGCGGGGATTTCTCTGCCCGCGGCAGATTCGCCGTGAGCAGAGCGCTCACGCGGCCCCGCCGAGATTCCCGGCGCCACGACCGATGAGTTCCGCGCCCCGCACCGGTCGACAGTGATGACCGCGTTCCACGCCCGCTCCCGGGAGGTACTCATGACCACCGACGGATTCGTCACGTGTCTCTGGTTCGACGGGCAGGCGGAGGAGGCCGCCGACTTCTACGTCTCGGTCTTCGAGAACTCGGCCATCGGCTCCGTCACCCGCACCCCGGAGGGAGCACCCGGCGCCGCCGGCACCGTCCTGACCGTCGACTTCACGGCCAACGGCCAGAAGTTCGTCGCCCTCAACGGCGGACCTCGGTTCACGTTCAACGAGGCGGTCTCCTTCCAGGTCATGTGCGAGAACCAGGAGGAGGTCGACCACTACTGGGCCAGGCTCGTCGAGGGCGGCGGCGAGCACGGCCCCTGCGGCTGGCTCAAGGACCGGTTCGGAGTGTCGTGGCAGGTCGTACCGGCCGGGATCGACGAGATGTTCCGCGACGCGGACCCGGCCAGGGCCGAGCGTGCCTTCAAGGCGATGATGTCGATGGGCAAGCTCGACATCGCCGAGCTCGAGAAGGCGTACGCGGGACAGTGAGCCGGCCGCCGCCGGGGACGGCGGACCGGTCCGGGCCGCCGCGGCGCCGCACCCGGCGCACGGAGCGGGGCCCGGACGCACAGCACGAGGAAGCGGGCCTTCCCGCACCCTCCCACCACCATCACCATCCGGAACATTCAGTGAGCGGAGGCGGCAGACATGGCCGTGCAACCCGAGGGAGCCCCTTGCTGGGCCGACGCGATGTTCGGTGACGTCGAGGAGGCCAAGCGCTTCTACGGCGACGTCCTCGGCTGGACCTTCCACGAGCTGCCGTCGGAGTACGGCAGCTACACGCAGTGCTACTCCGACGGCAAGGCGGTCGCCGCGGTGGTGCCGCCGCCGCCCGGCCAGGAGGACCGGCCCCAGTGGTGCCTCTACTTCGCCTCCCGGGACGCCGCCGCGACCGCCGGCCGCGTCCGCGAGGCCGGCGGCGAGCTGCTGATGGGACCGATGCAGGTCGACGACTTCGGCACCATGTGCCTGGCCCGCGACCCGAGCGGCGTCATGTTCGGCGTCTGGCAGGCCGGCACCCACGAGGGCTTCGAGGCGACGGCCGAGCCCGGCGCGTACTGCTGGGCGGAGGTCTTCACCCGCGAGCCCGGGAAGTCCGACGCGTTCTTCCCCGCGGTCTTCCCCTACACGGCGAAGCAGATGGAGGACGCGGAGGTGGACTTCCGCCTCTTCGAGCTGGGCGACAGCCCCGTCCTCGGCCGGATGCGGATGACGGAGGACTTCCCGCCCGAGGTGCCGCCCTACATCAACGTGTACTTCACGGTCCCCGACTGCGACGACGCCGTGGCCCGGGCCACCCGGCTCGGGGGTGTGCTGCACTTCGGGCCCATGGACACGCCCTTCGGCCGCTTCGCGGCGCTCGGCGACCCGCAGGGCGCGGTCTTCTCCGTGATCGACATCACGAAGACAGCGGGGGACATGCCCAAGCTGCGGCCCGTGACCTGAGGGCCGTGGGGACGGCCGGCCCATGGCATGATCGGGGCCATGCGTGAACGTGTGGTGGCCGCGTGCGACGGGGCTTCGAAGGGAAACCCGGGTCCGGCCGGCTGGGCCTGGGTGGTGGCCGACGACGCGGAGGTCCCGGCCCGCTGGGAGGCGGGCCCGCTGGGCCGGGCCACCAACAACGTCGCCGAGCTCACCGCCCTGGAGCGCCTGCTGGCGTCGACCGACCCGCAGGTGCCGCTGGAGGTCCGCATGGACTCCCAGTACGCCATGAAGGCCGTCACCACCTGGCTGCCCGGCTGGAAGCGCAACGGCTGGAAGACCGCCGCCGGCAAGCCGGTCGCCAACCAGGAGCTGGTCGTGCGCATCGATGAGCTGCTCGCCGGCCGCTCGGTCGAGTTCCGCTACGTTCCCGCCCACCAGGTCGACGGCGACCGGCTCAACGACTTCGCCGACCGCGCCGCCAGCCAGGCGGCGACCGTCCAGGAGCCCGCGGGCAGCGGCCTCGGTTCACCGGAACCCCCGCCCGCGCCGGACGCCCCGGCGGCCCGCAGGGCGCCGCGCCGGGCCGCCGGAGGCGCCCGCAGGAGCGCCGGCGCCTCCGCGCGGACCATCAAGGCCAAGTTCCCCGGACGCTGCGCGTGCGGCCGTTCGTACGCGGCGGGGGAGTCCATCGCCAGGAACGGCCAGAGCTGGGGCCACCCGGAGTGCCGCACGGCGGCGGCCGGATAGCCCGCGGCCTCGGCCGGCCGGGTCACACGACGGTGCCGCGCCACTGCCCGGTCTCGCGGCCGCGGCTCTCGATGAACCGCTTGAACCGCTCCAGATCGCCCTTGGTCTGCCGCTGGACGACACCGAGTTTGTCGCCGATCTTCTCGGTCACGCCCTGCGGGTGGAACTCCATCCGCAGCCGCACCTCGGTGCGGCCCGTGTCCAGCGGGCGGAAGGTGACCACACCGGCCTGCTTCGTCTCGCCCGACACCGTGGTCCACGCGACCCGCTCGTCGGGGATCTGCTCCGTGATCTCCGCGTCGAACTCGCGGTGCACGCCGTCGACGCTGGTCACCCAGTGCGTGAGGGTGTCGCCGCGCTGCTCGATGCGCTCCACCCCGTTCATGAACTCGGGGAACGACTCGAACTGGGTCCACTGGTTGTAGGCGGTGCGGACCGGGACGCCGACCTCGATGGTTTCCTGAACCTGCGACACGCTGTACTCCTCCTTCGTTTCGTCGGACGGAGCCGCACGGGTACCCGGCGGCCGGACGGCGAATCACCCCGCGCCGCCCCGGAGAGGCGGGAATATGATCCGTCAGTTTTGTTAATCTGCGGGCCACATGACCGTTTTGAGTGCATTTCAGGGGTGAGTGTGAAGGTCGCTTGCGTCGGCGGCGGGCCCGCCGGTCTGTATCTCTCGATCCTCCTCAAGCTGCAGGACCCGTCCCACGACATCACCGTCCACGAACGCAGCCCGGAGGGCTCCACCTACGGCTGGGGCGTGACCTACTGGCGCGGTCTGCTGGACGAACTCCACGCGCACGACCCCGAGTCGGCCCGCACCGTCGAGGAGCACTCCGTGCGCTGGCGGGACGGCGTCGCTCATGTGCACGACATGACCACCCGTCACCGCGGCGACGAGGGCTTCGGCATCGGCCGCCACCGGCTGCTGGAGATCCTCGCCGCCCGCGCCCGCTCCCTGGGCGTGCACCTGCGCCACGAGGACGAGATCTCCGGCGACGACCCGCCCGAAGCCGACCTCGTGGTCGCCGCCGACGGTGTGCGCAGCGCCCTGCGCACCCACCACGCCGGCCACTTCGGCACCGAGATCAGCGCCGGACGCAACCACTACATCTGGCTCGGCACCACCAAGGTCTTCGACGCCTTCACCTTCGCCTTCACCGAGACCGACCACGGCTGGATCTGGGCGTACGGCTACGCCTTCGGCCCCGAGGGCAGCACCTGCGTCGTCGAGTGCGCCCCCGAGACCTGGACCGGCCTCGGCCTGGACCGGGCCGACGAGGCGGAGGGGCTCAACCTGCTGGAGAAGCTCTTCGCCGACGTCCTGGACGGCCACCCGCTGTCCGGCAGGGCCACCCCCGCCGCCGGCGCCGCCTCCTGGCTGACCTTCCGCACCCTCACCAACCGCACCTGGTCGCGCGGCAACCTCGTCCTGCTCGGCGACGCCGCCCACACCACCCACTACTCCATCGGCGCCGGCACCACCCTCGCCCTCCAGGACGCCATGGCCCTGTCCGCCGCCCTGCGCGAGCACACCGCCCTCCCCGACGCCCTCGCCCGCTACGAGAGCGAACGCAGAGCCGCCCTGCTGCCGGTGCAGAGCGCCGCCCGGCACAGCGCCCAGTGGTACGAGAACCTCCCCCGCTACATCCACCTCCCCCCGGAGCGGATGTTCGCCCTGCTCGGCCAGCGCCACTCGCCGCTGCTGCCCTACGTCCCGCCCCAGCTGTACTACCGGCTCGACCGGGCGGCCGGGCAGCTCGAGCCGCTGCGCCGGTTCAAGCGCTGGCTGGGACCGAGGATCGCGCGCGGCGTGCAGGCACGGGTACAGGCCACCCGCCCCCGGTGAGCCGTGGACCGGCCGTCCCGGCACGGCCGCGGGGCGCCGGATGACACACTGACGACATGGACGAACGCACTTTCGACAGGTCGGGGCAGCGTGCCTCGGTGATCGGCCTCGGCACCTGGCAACTGGGAGCCGACTGGGGAGACGTCGACGACAAGGAGGCCCTCGCGGTGCTGGAGGCGGCCGCCGAGTCCGGCGTGACCTTCTTCGACACCGCCGACGTCTACGGCGACGGCCGCAGCGAGGAGACCATCGCCGCCTTCCTGCGCGGCAGGCCGGACCTGCGCGTCATGGTCGCCACCAAGATGGGCCGCCGCGTCGAGCAGATCCCGCAGAACTACGTCCTCGACAACTTCCGCGCCTGGAACGACCGTTCCCGGCGCAATCTCGGCGTCGACGTCCTCGACCTCGTACAGCTGCACTGCCCGCCCACCCCGGTCTACTCCAGCGACGAGGTCTTCGACGCGCTCGACACCCTGGTGGAGGAGGAGCGCGTCAAGGCGTACGGGGTCAGCGTCGAGACGTGCGAGGAGGCGCTCACCGCCATCGCGCGGCCGAACGTGGCGAGCGTGCAGATCATCCTCAACCCGTTCCGGACCAAGCCCCTGCGCGAGGTCCTGCCGGCCGCCCGGGAAGCGGGCGTCGGCATCATCGCCCGGGTGCCGCTCGCCTCCGGCCTGCTGTCCGGCAAGTACACCAGGGACACCGTCTTCGCCGCCAACGACCACCGCACCTTCAACCGGCACGGCGAGGCCTTCGACCGGGGCGAGACCTTCTCCGGCGTCGACTTCGCCACCGGCGTGGAGGCCGCCGCCGAGTTCGCCGCCCTCGCCCCCGAGGGATACACCCCGGCACAGCTGGCGCTGCGCTGGATCGTCCGGCAGCCCGGGGTGACCACCGTCATCCCCGGCGCCCGCTCTCCCGAACAGGCCCGCGCCAACGCGGAAGCGGCCCGGCTGCCGGAGCTGTCCGAGGAGACGCTCACGGCGGTCCGCGACCTCTACGACCGGCGCATCAGGGCGCAGGTGGAGAGCCGCTGGTAGCCGGGCCGGGCTTGCCGCGCACGCCTCACGGCGCCAGGAGCAGCTGCCGTTCCCGCTCCTGGTCGCCGGAGGAGACCCCCTCGTCCCGCGCGGAGAAGGCGCTGGTCAGCGTCCTGCTCGCGGCCTCGACGGCCTGCGGGGTGCCCTGCAGGGTGACCGTCACCGGCGCCGACAGTTTGGCACCCGCCTCCGGCGGCGCGGGATCCGCCTCCGGGGAGGGCGGGGAGCTGAAGGTCGCGGTGCGGACCGTCGCCCGCTCGTCGGCCGGAAGATCGTCGGGGGCCCCGAAGGCGCCCTCCAGCGCGCGTACGACCGCCCGCGCGTCGTCGATGCCGCCACCGTCGAGTGTCACGGTGAGCTGAGTGTCGGACATCCTTCGCCATCCTCCTCGGCCTCGGTGTGGTACCCGCCCCGTGTAACCGTCCCGCGACCGCCCAAACCGGACGCCGCCCCGGCCCGGCGTCTGTCCGCGGGGAACCCGGGAACAGGGAAGAGGACTCGAGGCAGCGGCGACCCGGGAGGAACAGTGGCCGACATGGGCAGGGACACGGGCACGGCGAACCGGCCGGACCGGCGCAGGGGGCGCAACGAGACCGAGGACGAGCGGGCCGACCGGATGTGGACGGAGCTGATCCAGGAGGTCCGCGTCGCGCAGATGGGCGTGCAGATCCTCTTCGGCTTCCTGCTCACGGTGGTGTTCACCCCGAAGTACGACGACCTGTCCGACACCGACAGGACGATCTACCTGGTGACGGTCGTCCTCGGGGCCGTGACGACCGGCGCCCTGATCGGGCCGGTGTCCCTGCACCGGCTCGTGTCCGGACGGCGGGTGAAACCCCAGGCGGTGCGGTGGGCCTCCAGGCTGACCCTGCTCGGCCTGGTGCTGCTGCTCGCCACCACGACCGCCTCGCTCCTGCTGATCCTGCGCGTCGCGTCCCACGACGGCTTCGTGCCCTACCTCGTGGCCGGCGTGGTGCTGTGGTACCTGCTGTGCTGGTTCGGGATACCGATGTGGACCCGGTACCGGCACACGTCACGCACCGACTGACCGGCCGTGCCGCCCGCTCAGCCCTCCGCCATGAGGTCGGCCAGGAAGTCGTCGACGCACACCTCCTCCTCGCCGGGCGGCACCACCGCGTGCGTCTCGCGCAGGAACGCCGCGACCGCCGTCGCCCACACGAAGACCACGGCGCGATGACGCCCCCCGTCGGGCCGCGTGTCGCCGAGGAACTCCATGCGCAGTTCCTCGCACACACCCCGCGCCTGCGGCCGCAGCCGTACGTCGCCGATGCCGACCGGGCGGGTGAGCCCGTCGCCCACCATCTCCCGGTCCAGCGTCCAGCGGGCGAGCACGCGGCCGTCGTGGCTGAACACCACGGTGAGCGCGAACGGGTCCGCGGGGTCGTAGCTCAGGTGGGCGAGCACCGGAAAACGGTCGGCGTCACCCGTCTGGAGCTGCACGACCACGGTCTTGTGCACGAGCGAGTTCATGGCGGAGGCCTCCGGGAGAGCGGACGTAGGGCCCTCTCATACCCGGCTGTCGCACAAGATGCCCGTGCAACCGGGTGAAATCCGCGGCCGCCCGGCGTCAGGAGCCGCCCAGGGCGTCGCGCAGCGCCGGCAGCAGCGTCTTCTCCGACCAGTCCAGGAACGCCGGCTGGGACTCGCCGCCGATCTGCACCAGCGCGATCTCGGTGAACCCGGCCTCCGCGTACGGGCGTACGGCCTCGACGAAGGCGTCCGGGTCGTCACCGCACGGGATCGACCGCGCCACGTCGTCGGGCGTGACGAACCGGGTCGCCGCGTCGAAGGAGTCCGGGTGCGGCAGCTCCGAGTTGACCTTCCAGCCGCAGCCGAACCAGCGGAACTGGGAGTGGGCGCGCTCGATCGCCGCGTCCCGGTCCGGGTCGTAGCAGACCGGCAGCTGGCCGACGCGCGGCTTGCCCTTGCCGCCGTGCCGGTCGAACGCCTCCAGCAGGTCCGCCTTCGGCTCCGTGGCGATCACCAGGTCGGCGTGTTCGCCCGCCAGTCTGCACGAGCGTTCCCCGGAGACGGCGATGCCGATGGGCGGCGGGGCGTCCGGCAGGTCCCACAGCCTGGCCGACTCGACGTCGAAGTGCGTGCCGCGGTGGTTGACGTGCCGGCCCCCGAAGAGCGCCCTGATGATCTCCACGGCCTCCAGGAGCATCTCGTGGCGCACGTCGGCGGTCGGCCAGCCGCCGCCCACCACGTGCTCGTTGAGGTTCTCTCCCGAGCCGAGCCCCAGCCGGAACCGTCCCCCGGACAGCAGTTGCAGCGTCGCCGCCTTCTGCGCCACGACCGCCGGGTGGTAGCGGAAGGTCGGACACGTCACGTACGTCATCAGCGGGATGCGGGACGTCGCCTGCGCCGCGGCGCCCAGCACGGCCCAGGCGTAGGGCGAGTGCCCCTGCGAACGCAGCCACGGGAAGTAGTGGTCCGAGGTCACCGAGAAGTCGAAGCCCACCTGCTCGGCGCGCACCACGTGGTCGACGAGCTCACGGGGACCGGCCTGCTCGGTCATCATCGTGTATCCGATCTGCACCATGAGGGGCGAGTCCCCGCCCGCGCGGAGCGAAAACGGGCCACGGCGCGGGGCACGTCCACGGCCCGCCCGGGCGGGTCAGCGCAGCCCGAAGCGGTCCGCCCACGCCGCCATGTCGGCGGTCGTCGCGTTGCCCCCGCACACCACCAGCCCGATCCGGGCGCCGTTCCCCACCCGCCGCACCACCTGCCGGGCGGCGGGCAGCAGACAGCCGGCGGCCGGCTCGGTCCACACCTTGGCGTGCTCGGCGAGCTCGAGCGACCCCCGGACGGCCTCCCGGTCCGGCACCACCAGGACCTCGGTGACCAGCTCCGACACATGGTCGTACGTCGACCGCGAGACGGCCGGGGCGCTGAGCGTGGTGACGACCGACGACAGCGGGACCGTCAGCGGGCCGCCCGCCGCCAGCGCCCGGGACATGGCCTCCGCGCCCTCCGTCTCCACGCCCCAGACCCGCACGCCCGGCCGGCGGGCCCGCAGCGCGGCCGCCACACCGGCGATCAGGCCCCCGCCGCCGATGCTCACCAGCACGTCCGTGAGCTCCCCGGCGTCCTCGGCGAACTCCAGTCCCACCGTCCCCTGCCCGGCGATCACCACCGGGTCGTCGAAGGGGTGGACGAGGGTCAGCCCCTCCTCCCGCAGCCGTGCCACCAGAGCGAAGGCACCGTCCATGTCGTCGGTGAGCCGCACCAGCGCGCCCGCCGCCTCGGCGGTCTCCACCGAACGCGCGGGCGCCGTGCGCGGCATGACCACCGTCGCCTTCACGTCGAGGGCGGCGGCCATCACCGCGACGGCGACGCCGTGGTTGCCGCCGCTGACCGCGACGACGCCGGCGGCCCGTTCGGACTCGGTCAGCGACAGCAGCTTCGCCGTCGCGCCGCGCGCCTTGAACGACCCGGTGCGCTGCAGCAGCTCCAGCTTGGCGGTGACCGGGACGCCGAGCAGCGCGGTCAGCCCCGGGCTCGGCACGGTCGGGGTGCGTACGACATGGTTGGCGATCCGCTCGGCGGCGGCTTCGATCCGATCGATCCCGATCAAGGCGTTCGTCCTTCCGGCGCGGGAGGCGGTCCACGCCGTCCGGCAGCCTTTCGCGCGTCGTGCCCCGGGTCAACCGGGCCCCGGGACAAGGACGGTGAGGCACGGGTCCCCGGGCCGCCCGGTGGGGCTCAGTGCTGCTGGGGCTTCTGCGGCGTCGTCTCGCTCGGCCGTACGACGACGTGTCCCTCGCCCTGGAGCACCAGTTGCACGGCCTCCCCGGAGCCCCCGCGCAGCATGGAGCCGAGCGACTGCGAGCGGTGCAGGGAGGTGGTCAGCCCCGCGGACCAGCCGACGACCGCGTCCGTGTCGACGTACACCGGGGACTGCGGCGACACCGGGATGACCAGCGGGTTGCCCTCGCACACCAGCCCCAGCCTGCCGTGGCCCGTGAAGACGCTGTTGAACAGCCCGCCGCCGGTGACGCCCGCGCCCTTCACGGTGGCGATGCGGTACGCCAACGACGCGTCGAAGCACAGGACGTTGCGGCCGTTGACGGTGAACTCGTCGCCCGGTTCCACCTCCACGACGAAGCAGTTCTGCGCCTCCTGCGCGAACCACGCCTCGCCCTGCCCGCGCACCGTCATCAGCGGCAGTCCCTCGCCGGTGACCGCGCGTTTGAGCATGCCGCCCACGCCCTGGCTCCTGCGCTCGAACTGCAGGCTGCCGCGGTAGGCGATCATCGCCCCCTGCCGGGCGAGCATCTCGCCGTCCACCACGTACCGCAGGCACTTGGCGTTCTCGACGGACATGCCCGGCGCTGCGGCGGGCTGTACCACGTACTCGCTGGAGAAAAGATCACCCTTCATGCGGGCATCCTGTCCCGGAGCGCCCGCCTCCGCCAAGTCCGTCCCGCCTCCCCTCCCTTCACGGGGTCACACGCACGGTGCGGGGAAGACTGGCCCCCATGGACGTGACCGCGACACAGGGAGGGGCCCGCATGACGCGCCCGATCACGGCAGGGCTGGACGGATCCGAGGAGAGCCTGGCCGCACTGGCCTGGGCCGCCAGGGAGGCGGCCCGCCGGGGAGCCCCGCTGCACGTCGTGCACGCCTGGCGGGCGGGGCCGGAGACGGCCGGCGCGGGGGACAGGGACACGCAGGAGCGGTGGATCCGCGACGCGGTCGCCGAGTCGGTCCGGACCGTCACCGAACGGCACCCGCGGCTCACGGTGACCACGGACGTCACCGAGGCCGACGACGCCGTCGCCGTACTGCTCGCCGCCGCGGCCGAGGCCCGGACGCTGGTGCTCGGCTCGCGCGGCCACGGAGCGGTCGTCGGCTTCCTGCTCGGCTCGGTCGGCCGGCAGGTGATCGCCGGGGCGACCCGGCCCGTCGTCCTCGTGCGGGCCGGGGACGAGGCCGCGTCGGAGGCCGCCGGCCGCGAGATCGTCGTCGGCCAGCAGGGGGAGCCGGAGGACAGCGCCGACGCGATCGGCTTCGCCTTCGAGACCGCCGCCGCGCGCGGCGCCGCCGTGCGCGCCGTACGGGCCTGGACCCTGCCGACGGTGTTCACCTACAGCCCGGGCTCGATGCGGCTCGCCGACGAGGCCGGCGGCCTGGAGCAGTACGAGCGGAAGGCTCTCGGCGAGGCGCTCGGGCCGTGGCGCGAGCGCTTCCCCGACGTCCCGGTGACCGAGCACGTGGAGATGGGCAGCGCGGGACAGGTCCTGCTGTCGGTCGCCCCCGGCGCCCAGCTGATGGTCGTCGGCCGCCGTGCCCGCCGCAGTGCCGTCGGCGCCCGGATCGGCTCGGTGGCGCACGGCGTGCTGCACCACGCGCACTGCCCGGTGGCGGTGGTCCCGCACGGCTGAACCGCCCGCGGGACGGCTCAGTCCGACGTGGGCTGGAGCGTCTCCCGGGCCTTCGGCAGGATGTTCGTGATGTAGTCCTGGACGGCGGTGTCCAGGCCGATGTCGTGCTGGGCCCGCTCGGACAGGTACCAGCGGTGCTCCAGCAGCTCGTGGTAGATCTCCGCCGGGTCCATCGAGCCGCGCAGCTCCACCGGCACCGCCCGCACCGTCGGCCGGAACACCTCCCGCACCCAGCGGTGGGCGAGGACCTCCGGGCGGGCGCCGAGGGGATCGCCCGGGGCGTAGTCGTCCTGGGTGGCCATCCAGGACTCCAGGTCGTTCAGCAGCCGCCGGGCCTGGTTCTCCTCGGCGTCCAGACCCGTCAGGCGCAGCAGCTGGCGCTGGTGGTGGCCCGCGTCGACGACCTTGGGCACGAAGGTGACCGTGTCGCCGTTGGAGGCGTGCTCGATCTGCATCTCGGCCACGTCGAAACCGAGGTCGTTGAGGCGCCGGATGCGGCGCTCGATGTAGTGGTGCTTGCCGGCCGGGTAGACGGAGGTGCGGGTCAGCTCCTGCCACAGGCGGCCGTAGCGGGCGCAGATCTCCCTGCCGAAGTCCACCGGGTCCACGGAGGGGTGCAGCGCCCCCGACGCCTCCAGGTCGAGCAGTTCGCCGCTGATGTTCACCCGGGCCAGGTCGAGGTCGTAGTCGCGCTGCCCGTCGCTCAGCCTCGGGTGCAGCTCGCCGGTCTCGGCGTCCACCAGGTAGGCGGCGTAGGCGCCCGCGTCGCGCCGGAAGAGCGTGTTGGACAGCGAGCAGTCGCCCCAGGCGAACCCCGCCAGGTGCAGCCGGACCAGCAGCACGGCGAGGGCGTCCATCAGACGGTGCATGGTCGCCGGCCGCAGTGTCGTCTCGAACATCGACCGGTACGGCAGGGAACCGCCGAGGTGCCGGGTGATCAGCACCGGCTCCAGCGGCTCGCCGGCTCCGTCGGTGCGGCCGGTGACCACGCCCAGCGCGTCCACCGCGGGGATGGCGAGCCGGTCCAGGTCGCGCAGCAGCTCGTACTCGCGCAGCGCGGGCCGTTCGGCCAGCTCCTTGACGGCGATCACCTCGTCGCCGGCCCGGGCGTAGCGGACGACGTGACGGGAGATGCCGCGGGGGAGCGGCACGAGGTACTCCTCGGGCCACTCCTCCAGCGGAAGCTGCCACGGCAGTTCGAGCAGGAGCGCGGGGTGCTCCGGATTGGTGGCACTGATCTGCAAGGCCATGCCCCGACTCTAGAACGTCCGTTCCCGCGCCTGTCGCGCGGCGTCCCCCACCGGCCCGCGGTGGAGGGGGCCGTGCCCGGGCAGCAGCACGTCGCCGTCGAGTTCCGCGAGGACGTCGAGCGAGGCCGCCGCGCGTTCCCGGTCGTGGTGGAACATGCCGGGCAGCAGCTGGGGCCCCCGCAGCCGCGAGGTGGCGTGCCCGGTGACCAGCGCGTCGCCGGAGATCACCACCCCGGCGTCCGGCAGGTGGTAGGCGCAGTGCCCGTCGGTGTGCCCGGGGGTGTGCACGGGCACGGGCCGGCCGGGCAGGTCGAGCGCGCCGTCCGCGGGGAAGGGGGCGGGCGCGGTCACCGGGTGGTGTTCGGTGCCGCCGCGGCGGATCACGTGCACCGCCCACGGCAGCACGCCCGGACGCCAGCCGTTGCGCAGGACCGTGCCGACCGACACCTGCTGCAGGAAGTCCCGCCGGGCGTGCGGCACTTCTGCCTCGTGCAGCAGTACGGGGGTGCCGTGGGCGGCGCGCAGGTGCTCGGCGGAGCCCAGGTGGTCGTTGTGGGCGTGGGTGATCAGCACGGCCGTCACCGCCTCGGGCGAACTCCCGATCCGCGCGAGGGAGTCGAGCAGCAGCCCCCGGTCGCCGGGGTAACCGGTGTCGACGAGGGTGACCGCGTCGCCCTCGGCCAGGAGGACCCAGTTGGTGTGGCTCCCGTGCACCAGATAGGTGCCGTCCGCGACCTGCCGCACGTCCGCGCGCATCGACGACCTCGCATTCCCAGGTGGCTGCCCGACGGGGACACCCAACCAGAAACGGCACGCGCACGGGTGCCCGACGCCCGGCACACCCCCGTGACCGGGAACGGCCCCGGATCCGTCCCGGCCCTTCCGGCACGCCGGTGCATCCGATACATTCCCGTACTCGGCGGCGGGTGGCGTGAACATGCTTTTCTCCGGTTCCGGCGGCCACGACGGGACCGTTCCTCGCTCTTCACCGCGAACGCACCGCCCTCGTCGCGGTCCGCGTCACCGGGGTGCCGCCCGACCCGACGGGACGGACGAGGAAAGGGACGGTCGCCATGGACGCCGACGTCATCGTGGTCGGAGCGGGCCTCGCGGGCCTGGTCGCGGCGCACGAACTGACCAGCAGGGGCCGCAGGGTCGCGCTGGTCGACCAGGAGAACGCGGCCAACCTCGGCGGACAGGCCTTCTGGTCCTTCGGCGGACTGTTCCTCGTCGACTCGCCCGAGCAGCGGCGCCTCGGCGTCAAGGACTCCTTCGACCTGGCCTGGAGCGACTGGCAGGGCAGCGCCGGCTTCGACCGGACCGAGGACGAGGACGCCTGGGCGGTGCGCTGGGCGCGGGCGTACGTCGAGTGGGCGGCGGGGGAGAAGCGGTCCTGGCTGGCCGGGCACGGCATCACCTTCCTGCCCACCGTCGGCTGGGCCGAGCGCGGCGACCTCACGGCCGGCGGGCACGGCAACTCGGTGCCCCGCTTCCACGTCGCCTGGGGCACCGGCACCGGGGTCGTCGAACCGTTCGTGCGGTACGCGAAGCAGGCCGCGCGCGACGGGCTGCTCACCTTCCACCACCGCCACCGCGTCGACCACCTGGTCGTCGAGGGCGGCACCGCGCGCGGCGTGCGCGGCACGGTCCTCGCCGAGGACACCTCGCCCCGGGGCGTCGCCTCCAACCGGGACGCCGTCGGCGAGTTCCACCTCACCGCCCGGGCCGTGATCGTCACCTCCGGCGGCATCGGCGCCGACCACGACATCGTGCGCCGTCACTGGCCCGCACGCCTGGGCACCCCGCCCGCCGAGATGGTCACCGGCGTCCCCGCCCACGTCGACGGACGGATGCTCGACATCAGCGCCGAGGCGGGCGCACGCCTGGTCAACCGCGACCGGATGTGGCACTACACCGAGGGGGTGCGCAACTGGGACCCGGTCTGGCCCGGCCACGGCATCCGCATCCTGCCCGGGCCGTCGTCGATGTGGTTCGACGCCCTCGGCCGCCGCCTGCCCTCGCCGTACCTGCCCGGCTACGACACCCTCGGCACCCTGCGGCACCTGCGCACCGCCGACGGTCTCGCGGGCCACGACCACTCCTGGTTCATCCTCACCCGGAAGATCGTCGAGAAGGAGTTCGCGCTCTCCGGCTCCGAGCAGAACCCCGACATCACCGCCAAGGACCGCGCCGGCTTCCTGCGCGAACGCCTCATCGGCAAGGGCGCCCCCGGCCCGGTGGACGCCTTCCTGCGCAAGGGCCCCGACTTCGTCACCGCGCCCACCCTGGAACTGCTGGTCGACCGGATGAACGGGCTCACCGGCAAACCGCTGCTGGACGCCGCCTCGATCCGGCGTCAGATCGAGGCCCGCGACCTGCAGATGGCCAACCCGTACGCCAAGGACGCCCAGGTCCAGGGCATCCGCAACGCCCGCCGCTACCTCGGCGACCGCCTCGGCCGCGTCGCCGGCCCGCACCGCATCCTCGACCCGGAGGCGGGCCCGCTGATCGGCGTCAAGCTGCACATCCTCACCCGCAAGACCCTCGGCGGCATCCAGACCGACCTGGACTCCCGCGCCCTGGGCGCCGACGGCACACCGGTCGAAGGACTGTACGCGGCCGGTGAGGTGGCCGGCTTCGGCGGCGGCGGGGTGCACGGCTACAACGCACTGGAGGGCACCTTCCTCGGCGGCTGCCTGTTCTCCGGACGGGCGGCGGGCCGGGCCGCGGCGCGGCAGACCGCCTGAACCGCCCGGCCGCCGCGCCCCTCGGCCACAGCCGGTCCGCCGGCACCCGCGCACCGCCGCCCGGGGGGCGCCGGGAACGGGACTTCCCGGCGTGATTCCCCCGCGCGCCGCCCGGGTACTCCGTCGGCCTGACGGACCGCCGACGAGGGAGGTCAGCGCATGGGCGCACCGGAGGACCTGCCGGTCGTACGCACACTCGCCGGGCTCGCCGATCTGGTCGCCCGCCGGCAGTGCCTGTACGTGCGCTGGTCGCGCGGCCCCCGCGCCGATCTCGCCCGGACCTCCAGCACCGACGAACTCACCGGCGTACCGATGCCGGGCCTGTCCGCGAACCCGCTGGACGTGGAGGAGTGGTGGGGGGACCGGCCCGTACGGGTGTGGGCGGCGCGCCGGCTGCACGACTACGCGCATCTGCCGCACGAGAAGGGCCCCGGCGTACGGCCCTGGGTGCTCACCGGCCGGGAGACGGGCCGCGGCCCGGACAACGAGCCGCTGGTGGCCGACGTCCGGCCGCTGTGCTGGATCGCGCCCGGCGTCATCGACGAGGCCCGCACGGAGGTGGCACGCCAGGAACGCCCCTGGGGCCCGCTGCGCCGCACCGCCCGCTGAGGAGGGGCGGTGCGGCGCAGCGGGCCCCGACGCGCTCGGGCCTGCCGGCGGCGGCCGTCAGCCGTGCCGCCGCCGTGCCGCCGCGCGCCGCTTCAGCGCCCGGCGCTCCGTCTCACTGGTCCCGCCCCACACGCCGAGGGTCTGTCCCGTGTCGAGCGCCCACTGCAGGCACTGCTCCTGGACCGGACAGCGCCGGCAGACCGCCTTCGCCTGCTCGGTCTGCAACAGGGCCGGGCCGGTGGCGCCGATCGGGAAGAACAGGTCGGGGTCCTCCGTACGGCACGCGGCGTGCTCTCGCCAGTTGTCCATCAAAGTCACCTGCGATCGAATCGTTCGCGCCTTCGTGAATGCATTGCTCCGTCCGGGTGACCCGCCGGCACCGGGGCGAAACCGCCCGTGACCGACGGCGCCGTGCGCGTCTACCACCGCAGCGCCTCGGCCGCCGCCGACACCACCGCGTCGGCCACGGCCGCCAGCGCCGGGGAGTCGAGCTTCCACTGCTGCCAGTACAGCGGGACGTCGACGGTCAGGTCCGGGGCCAGGTCGACGAGGCGGGCGGCGCGCAGCAGCGGCTCGGCCTGGGGCTGCGGCACCATGCCCCAGCCCAGCCCCGCGGCCACCGCGTCCACGAAGCCCTCCGGGGTCGGTACGTGATGCCGGGCGGCACCGGCGCCGGCCGCCCCGAGCCGCCGCACGAAGCCGTCCTGGAAGTCGTCCCGCCGGTCGAAGCACACCACCGGCGCCTCGGCGAGCGACTCCCGCAGGGGCCGCCCGTCCAGGTGCCGGCCGGCGAACCCGGGCGCGGCGCACGGCCGGTAGCGCATGCGGCCGAGCGCCCGGACGGTGCAGCCCGGCACGGGGTCGGGGGACGAGGTCACCGCGGCCATCACCACGCCCTCGCGCAGCAGCGCCGCCGTGTGGTCCTCGTCCTCGCGGCGCAGATCGAAACAGAGCCGGGGCTCCTGCGGCACCCGTGTGAGGGCGCCGAGGAACCAGGTCGCGAGCGAGTCGGCGTTGACGGCCACCGACACCCGCGTCGGTTCCCCGGCCCCGCTCAGCCCCAGCTCCGCGTACGCGTCCCGCTCCAGCCGGGCCACCTGACGGGCGAGGCGCACGAGCACCGCCCCGGACCCGGTGGGCCGCACCGGCTTGGTGCGCAGCAGCAGGACCCGTCCGGTGCGCTGCTCCAGCGCCTTCACCCGCTGGCTGACCGCGGACGGCGTCACGTGCAGCGCGGCGGCGGCCGCCTCGAACGTGCCCTCGTCCACCACGGTCAGCAGGGTGCGCACCTGGTCCAGGGGAAGGTCCGCGAACGCCGCCGCCGGTTCCGTCGTCACTGCCGCCCCGCCCTCTTCCGCCGTCGTCCCGGCGCCGTCCTCGGGAGATCTCTCCAGGAGATCTCTTCAGAAGGTCTAAGGATACGTAAGAATCTTTAGCTGTACGTGCGGTGATCGCGCGTCTAGCTTCGAGGTCATGAGCAATGCCCTGACCGCCGCGGCCGCCGGATTCGGCACCGGCCTCTCACTGATCGTCGCCATCGGCGCCCAGAACGCCTTCGTCCTGCGGCAGGGCGTCCGCCGTGACGCCGTCCTCACCGTGGTCGCCATCTGCGCGCTGTCCGACGCGGTCCTCATCGCCCTCGGGGTCGGGGGCGTCGGCGCGGTGGTGGTGGCCTGGCCGGACGCGCTGACGGTCGTCGGCTGGGTCGGCGGCGCCTTCCTGCTCTGCTACGGCGCCCTGGCCGCCCGGCGCGTGTTCCGCCCGGCCGGCGCGCTGCGGACGCAGGGCGAGGCGGCGGGCTCGCGGCGGCGGGCGGTGCTCACCTGCCTGGCACTGACCTGGCTCAACCCGCACGTCTACCTCGACACCGTCTTCCTGCTGGGTTCCGTGGCCGCCGACCGCGGACCGCTGCGCTGGACCTTCGGCCTGGGGGCCGCCCTGGCCAGCCTGTGCTGGTTCGCCGCGCTCGGTCTGGGCGCCCGCCACCTCGGACGGTTCCTCACCCGGCCCGCGGCCTGGCGCGTCCTGGACGGGCTGGTCGCGGCCGTCATGATCGCCCTCGGTCTCACCCTCGTCGCAGGCGCCTGAACCGGGGGCGAGGCGCGGCCGTCACCCGGTGCGCGGCACGGGCACGGCGCGCGGTCGCCTCACAGCGCGCCGCGCCCGTGCAGCGCGGCGTGTTCCATGAGGCGGCCGCGGGTGGCCTCCAGCCGGTGGGCGAGGATCTCGGCGACCGTCCGCACCAGCACGATGCCGAGCTGGGGATCCCGCTCGCACAGCGCGAGGACCGACGCGGCCTCGAACTCGTAGGCGCGCACCGGACTGAAGGCCTCGGCGCCGAAGTCCCACTCGTAGGGCGGGAACAGCCAGGACCAGCCGAGCAGGTCGCCCGCGCCCAGGCTGGCGACCGTCACCCGCTGCAGGGGCGTCACCTGCTGGGTCAGGGAGACCGCGCCGGACCGGATGACCCAGAAGCGGTCGGCCCTGCCTCCCGCCTCGAAGATCCGGACGTCCTCCGGGAAGGAGACCTCCTGGGCGAGTTCCATGAGACGGGCCCGCTGGGGCGGGGGGAGGGCGGTGAGCAGTTTGATCGCCTTGGTCATGGTGTGGGGCTCCTCGCCGACGGTTCGGTTCCGGTGCTTTCCCTACGTCCATCTTCAGCCGCCGCCGGCGCCCCGGGCACCTCGGCGGACGACGGTTCCCGAGGGGATTCCGTGCCGGTCCGGCGGGCACCGGCGCCGGGCATGAAAAAGCCCTGGCTGGACGGGGGAAACCAGCCAGGGCCGTGAGCGGTGACGTCCGGAGGACCTGTCGTCGACTCCGCCGCCACGTGTGAGTGAACGCTAAACCATCTCCCGGTGTCCGGGGAACCGGAAACCGGGTCGCGTGACCTGTTTCACTGCCCCGTCGCACACGGTGAGGAAGCGTCACCCGGCATCACCCGCGACTACCCTCACCGTGCCGAGCGACGGGTCGCTCGGGTCCGGCAGGTACATCCCCGCCTCCAGGCCGGTGCGCAGGTACCGGAGCACGGGCTCGGACAGCCGCTCACCGGGCAGGACGGCCGGGATGCCGGGCGGGTACGGCGTGATCATCTCGGCGGCCACCCGCCCGGCGGCCCGCTCCACCGGCACGTCCTCGGTCGGGCCGAAGAACGCGTCCCTGGGCAGCATCGCCTGCGGCATCCTCAGCCCGGCCGGCGAGGGCACCTCGACGCGCGGCGCGGGAGCCAGGGTGGGCGCCGCCCGGGCCAGGTCCTTGAGCGCGGCGAGCAGCTCGCCGGCGGTCTCCCGGTCGTCACCGTGGGTGATCTGCGCGCCGATACGGCGGTGGTCGGTCAGATGTGCCACGACGGAGCGGTTCTCGCGCAGCCAGTCCGCCGCCCGGAAGCCGGACACGCCGAGACCGTCGAGGTCGATGACGACGGGCAGCGGATCGAAGCCGTGGGCCGCCCCCGGGCCGCAGAAGTCCTCCCGGTCGTCGACGTGCATCCCGTCGATCTCCTCGACGGCCGCGCGGACCTCGGCGGCCAGCTCCAGCGCCGCGCCCATCACCTCCCGTCCCCGCAGCGCCATCTGGCGGCGCCAGCCGTCCAGTCCGGCGAGGATCAGCGCCGACGGGCTGGTCGTGCCCAGCAGATCGGCCCGCATGCCGAGCAGCTCCGGCGGGACGAGGTCGCCGCGCAGATGGAAGACGGAACCCTGCTCCAGACCGCTGCCCATCTTGTGGATGCTGGTCACGCAGATGTCGGCGCCCGCGTCCATCGCCCAGGTGGGCAGATCGGGGTGGAAGGGCAGGTGCGCCCCCCACGCCTCGTCCACGACGAGCGGCGCCGAACGCCGGTGGCAGACCTCGGCGACGGCCCGCAGGTCCGCGCTCGCCCCGTACGGCGTGGGGCTGGTGATCAGCGCGCCCTTCGCGTCGGGATGGGCGGCGAACGCCTGCTCGTACTCCTCGGCCGACGGGGGGTGGGCGAGATGCCGCCCGGCGTCCCAGCGGGGCTCCACCCACACCGGTTCGATGCCGGACAGGATCAGCCCCGACACGACCGACTTGTGGGCGTCCCGGCCGATGAGCAGCTTCTCGTGCGGGCCCGCCACGGCCAGCATCGCCGCCTTCACCGACAGACTGCTCCCGCAGGTCGAGAAGAAGGTGTGGTCGGCGTGGACCGCGTCGGCCATCAGTTCCTGGGCGCGCTGCAGCACCCGGCCGCGGGTGAGCCGGTCGTCGAGTCCGCCGGTCACCAGGAGGTCGCTGTGGAAGACCGCGTCCCCCAGCACCTCGCGCACGGCCGGATCGGCGCCGCGCGCCTGTTTGTGGCCGGGGGGCGTGAACGACAACCGTCCCTCACGGCGGTAGTCGGCGAGGGCTTCCAGGACCGGTGCGCGGGTGTGGTCGGCTGTCATGCCGACCCGGTTTCCCGGTGCGCGCCCCGCCAATCCGTCGTCCCGGCGGCCGCCGGTCAGCCTGGCTCCGTGCGCCGCCCCGGCGTCAGCACCTCGTCCAGCACCCGCAGCACGGCCTCGTACGCCACCGTCCGCACGGCCGCCTCGCGGGAGCCCTCCGGGTCGGTCGAGCGCAGCTCTTCCCTCCGCGTCCGCCACGTCCGCTCCTGTTCCAGCGCGCAGGCCCTCGCGCGGTGCATACGGCGCAGCAGTTCGTCCGAGTCCACAACATCCGTCATGCCTTCCGCGTACCCCCGCACGGCGCCCGGATGGCCCGCCGGCCCGCACGGAGGACCGCTGTTCCGGAACGCGGCCGGAAACCGGCCGGAACCCTCCGGCGGCGCCCGGCGTGCACACGGCATGCCTTCCGCCGCAGGGCAAGCTCAGCACCGCGGTCGTTCGGCCGTTCCGAGTACTTTTGCAAAAGCGGAGTTTGTTCCACCGGGGTGAGGGCAGTCGCAAGTTCGTGCTTCGGACCGGAGGCGCAGCAGCGGGAGCGGTATGGCTGCTTCGGCCCTTCCGAGCGGCCCCGGACAGCGCCGCTTCCGCGGAAAGTTCCCCTGAGACCACCGTTCAGGAGCGAATCCGCATGCCCATCGAAACGCCCACCGTCCGTCCCGGAACCCCCGAGGCCACGAACGCCCCCGACGCCGGTCCCACCACCACGGCCCGTCGTCGGCACGACGACGCACCGGACACCGTGGCCCTCTTCAGCCGGCTGGCGGAACTGGAGGACGGGCCCGAGCGGGAAGCCGTCCGCGACGAGCTCGTCACCGCCTGGCTGCCCATGGCCCACCGGATCGCCGGCCGCTTCCGCGACCGCGGCGAGTCCATCGAGGACCTGCGCCAGGTCGCGGCGCTCGGGCTGGTGAAGGCCATCGACCGCTTCGACCCGGAGCGGGGTGCCTTCGAGAGTTACGCCGTGCCCACCATCACCGGCGAGGTCAAGCGGCACTTCCGCGACCGGATGTGGGCACTGCGGGTGCCCCGCCGGGTGCAGGAACTGCGCAACAAGGTGCGGGTCGCGCGCCGCGAGCTCACCCAGAGCCCCGGCAGCCCCGAACCCTCCGTCGCCGCCCTGGCCGCCCACACCGGGCTCACCGAGGACGAGGTCAGTGCCGGCATGGAGGCGCTGGAGAGCTTCAGCACCCTGTCGCTGGACGCCGAGCTGTCCGCCGGCGACGACGGTTACAGCCTCGCGGACACCCTCGGCACGGCGGACACCTCGTACGACACCGTGATCGACCGCGAGTCCGCCAAGGAGGGCCTGCGCCGGCTGCCCGAACGCGAGCGCGCCATCCTCTACATGCGCTTCTTCGAGGACATGACGCAGAGCCGCATAGCGGACTGCCTGGGCATTTCCCAGATGCACGTCTCCCGGCTCATCAGCCGCAGCTGCGCCCGGGTGCGCGACGAGGCGATGGGCCGGCGCCCGGGCCGCAGGCGCGCCACGGCGTGACGGCCCCCCCGGGCGGTGACGCCGCCCGGACCGCGGTCCGCCGTCCCGGCGGCCGCCGGGACCGCCGCGGGCCGGCTCGTGAGGTGCGGGAAGGCGTGATGCCGTGCGCCCCGTACGCCTGACCGGGCGTACGGGGCGCACGGGCGTGTCCCGTCGGCCGGGACACACCCGCCCCCTGCGGATTGCGGGGAGGAACGCGGGGCATGCGGAGTCCCGGAGGGGAGGCTCGCATGAGTGTTCTGACACGCACCGGCCACGGCCGGGTACGGCGCGCGGCCGACGGAACGGCCGCCGAGGGGGCCGCCAGGGCCGGACTGGCCGCCCGCGGCGTCATCTACCTGCTGGTCGGCCTGCTGGCCCTGCGGATCGCCTTCGGCGACGGACAGCGGCAGGCCGACCGCGGCGGCGCCCTCGCCGAACTGGCGGAGAAGCCGTTCGGCGCCGTCCTGCTGTGGGCGCTGGGCGCCGGTCTCGTCGGCATGGCCCTGTGGCGCCTTTCCGAGGCGCTCTTCGGCACCGTGGGCGAGGACGGCCGCACCGCGAAGAAGCGGCTGCCCGCCGCCGCCCGCTGCGTCTTCTACGCGTTCGTCGCCTACTCCGTCCTGGCCTTCGCGGCCGGCTCCCGCGGCAGCGGCGGCGGAACCGGTGACCGGCAGTCCCGCGACGTCACCGCCAAGGTGCTGGAGCTGCCCGCCGGACGGTGGGCCGTGGGCGTTGCCGGGGCCGCGATCGTGGTCGCCGGAGTGGTCATCGCCGTCCAGGCGCTGCGGCGCAGCTACCACAAGAAGCTCAAGCACGGCGAGCTGAGCCGGCCGATGCGACGGCTCGTCGACGTCACCGGCGTCGGCGGCGGCACGGCGCGCGGCGTCGTCTTCGCCGCGGCGGGCGCCTTCGCGGTGCGCGCCGCCGTCGACTACGAACCGGACCGGGCCAAGGGCCTGGACGACACCCTGCGCGCCTTCGCCGGCACCCCGCTCGGACCGTGGCTGCTGGTCTGCGTCGCCGCAGGTCTGATGCTGTTCGGCGTCTTCTCCTTCGCCCTCGCCCGCTGGCGCAGGGTGTGAACGAGGTCTGAGCCGCCCGGCGCGGGGAACACGGGGCGGATGAACGAACACGAGATTCCTCCGCCGGACGGACGTCCCGTGGACGTCTACCTGGACCTCCTGCGCCTGCGCATGGAGACCGACGACTACCAGCTGCTGCTCAGCGTGGTGGAACCGGTCCTCCAGGCGATCGACGAGCACCAGATGCCCACCATCGACTTCTCCCTGGACGGCGACAGCACCGAAGCACTGCCCCAGGAGATCCGGGACGAGGCCGCCCTGGTCATCGCCACCGCCGTCACCGGCCGGCTCGACAACGAGGTCGTCGAGATCAGCACCGACGAGACCGGCCCCGTCCGCGTCGTCACGGACGCGGACACCGCCTGCGACCCCGAGCGCCTCGGCGAGATAGCCGACTACCTCAAGGAACGCCACCGGCAGAACGAGGAACTGCGCGGCATAGCCGAGGCGAGCGGCATGCCCAGCGACTTCTGACCCCGGCCCCCGGCCCGTCACCGCTTCCTTCCGGGCCCGTCACCGCTTCGGCGCCGCGACGGGAACACCCAGCGGCCGGGCGAGGCCCACCACGGCCTCGTCCAGCCGCTCCAGATGCCGCAGCACACGCCCCGTGACACGTCCGTACCGCGACACCCCCGCGCCCCCCGGCTCCAGCAGCGAGGCGATGCTGGGCCCGGTCTCCACCTCCGTGCCGGCGTGCTCGTCGGCGACGTGGGCGGCGATCGCCTCGATGTTGCGCACCGTGCGCCGCACCGCCCCGCGCAGCCTCGGATCGGCCGCGATCGACGGATGGGTGGGCAGCAGCTCGGCCGTCGCCGCCAGCGACCGCGCGTGATAGGCGCACGTCTCCAGCAGCGCCACCACGTACTGGGCCGTGTTCCGGCGGGACCGCAGCGGCGTGATCGGATGGGTGAGCGGCTGGGTGGCGCCCCGCAGATCCCCCAGCGCCTGGTCCAGGTCCCGCGCCGTGTCCAGCAGATCGGCGGCCGGCCCGCCGCTGAGCTGGTCCACGGCACCCTCGGTGACGTCGACCAGCCGCTCCAGCACCGTGCCCAGCAGTTCGTTCGTACGCCGGTCCGTGCGGATCGGCAGCACCAGCGCCGCCGCGATGATCCCGCAGGCCGCGCCCAGCGCCGTCTCCTCCACCCGCAGCAGCAGCACCGACATGCTGTACGTGTGCAGCAGGGTGTACAGCAGCCCGAGCATGGCCGTCACGAAGAACGACATCAGCGTGTAGGAGAGCGGCGCCGTGTAGAACATCGCGAAGATGAACAGCAGCACCAGCCCGAACGCGGTCCAGGTGTGGCCGCCGACCAGCCCGGCCAGCACGATCCCGGCCACCACCCCCAGCATCGTGCCCAGCAGCCGGCGGTAGCCCTTGACCAGGATCTCGCCGGTGGAGGCGGTGTTGAGGAAGACGATCCAGCAGGTGAGGACCGCCCAGTACCAGCGCTGCGAGGACAGGAACTCCCCGCCGACGATGGCCAGCGAGGATCCCACCGCCACCTGCACGGCCGCGCGGGTGGTGGGCCGCCGCAGCCCGGTCGGCTCCTCCTGGGCCGACTCCTCCTCGCCGGCGTCGATGGCGGCGTCCTCGGCGTCCAGCTCCTCGCGCGAGCGCGCCGTCGAGGGGGAGTCGTCCGAGTCGTCCTGCGGCCCGTCCAGCGCGATCCTCAGGCCCATCACGGCCCGGGCGGTCTCACCGATGCCGCGGAAGACGTCCTGCACGGCCGGCGTCGCCTCCGGCAGATTCTCCTCGTCGCGGTAGCCGAGCAGCCGGTTGCGCAGGTGCGACAGCGCCGTGCCGCGGGCCTCGGAGGGCGGACGCAGCACCAGCGCGCGCAGCGCGCCGAGGTCCCGGCGCAGGACCGCCGTCGCCTCGCCGGGCGCGGGCGTGCTCCCCACCGAGGGCGCCGGCGCGCCCGGCAGATGCAGGGTGAGGGTGTCCGCGCGCTCGGCGCTGCGCGCGCTCAGCAGCAGCAGGCCGAGACGCTCGGCGGCGATCTCGGCGTCCGCGATACGGCGCTGCACCAGCCGCGCCGTGGACGCGTCCGGGGTGCCCTCCTCCAGCCGGGACTGGATCATCAGGGCCGTCTCGTGCAGCCGCGCCGTGCCGTCCCGCAGATGCCCGAGCGCCCTGTCGATCTCGTCCGGCCCGGCGTCCAGCAGCTCGAGCTGCGCCGAGATCAGCTGCGCCAGCCGGGCCCGGAAGGCCTGGCGCAGCCGCCGCAGCACGCGTGCGGGCGTCGCCGGCACGATCGCGAAACGCACCAGGGCACTGCACGCGAACGCCACGGCGATCGCGGCCCACAGCGACGGCAGCCCCGACGTCTTCGCCCCCACGAACAGGGACACGAAGTAGACCTGGAAGCCGATCAGGCCCAGGGCGTTGCCGCGGTCGCCGAACCGGCGGCTGTAGACGGCGCAGAAGATCAGGGCAACGAAGAAGACGTCACCGACGACGACCCGCTGGGCGAGCAGCGCGCTCACCGACACGGACGCCAGCGCCACCGGCAGACCCAGCGCCAGGGTGACGGCCTGCGCGCCGGGCTGCTTCTCCCGGATCGCGAAGGTGGCGACCATCGCCGACATGGCGCCCGCCACCAGGTGCTTGACGTCCGCGCCGAGGAGGGCCAGCACGGCCAGCGCCAGGGCGATGGCGCCCACCGTCCGCAGGCCGGCCGTCAGCCGCAGCAGACCTGGATCGGACGCGGCGGCGCGGTCCCGCAGCCGTGTCCGCACCGAGCGCCCCGCCTGCCTCACGCCGCCGCACACTCTCCCGATTCAGCTCCGGTTCACGCAAAGATCCACTTGCCAGCATGCCATGCCGCGAGCGGACCCCGGGCGGCGGGTCACGACTGCGCCCGGCCGGCCCCCTCGACCTGCTCGCGGACCTGCTCCGGCGTCAGGTAGGCGTCGGTGTACTCGAAGTCCTTCAGCTTGGCCGGCTTGCGGGCCTGGAAACCGGTGCGCACGAAATCGTCGCCGGCGACCGCGTTCAGCATCCAGTTGGCCGCCACGCGCGCCTTGGCGACGCCGGTGCGCAGCGCCGACCAGTGGTAGCCGCGGGCCACGGCCTGGGCGGGCAGGCCGTGCAGCTCGACGCCGAGCGGCTTGGACACCGCGTCGGTGCCGCCGAGGTCGACGACCAGACCGAGGTCCTTGTGGACGTACGGCCGCATCGCCTGGCCCCGCAGGGTGGCGATGATGTTCTCGGCGACGTGCTTGCCCTGGCGCATCGCGTGCTGCGCGGTGGGCGGGCAGACGGCGCCCTCCTGGCCCTTGGCGAGGTCGGGCACGGCCGCCGCGTCGCCGAGCGCGAACACCCCGTCGTGGCCCGGCAGGCACATGTCGGCGGTGACCGCGAGCCGCCCCTTGACCGTCTCCGCGCCCAGCGTGGCGATCAGCGGGCTCGCGACCACGCCGGCGGTCCAGATCAGCGTGCGGGTGGGCACCACCCGGCCGTCCGTGAAGGTGACCTCCTCGGGGCCGGCCTTCTCGATGGACACGCCCAGGGAGATCTCGATACCCCGCCGCGTCAGCACCTCCTGGGCGCTGCGCCCGAGCTTCTCGCCCAGCTCGGGCATCAGCTTCGGCGCGATGTCGATCAGATGCCACTTGATCAGGGCCGGGTCCAGCCGCGGATAGCGCTTGACGGCCGCGTGCGTGAGCCGCTGCAGGCAGGCCGCGGTCTCGGTGCCCGCGTAACCGCCGCCGACCACCACGAACTGCAGCCGGGAGGCGCGCTCGGCCGGATCCTGGCTGGCGTCGGCGAGGTCGAGCTGCGAGATGACGTGATCGCGGATGTAGGCGGCCTCCGCGAGCGTCTTCATGCCGAAGGCGTGATCGGTGAGCCCCGGGATGTCGAACGTGCGGGTGACGCTGCCGGGGGACAGCACGATGTAGTCGTACGGCTCGTTGACGATCTCGCCGGTGATGGTCCGTACCACGCAGACCTTCGCCTTGAGGTCCACGCCGATGGCCCCGCCCGGGATGATCCGCGTGCGGTACCGGCTGCTGCGGCGCAGGGACAGCGCGATCGACTGCGGCGTCAGCACCCCCGAGGCCACCTGGGGCAGCAACGGCAGATAGAGCTGGTAGGAGAACGGCGCCACCAGGGTGACGTCGGCCTCGTGGGGGGAGAGCCTGCGCTCGAGCCGGCGCACGCACTCCACGCCGGCGAAACCTGCGCCGACCACCAGGATCCTGGGTCGTGTCACGGTCTTCATCCCTTTCTGCTCCAGGCGGTCTGCCGCGAACGCCATTCGCCTGCCCCTGGATCGCTGCTTCGCACCTCGTCGATCCCACCGCGTCCGCGGCGGTCCGGCGAGCGGGGAGTGCCGGGCGGGCTACACACCCCGGGATCCACCATGCCCCGCCCGGGGCCGAAGCGCACCGGACGGGCGTGAACGGCGGGGGACCGTCCGGCGGGGAGCGGCGACGGCCGGCCGGCCGCCGGGGCCGCCGAAGCGGTACGGCAGACCGGTCAGCCGGTGCCGTCGAGGTGGCACAGCAGCAGGCAGACGTCGTCGTCGCGCTCCGAGTCGCTGAGCAGAGGCCGCAGGATCCCGTCCGCCGAACCCTCCAGGTCCTCCTCCAGCTGCCGGGGCGTGAACGAGCCGAGGGCCGTGGCCAGCCGCTCGATGCCCGGGTCTATGCCCCGGGCCCGCCGCTCCACCAGACCGTCCGTGTACAGCGCCAGCGTCGAACCCGGCGCGAGCAGCTCCGTGTGGTCGGCGATCTCCTGCTCGAGCGGAATGCCGAGCATCGCCCCCGGTCTGGCGTCCAGGGTCCGCACTCGGCCGTCCGGGGTACGCAGCACGGGTGGCGGGTGCCCGGCGGCGGCCCACGTCATCGTCGGGTCGTCCGGGTGGAACCGCGCGATGACGGCGGTGGCGAACAGGTCCGGCTGCAGGTGGTGCAGGAACGTGTGCAGCCGGGTCAGCAGCCGGCCGGGGCTGCCGCCGTCGACCGCGTAGGCCCGCAGCGCGGTCCGCAGCTGGCTCATCATCACCGCCGCCCGCAGCCCGTGCCCGGTCACGTCGCCGACCACGACGATCACGCCGCCGTCGGGCTGGCGGAACGCGTCGTACCAGTCGCCGCCGATGTTCAGCCCGTGCGTGGCCGGCAGGTAACGCGCGGCCAGGCTCAGACCGGGCGGTGCCGGCAGCTCGGTCAGCAGGGCGCGCTGCAGGGTCTCGGCGATGTCGCGGTTGTGCTGGTAGCGCTGGGCGTGGTCGATCGCGATGGCGGCCCGCCGGGTCAGCTCGATCAGCATCACCGCGTCGTCCGGGTCCCAGCGCTCCCCGGGCGGGGTGAGCGTCAGCACCCCGAGCGGCGCCCCGCGGGTCGGCAGCGGGATGCACAGCAGCGGCCGGTCCGGGGCCAGGGCCGAGGGCGGCTGGTCGTCGACGCCGGGCAGCCCGCCCGGGTGCTCGGCGGCGTACTGCGGCCTGCCGGTGCGGGCCGCGAGGACGGCCGCGGCGGCGTGCACCGGGGGCCGGTTCCGGTCGCCGTCCTGGTCGAAGATCCAGACGTCGACGCTGCCGGCGTACTCGGGCACCAGCAGGTCCGGCAGGCGGCGCACGATCTCGTGATGGTCCAGCGACGCGGTGAGCACCGCGCTCGCGTCCGCCAGGAAGGTCAGCCTGCGGCGGGCGTTCTCCGCCTCGGTGCGCGCCCTGCGCTCGGCGGCGAACGCCTCCCGCTGGGCCCGCCCGGCGGCGTCCAGCTCGGCGTGCAGCGCCACGACGCCCTGGTTGGTCTGGTGCAGTTCCTCCCGGTGGAAGGCGACCAGGTCCTCCTGCTCGGCGAGCCGGTCCAGCACCAGCGCCGTGTCCTCGTCGGCCCCCAGCAGCGCCTCCGCCAGCGACGCCGGGTCGTCCGTCACGA
Source organism: Streptomyces sp. NPDC006384 (assembly GCF_042870695.1). Lineage (NCBI taxonomy): Bacteria > Bacillati > Actinomycetota > Actinomycetes > Kitasatosporales > Streptomycetaceae > Streptomyces > Streptomyces sp. NPDC006384. The sequence continues at coordinate 435,373 of NZ_JBIAHR010000001.1, forward strand.
CGCCCTCGTCGGCGGCCGGGGACGCCTCGGGGCAGGGCACCGTCATCCGCCACGGAGGCTCACCGTCGGCCGCGGCCCCGAGGGCCGGCGTCACCACGGCGTGCAGCACCCCCTGCCCCGCCTCCGGCGTGCCGGCGGGCGCCGCGGACGCCTCCAGGGTCAGCCGCCAGGTGCCGCCCTTGGTCAGGCACTGCCGCAGCCGCGCGCTCAGCGCCGCCGCCAGCCGGGTGCGCTCCAGCGGCGGCACACCGTAGGCCGCCGCCAGCCGGGCGGTGGCGATACGGGCCCGGGCGGCGTCGGTGACACCGGTGATCTGCCAGGTACGGGTCATGGGCCATCCGGCGGGGTCGGGGACAGAACAGCCACGGCGGTGTCGTCCCGCACGGGGCGGGCCGGACTGCTGGCGTCACGGATCGTCACGGCGGCCGTCACCGCCGGGTCGACGCCCGGAGCGCAGGCGTCGGGCGTGGGGGTCCAGCGGCTCGGCAGACCGTCGCTGTGCAGGATCAGCACCCGGTCGTGCGCCCACTCGCGCTCCTCGTCGCGCACGGTGGTGGGCCGGTGCGTGCCGACGATGCCCGGCTGGGACACCAGCGTCCGCCAGGTGCCGCCCGCGCACAGCCGGGCCCCGATGTTGCCGACACCGGCGAACCTGAGCCGTCCGGCGCGCGGGTCGACCTGCGCCACGGCGACGGCCGCGCCCCGGGTGCGGGCCAGCGCCGCGTCCAGCCGCTTCACCACCTCGGAGGGCGCCAGGTGGGCCGCGCCGCGCAGTGCCTCCACCGCCGCCGACGAGGCCCGGGCCGCCTCGGGGCCGTGGCCCAGCCCGTCGGCCAGCATGAGCGTCACCAGGTCCCCGGTCCGCACCCACGCCCAGGCGTCGCCCGAGCAGTCGGCGCCGCCGAAGGGCACGTTCACGCCGCCGGCCCGCACCCCGGACACCGGGTCCGCGCCCGTGCCCGCGTCCCGGCCGCGGGGCGCGCCGCCGATCCGGGCCAGCACCACCGTGCCCCGGCCCGGGACGCTGTGCAGGTCGAAGTCGTCGGCGAGGCGCGCACAGGTGCCCAGGCCCGCGCCGAGCGAGCCCGTCGTCGTGAAGCCGTCGCTCAGGGCCGCGGACACGTCGGGGATCCCCGGGCCGTGGTCGACCGTCACGATCTGCACGGCCCGGGCCTCCTCGCGGCCCGCGGTCAGCAGGGGCGGGGACACTACGTCGATGAGGACCTGGCCGCCGTCGGCGTGCTTGAGCAGGTTGGTGGCCAGCTCGGTCGCCACCAGCGCGGCCGAGGCCGTGCACTGGTCGTCCAGCCCGGCCAGGCCGGCCGCGTGCTCCGCGGCCACCCGGGCGTCGCGCACCCGGGTCGAGTCGTGCACGGGGACGTCCCACACGCGGGGCATCAGAGCTCCTCCCGCGGACGCGGCGGACGGCCCACCCAGGAGGTCACCCGCACGGTGGTGCCGGCGCCCGGGGTGCTGTCGATGGAGAACTCGTGCACCAGGCGCCGGGCGCCGCCCAGCCCCAGGCCCAGTCCCTCCCCCGAGGTGTAGCCGTCGCTGAGCGCCTGCTCCAGGTCCGGGATCCCGGGCCCCTCGTCGCTGAAGGTGAGCCGGAGTCCCCGGACCCCGCCCTCGGTGAGGGCTTCGGTGTCCATGGTGCCGCCGCCCCCGTACACCAGGGTGTTGCGGGCCAGCTCACTGGCGGCCGTGACCAGCTTCGTCTGGTCCACCAGCCCGAAGCCGAGCTGGGCGGCGGCCTGCCGCACATGCTGTCGCACCCACACCAGATCCATGTCCGAACGGATCGGCAGGCGGGCCTGAGCGCCCGCGGCAGTGTGCATCACGGACTCTCCTGGCGCAGTCCGCCGTAGCGGGACGACGGAGCATGCCGGGCGAGGAGCTCCATGGCCACCTCGGTGCTGAGCGCGGTGTGCACCCGCGGCAGCGTCAGACCCAGCTCCACCAGGGTGATGGCGACCGCCGGCCGCATGCCGACCACCACGGTACGGGCGGCCAGCAGGTCGGTCTGCCCGGCGATCTCGGCCAGCACCCGGCCCAGGAAGGAGTCGACGATCTCCACACCGGAGATGTCGATGATCACACCGGTGGCGCCGGTGCGCACGATGGTCTCGGCGAGGTCCTCCTGGAGCTGCTGCGCCGTGCTGTCGTGCAGGTCGCCCTGCAGGGTGACCAGGAGGACGTCACCGAGCCGCAGTACCGGTACATGACCTGACACGGGACCCGGGCGGGGTCCGGGGAAAGCCTCGTTCACCGCGTGACCGGACCGTTCGCCACGGGGTTCACGATGCCGACGCCGAGCTGGTGCAGGACGTAGCCCAGCGCGTCGGCGAGGCTCGCCCGGGTCACCACCGTGCCCAGGTCCAGGCCGAGGTGGACCATCGTCTGCGCGATCGCCGGCCGGATGCCGGAGACGATGCACTCGGCGCCCATCAGCCGGGCCGCCGCGACCGTCTTCATCAGGTGCTGGGCCACCAGCGAGTCCACCGTCGGGACCCCGGTGATGTCCAGGATCGCGTAGCGCGCCTGCTGCTCGACGATGGACTCCAGCAGGGTCTCCATCACCACCTGGCTGCGGGCGCTGTCCAGCGTCCCGATCAGCGGCACCGCCACGATGCCGTCCCACAGCTTGATGACGGGCGTGGCCACCTCCAGCAGCTGCAGCCGCTGACGGTCGATCAGGGCCTGGTTCTCGTTCAGCGTCGTCTGCATGACCACGACCCGCAGGGTGCCCATCAGCACGCTCAGCGTGGTGACACAGTCCCGGGCGTGGTCCGCCGAGGCGTCCGGGAGATCGGACAGCAGCAGTTTCTCCACCGGCGGCCGCAGGGCCGCCAGCTCGCTCGACACCTGGGCGGTGCTCAGACCGGCCCGGGAACGGGCCGCGCCCATCCGCGCCAACTGCTCGCGCACCGTGGTGAATCCCGCGGCGTCCGGGTCCTCCACGCGGGCCGCGTCCGCGACTTGGGCCAGCGCGTCCACCACGGACTTGCCGGCCTCGACGGCCTCGTCGCGCGAAACCGTGAACACCGCCCTGAACAGAGGTTCGTCCGCCCACCGCTGGGCGATCTGCTCCCGGCGGCGCCGCAGGAACTCCCTGACCTCCTGCGTCGCCGATCCGGCCGTACCCTCCGCCTGTTCCGGCACCTGTTCCACTCCTCATCCGCGTTGCGCCGCACCGGCCCCTGGGGCGACGTGACGGCGACGTGACTCTGCCGGGCGACAACTGTAACCACCCGTCGACCTCGTACGACACCTGCTCCCGTACGCGCGGTCCGAAGGAGCGTCGGGTGCGGGGCCGGCTCAGGCCCCCGGCACCCCGGGCCCCTGCGGCTGCCCGTCGACGCGGGCCAGCGCCTCCTCGACGGTGTCCGAGACCGGCACCGTGATGCTCACACCGGTGAGGTCCAATATGCGCAGCACCGCGGGGGTGGGCGAGATGATGTGCACGCTGCCCGGCAGCTCGCGGGCCTCCTGGTAGACCCGCAGGACGATGTTCATCCCGGAGGAGTCCATGAACGGGACGTCCGAGAGGTCCAGCAGGAAGTGCCGCCGGCCGTGGTGGAGCTGGTTGGCCAGGTGGTGCTGGAACTCGGTCGCGGTGTCGACGTCCAGATAACCCTTCACCTTGAGCAGCGCGACGTCCTCACGGGGCAGCGTCACCTCGACGGACAGCGGGTTCGGGGCAATGGGCACGTGTACCTCCAACGATCCTGACAGCCAGGGGCCGGTCCACCCCCGCGAACGGCGGGGAGCCCGCGGACGGAGGGCACGGACGGTGACCGATGTCCCACCGCCGCCGTGCCCTCCGTCCGCGGACACCCTCACCGCGCCCGGCGCATACCCCCGATCCGGCTCCGCACACGTCACCCGACCCGGATGCCCACCAGACACGTGTCGTCGTCCGTGTCCGACCGGCTGTAGGTGAGCAGACGGTCCAGGTGCTGGTCGAGCGAGGCGGGGGAGGGCCGGGCGGTGCCCAGCAGATGCTTCAGCGACTCCTCCACCGGGCGGTCACGGCGCTCGATCAGGCCGTCGGTGTACATCAGCAGCGTGTCCTCGGCGGCCAGCTGGATCTCGTCCTCCTCGTAGGCGGCCTCCGCCACCGCGCCCAGCAGCATGCCCCGCACCAGCGGCAGGGGCTCCGCCTCGGGCCCCCGCACCAGCACCGGCGGCAGATGTCCGGCCCGCGCCCAGCGCAGGGTGCGCCGGGCCGGGTCGTACAGACCGCACACCGCCGTCGCCGTGACCCCGCCCGTCAGGTGGTGCGCCACGATGTTCAGCCACGACAGCAGCTGGCCCGGGCCCGCGCCCGTCACCGCGAGCCCGCGCAGCGCGTTGCGCAGGACGACCATGCTGGTCGCGGCCTCTATGCCGTGCCCTGCCACGTCCCCCACGCACAGCAGCACCATCCCGTTGGGCAGCAGCACCGCGTCGTACCAGTCACCGCCCACCAGCTGCTCCGTCTCCGCCGGCCGGTAGCGGACGGCCACCTGGAGATCCGGCACCGTGAGCGGGGTGTGGGCGGGCGGCATGATCGCGTGCTGCAGCTGGAGCGTCAGCCGGTTGCGCTCGATGGCCTGCTGCTCGGTGTGCGCCAGCTGGTCGCGGGTCGCGGCGAGCGCCACCTCCGTCCAGTGCTGCGCCGAGATGTCCTGGTAGGCGCCGCGTACGACGAGCAGGCGGTCGTCGGTGTCCAGGACCGGTTCGGCCACCACCCGCACATGCCGGGTCACGCCGTCCGGCCGCTGCAGCCGGAAGGCCGCCGACGCCGGCCTGCGGTGGTGCAGCAGCGTGCGCAGGAACCGGCCGATGGGCACGGCGTCGTCCGGGTGGGCGTGGGCCGTCAGCTCCTCCAGCGGCACCGGGGTGCTCGTCTGCGGCCGCCCGTACAGGTCGAACAGCTGCCCGTTCCAGGTGATCTCGCCCGTGAGCAGGTTCTCCTCGAAACCGCCGATGCGGCCGAGCCGCTGGGCGTGCTGCAGGAGACTGGCCAGCCGGGCGGTCTCGTCCTCGATGCGCCAGATCAGCAGCACGGCGTTGCCGTGCCGGCTGATGCTGATGTCCGCGACGGCCGACAGCGGGACCTGGTCGACCAGGGCCGTCAGGTTCATCCGCCGGGCCCGGAACGGCTCCCCCGTCGCGTACACCCGCTCCACGCTCCGGAACAGCTCGCTGTCCCCGGCGGCCATCGGATAGGCCTCCAGCAGCAGCGCGCCGCCCACGACGGCACGCGGCCGCCCGGCGGGGTCCATGAAGCGTTTGTTCACGTGCTGGATGCGGAAGTCCGCCAGATGCCCCTCGGCGTCCAGGTGCGGCACCAGGACCAGCGCGGGGTCGTGCAGGCCGTCGGCCAGGTCCATCAACTCCGCGGCGTCCGGCATGACCCGCGGCTCGAGCCCGGCCGCGTGCGGTGGCGTGTACGTCTCCAGCGTGTGCGCGCACAGTTCGGCCAGGGCCTCCACCTGGCGCACCACCTGCGGCGGCTGCGGGGGCAGGGGCCGCGCCCACGCGATCTCCAGCACGCCGTGGACACGGCCCCCGGTGCCGGCGGGCACGGCGGCACGGCCGCCCTCGGGGTACTGGTGCCGGCCCACGCTGGGCAGCCCGGTCCGGTCCAGCGACGTGATCCACTGGCCCGCGCGTTCGGTCAGGCCGCGCCGTGCCACCGTCGACACGTCCGGCGGCACATAGCGCCAGCGGGCGGCCTCGGCGGGTGGGAAACCGGCGGAACCCGCCAGCGTCAGCGACCCGTCGGAGCCGGCCGCCCAGATGGCGACGGCCACCGCGCCGAGCGGGCGCAGCGCCTGCTCCAGCAGGGCGTCCGCGACCGCCTGGGTGTCGTTCGCGGCCAGCGCGCCGCTCTCGGCGGCCCGCAGCCGCACGGCCGCCGACCCGGCCGGCGGCCGTCCGGCCTCCTCCGGCCCGTCGGTCCCGTCGGTCTTCTCCGCCTCCTCGGCGGCGGTGGCGGCGAGGAACGCGTCCGTGACCTCCGACATCCGGTCACGGGCGGCCTGGTTGATCACGTCGACCGCGAACTCCAGCGGCGTCACCTGGGACTGCTCGGCCAGCTCGGCGAGCTGCCGGGCGGCCTGCGCCGGACCGCAGCCCAGCCGGGCGACCAGGATGCCCTTGGCCAGCTCGATCAGGGCCCGGCCCTCGGCCTCCGCCTGGGCGGCCCGCACCTCGCGGCTGAGCCGTTCCACCGTGGCCGCGAGCCTGCCCACGGGCGACTGCGGGGACATGCCGCGCAGGTCGCCGCCGGCGCCGCCGGCCGCGCGGGACGGGGGCGGCTCGCCGGCGCCCGGTTCGCGCGGCTGCTCGAAGATGCTCACGGTCGGGTCACTCCTCGGCTGGGGACCGTCACGGCGCACGGCGGGACGCGCCGCGCGCCGCCCGGCCCTCCGGTGTACGGGACGGGAGCGGGCGTGCTCATGCGGGCAGCCAGCGCCGGACGCAGGCGATGAGGTCCTGGGTGTCGACCGGCTTGGTGACGTAGTCGCTGGCGCCCGAGGCGATGCTCTTCTCCCGGTCGCCGGGCATCGCCTTCGCCGTCACCGCGATGATCGGCAGCTCGGCGTACTGTGGCATCCGGCGGATCTCGGCGGTCGCCGTGTAGCCGTCCATCTCCGGCATCATCACGTCCATCAGGACCAGGCCGACCTCCGGGTGGGCCATCAGGGTCTCGATGCCCCGGCGCCCGTTCTCCGCGTGCAGCACCCGGAACCCGTGCAGCTCCAGGATCCCGCTGAGCGCGAAGAGGTTGCGCGCGTCGTCGTCCACGACGAGGACGGTACGGCCCGACGGCGACTCCTCCAGGGGCGGCGGCGCAAGGCGCTGCGGCTCCTCGGGACGGACCAGGGAGAGCACGTCGCCGGGCTCCTCGGCGGCCAGGTGCAGCGCGATCCGCTCCCGCAGCTCGTCGAGGCTGGAGAGGAACTCCAGCGCCCCGCCGCCCGCGGCGGAGCGCAGCCTCTCCTCCAGCGCTGCGTCCGCGCGGTGACCGCTGTGCACGAGCACCGGCACGCTCGCCAGCGCCGAGTCGCCCCGCAGCGCCTCCAGGAAACGGGACGCCTCGGAGTCCGGCATGCCCAGCTCCAGGACGACGCAGTGGCAGGGCTCGGCCGCCAGCGCACCCGCCGCCTCCTGTGCCCCCACGGCGGTGATGACGTCCAGCGGGGGCCTGCCGCCCGCGTCGTCCCGGCCGTGCGACAGGTCCGCGACCACGCTCTCCGCGACCAGGGTCAGCAGGCCGCGCGGCCGCTCCTCCACCACGAGCAGGCGCCGGGGACGCTGCCGGTGCCCGAGGACCGGCTCGGACGGTGCGGCCGGACGCGCGAGCGCGCCCGCGGGCGACTCGGCCGGCGCCGGTTCGCCGCCCCGGCCCAGCAGCTCCTCGAAGTCGGGCCGGGCCACCGGCAGGAACAGCGTGAACGTGCTGCCCCGGCCGGGCGTGCTGTCCACCGAGACGGCCCCGCCCAGCAGCTGGGCGATCTCCCGGGTGATCGACAGACCGAGCCCGGTGCCGCCGTACTTGCGGCTCGTCGTGCCGTCCGCCTGCTGGAACGCACCGAAGATCGACTCCAGGTTCTGCTCCGGGATGCCGATGCCCGTGTCCTTCACCCGGAACGCCACCACCGCGCCGCCCCGGACCACGCCCCGGGGTACCTCGTCGTCCGGCGCCGGCTCGATGGCCAGCTCCACCCCGCCCCGCTCGGTGAACTTCACCGCGTTGGACAGCAGGTTGCGCAGCACCTGACGCAGCCGGGAGTCGTCGGTCAGCAGGTCCGCCGGCGCGCCCGGCGCCGTCGTCACCGTGAACTCCAGCCCCTTCTGCGTCGTCATGGGCCGGAAGGTCGCCTCGACGTACTCGATGAGCTGCCGCAGCGTCACCCGCTCCGGGGAGACGTCCATCTTCCCGGCCTCGACCTTCGACAGGTCCAGGATGTCGTTGATCAGCTGGAGCAGGTCCGAGCCCGCCGAGTGGATGATCCCCGCGTACTCGACCTGCTTCGGGGTGAGGTTGCGCGACGGGTTCTGGGCGAGCAACTGGGCGAGGATCAGCAGGCTGTTGAGCGGGGTGCGCAGCTCGTGGCTCATGTTCGCCAGGAACTCCGACTTGTACTTCGAGGCCAGCGACAGCTGCTGGGCGCGGGCCTCCAGCTCCTGCCGGGCCTGCTCGATCTGCAGGTTCTTCGCCTCGATGTCCCGGTTCTGGGCGGCCAGCAGGGACGCCTTCTCCTCCAGCTCGGCGTTGGAGCGCTGCAGCTCCTCCTGCTGCACCTGCAACTCCGTGGAACGGGCCTGGAGTTCGGCGGTCAGGCGCTGGGACTCGGCGAGCAGCTCGTCGGTGCGGGCGTTGGCGACGATGGTGTTGACGTTGACGCCGATGGTCTCCATCAGCTGTTCCAGGAAGTCCCGGTGGATCTGCGTGAACGCGGTGACCGACGCCAGCTCGATCACGCCGAGCACCTGGCCCTCGACCACGATCGGCACCAGCACCAGGGCGGTGGGCACCACCTGGCCGAGCCCGGAGGAGATGGTCACGTAGCCCGGCGGCAGCTCGTCCACCACTATGGTGCGCCGGCTGCGCGCGGCCTGGCCGACCAGGGTGCGGCCGAAGGCGATCCGGGTGGGCCGGTCCGCGTCCTCGGGATAGCCGTAGGAGCCGACGAGCCGCAGCTCGGGGCCGTCGTCGCCGTCCTCGGCCAGATAGAAGGCGCCGTACTGCGCCGACACCAGCGGCACCAGCTCGTCCATGATCAGCTCGGCGACCACGGGCAGGTCCCGGTGGCCCTGCATCAGGCCGGAGATACGGGCGAGGTTGGTCTTGAGCCAGTCCTGCTCCTGGTTGGCCCGGGTGGTCTCGCGCAGGGACTGCACCATCGCGTTGATGTTGTCCTTGAGCTCGGCGACCTCGCCGGACGCCTCCACGTTGATCGAGCGGGTCAGGTCGCCCTCGGCGACCGCGCTGGTCACCTCGGCGATCGCGCGGACCTGGCGGGTGAGGTTGCCCGCCAGCTCGTTGACGTTCTCGGTGAGCCGCTTCCAGGTGCCCGAGACGCCCTCCACCTCGGCCTGGCCGCCGAGCCGGCCCTCGGTGCCGACCTCGCGGGCCACCCGGGTGACCTCGTCGGCGAAGGCGGAGAGCTGGTCGACCATCGTGTTGATGGTCGTCTTGAGCTCCAGGATCTCGCCGCGCGCGTCCACGTCGATCTTCTTCGACAGGTCGCCCCGGGCCACCGCCGTCGTCACCAGCGCGATGTTGCGCACCTGGCCGGTGAGGTTGTTGGCCATCGAGTTGACGTTGTCGGTGAGGTCCTTCCAGGTCCCGGCCACGTTCGGCACGTGCGCCTGCCCGCCGAGCCGGCCCTCGGTGCCGACCTCGCGGGCCACCCGGGTCACCTCGTCGGCGAACGCGGAGAGCGTGTCGACCATCGTGTTGATGACCTCGGCCAGGGCCGCGATCTCGCCCTCGGCCTTGACGGTGATCCGCTGCGACAGGTCACCGCGGGCCACCGCGGTGGCGACCTGGGCGATGGAGCGGACCTGCCCCGTCAGGTTCGACGCCATCACGTTGACGTTGTCGGTGAGGTCCTTCCAGGTGCCCGACACCCCGCGCACCTGGGCCTGTCCGCCCAGGTTGCCGGCCGTGCCGACCTCGCGGGCGACGCGGGTGACCTCGTCGGCGAAGGCGGAGAGCTGGTCGACCATCGTGTTGATGGTGTTCTTGAGCTCCAGGATCTCGCCGCGCGCGTCCACGGTGATCTTCTGGGAGAGGTCGCCCTTGGCCACGGCGGTCGCCACCTGGGCGACGTTGCGGACCTGGTTGGTCAGGTTGCCCGCCATGAAGTTCACCGAGTCGGTGAGGTCGCGCCAGGTCCCCTTGACGCCCTGGACGTCGGCCTGGCCGCCGAGCCGTCCGTCGGTGCCGACCTCGCGGGCGACGCGGGTGACCTCGTCGGCGAAGGCGGAGAGCTGGTCGACCATCGTGTTGATGGTGTTCTTCAGCTCCAGGATCTCGCCGCGCGCGTCCACGTCGATCTTCTGCGACAGGTCGCCCTCGGCCACCGCCGTGGCCACCTGGGCGATGTCGCGCACCTGCGTGGTCAGGTTCCCGGCCATGGCGTTGACCGAGTCCGTCAGATCGGCCCAGGTGCCCGAGACGCCCGGCACCTTGGCCTGTCCGCCGAGGGTGCCCTCGGTGCCGACCTCACGGGCCACCCGGGTGACCTCGGAGGTGAACACGGACAGCTGGTCCACCATGCCGTTGAAGACCTTGGCGATGTCCCCCATGAGGCCGTCCGCCTCGTCCGGCAGGCGCGTGCCGAAGTCGCCGTCGCGTACGGCCGTCAGACCGGCCAGCAGGCGCCGCAACTCCTGATCGCCCGGCACCGTGTCCACGGTCCCGGTGCTGTCGCTGGTCATGCGCACCCTCGTTCCGCTCCCCAGGAGCCCTCGGCACCCGAGGACTCGGAACCCCTTCCGGACCTGTCGGTCGGCCCGGCCTGTCGTGTGTGCGTTTCCGCTGTTCACGGAAGTGCTCGATGAGAAAAATACGTCAGAGGCTAACGCACGCGTGCAGCGGCGGACAAAGCGGGGCGCCCGCTGCGACGTGCGGCGCGGACAGGGGGCGCACGGCGTGTTCCCGCCGGGCGCGGGCGCCGCGGCGGGCGCTCGTGCCGCCGTCCGGGCACCCGCCCCGAATGGGGCGGCCCGGGCCGGGTATCCGCTGCTGTGGAGCCGGTCGGGACCGCCTCGTCCGCGCCCGGCCCGTCAGTCGCCGATCCATGCGGGAGGAAGGGACAGCGTGCCGACGGACAACATCTGGTCGTACGCGGCGGACAGCGGCCACGCGCAGGAGCAGGACCTCACGGGCTGCGCCGTCCACGCGAGCGACGGCACGGTCGGTCACGTGGACCGGCAGGGCGACCACTTCGGTATGCGGCACCTGGTCGTCGACACCGGCGTCTGGATCTTCGGCCGCAGCGTGCTGGTGCCGGTCGGCATGGTCCAGGGCATCGACCCCGGGGCCCGCACGGTCACCCTGGCCTGCACCAGGGCGGAGATCAAGGCCGCGCCCCGCTTCCGGACCGACAGCGAGACCATGGACCGGGATTATCTGGCGGCCGTGGGGGAGTACTACCACCGGCTGCCGCCGAGGGAGACCGCGGCCGGCTGATCCGTGCCGGGGGACCGCACGGCCGACGTCAGGGACACCACAGACATGGAACGAACCGAACAGACCGCCACGGCCGCGTCCGGCGCCGTGCCTCCGGGGACACCGGCCGCGTCCGGCGCCGCGCCCTCCGCGACACCGGCGACGGGCACCGTGACCACCGCCGGTGAGGCACGTGCCCTCGCGGAGGCGGTGGTGCGCGGGCGGAGCGGCCGCGCGGTGCGCGACGAGGACGTCATCGATCTGCTGCTCGTCGTCTCCGAGCTGGTCACCAACGCGATCCGGCACGGCGGCGGACTGGCCGGTTTCGACGTGCGGATCGTGGACGAGGGTGTGTGGATCGCCGTCCACGACCACAGCCCGGTGATCCCGCGGGCGGCGGACGCCTTCCCCACCCGGCATCACGGCAGCGGCTACGGCTGGCCGCTCGTCGCCAGGCTCGCCCGGGACATCTCCGTCACCCCCCGGCCCGAGGGCGGCAAGACGATCGGCGTGCTGGTCCCGATGCGCCCGGCCGCCGGCGCCTGACCGGACCGCCCACCGTGGCCGGAGCCGCAAGCAGGGCGCCGGCCCGCCGGGTCACCAGGGCAGGAAGACGTGGATGTCCTTGCCCCGTTCACCGGTGACGACGCTCACCTGGTCGGACAGGGTGTGGATCAGATGCCAGCCGATACCGCCGCCGCCGGTGCTCGGATGGAAGGGACGCGGCGCGGGCTTCGTGGTGCTGGTGTCGTGCATCACCACGTGCACGCCGTCGAAGGTCCGGCGCATCCGCAGCTCGAAGGGGCCCGGCGCGTACTGCACCGCGTTGGCCGCCAGCTCCGTGACCACCAGCAGGATGTCGTCCCAGTGCTCGGGCGCCGAGGGAGGTGACAGGCGCGCCAGGTCGTAGAGGAACTCCTCCGCGACGAGGCGAGCACCGGTCACATTGTGCAACTCCCCGGTGAAGCCCGCGGTCCGGCTGGTGATCTCCTCGGAAGCCAGTGTCCTGTCCCAACGCGGCTCGGCTGCCATTTCGCCTTCCCGGCCCGGCGTCCACCGGGCGTCGTCCTTTCCGTGTGTCCCTTCCCGTTGTTAGTTCCCGAGCCGGCGGAGGCTACGCGCGTGTGTGTGCCGGGTAACGGCGCGCCGCACCGCCGGCGGCGCTCCCGGTCACCGGAAGAAGACGTTGTCCGAGTCCTCCCAGCCGGCCGGCTCCGGCGCCGGGACCGAGGGGCGACGGCGTGAACGCGCCGCGTACATCGCGTCGATCTCGTCGGCGTAGGCGCGCACGATCTCGTCCCGGCGCGGTTTCATCGACGGCGTCAGCAGCCCGTTGCCGACGCCGAACGGCTCCGGCAGGATGCGGAAGACCCGGATGGACTCCGAGCGTGAGACGGCGCTGTTGGCCGCCGCGACCGCCCGGCCGATCTCCTCCCGCAGCGCGTTCTCCTCGCGCGCCTCGCGCACCGACGCGTCGCCCTGCAGCGCGAGCCCCGCCCGCCAGTGCGTCAGGAACTGCGGGTCCAGAGTGATCAGCGCACCGACGCAGGGCCGGTTGTCGCCCACGACGACCGCCTGGTGGACCAGCGGATGCATGCGCAGCCGCTGCTCCAGGGCGGCCGGGGCCACGCTCTTGCCGCCGCTGGTGATGATGACGTCCTTCTTGCGGCCGGTGATCGCCAGATACCCCTCGTCGTCCAGATGCCCGAGGTCCCCGGTGGCCAGCCAGCCGTCGCGCAGCACGGCGCGGGTGGCGGCCTCGTCACCGACGTATCCCTGGAACAGCGACGGACCGCGCACCAGGATCTCCCCGTCGTCGGCCACCCGGACATCCGTGCCGGGCAGCGGCTGCCCGACGGTGCCGGACTTCTCCCGGCCCAGCGGCTGCATCGTCAGCCCGCCGCCGGTCTCGGTCAGACCGTAGCCGTCGTGCACGGGGATGCCGATGCCCTCGTAGAAGAGGGCCAGCTCCCGGCTGAGCGGCGAACCGCCGCAGGTCGCCCGCCGGACCCGGCCGCCCAGTGCCGTCCGCAGCCGGCGGTACACCGTCCGTTCGTACAGGGCGTGCTGCAGCCGCAGGTCGAGGCCGGGTCCCGGCCCCCGGCCGAGCCGCCGGCGTTCCAGTGCCACGGCGAAGTCCCGGGCCGTGGCGGCGGCCCGCTCGAACAGCGCCCCGCGCCCCGCCTGCTGGGCGGTGCGCAGGAAATCCTTGTAGATCTTCTCCAGGACCGAGGGCACGGCGTAGAAGTACGTGGGCCGGAAGGAGCGCAGGGCCGCGCCCAGCGCCTCCTCGGTCATCGCGGGTTCGTGCGCCATGAGCAGCCCGCCCCGGACGCACAGGGTCTGGATCATCAGCCCGTACACGTGGGAGAAGGGCAGGTAGGCGAGGACCGCGCCCTGTTCCCCTGCGGGCGCCACCGTGTGGCCCCAGCCGGCGAGCAGCGTGTCGCACGGACTGGCCAGGTTCCGGTGGCTCAGCGCACAGCCCAGCGCGCGGCCCGAGGTCCCGGAGGTGTAGGCCACGACCGCGGTGGCGTCCGGCGGCACGATGCGCCGCATCGAGTCGACCGTGGCGTACGGGACGGACCCGCCGCGTGCCGTCACCGTCTCCAGCGCGCCCGTGTCCAGCTGCCAGACGTGGCGCAGCGCCGGCAGCGACGCGCACACCGAGCCGACGGTCATCACGCCCTGCTCGTCCTCGACGACCACGGCCACACAGCCCGCGTCCCGCAGGATCCACTCGACCTGGTCCCGCGAGGACGTCGGGTAGACCGGCACGACCTCGGCGCCCACCGTCCACAGGGCGTAGCAGAAGACCGTCCACTCGTACCGGGTGCGGGCCAGGACCGCCACCCGGTCGCCCGGCCGGATCCCGCACGCGATCAGTCCCCCGGCCAGGCCGGCCACCTGGTCGCGGAACCCGGCGGCCGTCACCTCCTCCCACCCGGACGGGGCCGTGGCGGAACGGCGCGCGAGCATCGGCAGACCGGGGGTGCGGGCCGCCGTGTCGAAGAGACTGTCGGCGAGCCCTCCGGTCAGGGGCGGCGGGACGGCCGGGGGAGCGAGAGCGAGGTCGCGCATGCGCTGCTCCTGACATGTACGGGGGGTGGCTTCGCCGACGGCCACCGTCGTCGGCGCGGCTCGAATGTAGCCGAGCCGCGCCGGCGGGGAGGCCGGGACGGCAGAAGTGATCCCGCCCGGTGATCCCGGCGGATCGGGGGACCCGGTCGGCATGAGCTATACGAACCCCGATCCCGATCCCGAACGCACCACCGGCCTGGAACCGGGCGGCGGCGTACCTCCCGGCGAGACCCCGCCCGCGGAGAGCAGCCTGCCCGAGGCGGGCCCGCGCGAGGTGCACAACCCCACGAAGGGCTGGGCCAAGGGGCCGCTGACCCTGATCCTCGCCCTCGTGGTGCTGATCGCGGCCGGTTTCCTCGCCTACGCCCTGGCCCTGATGCTCTGAGCGGCGACGGAGACGAGGCCGACGAGGACGCGGCCGGCCCGGCCGGTCACGGGCCGGCTCAGGCCGCCTGGGTGCGGCGCACGCACGCGGCGACGACCTCCCGCAGGCTGCCGGTGCGCTCCAGCAGCTCGCGCTGCACCCGGGCGCCGTTGCCGTGCCGCAGCAGTCCGCCGGCCAGTTCCCGGGCGCGCTCCAGGTCGCCGGCGTCGGCCAGCGCCTCCCGCACGTGCTCCAGCAGGGCCCGTACGACCGTCTCGGCCGGCATGCGCCGCATCGTCGCGGGGTGCAGCAGCTCCCCGGTCAGCCCGGACCGGGCGGCCCGCCAGGCGGCGAGCCGCAGCAGGCTCACACTGTGCCCGGCCGGCTCCACGCCCTCCCGCCACTCCCGGGCGGCCGTCTCGACCAGCGCGCGGGCCAGGGCGGCGATCAGGACGGCGGTGCTCGCGTCGAGACAGACGTCCATGACCCGGAACTCGACCGTCGGGTACCGCCGGGACAGCCGGACGTCGAAGTAGATCATCCCCTCGTCGAGGAGGGTGCCGGTGGCCACCATGTCCGCGACCCGCCGGTGGTAGTTCTCCGCCGACCCGAACAGCTCCGTCGGGCCGGCCGACGGCCAGCGCTGCCAGACCCGGCTGCGGTAACTGCTGTACGCCGAGTCCTTGCCCTGCCACAGCGGCGAGTTGGCACTCAGGGCGGTGAGCACCGGCAGCCAGGGCCGCACCCGGTCGATCACCGCGACGCCCTCCTCGTCCGACTCCACGGACACGTGCACATGACAGCCGAGGACGAGCTGCTCCTGCACCACGACGCCGTACTGCTCGGCCATCCACCGGTAGCGGCGGTTCATGCCGACGGCGGGACTGACCGGCAGCGGGGAGGTGGCGAGCGCGGCGACGGCGCAGCCGATGCCCCCGGCGTGCCTCCCGGCCTCCTCACGGCAGCGGGCGATCTCCGCGTGCAGGCGTTCCATGTCCGCCTGCGGATGCGTGGCGAACTCGAGCATCTGCTCGTGCAGTTCCTTCTCGAAGACCTCCTGCCCGGCGTCCTCCTGGGAGGCCCGGGCGAGCACCGCAGCGGACAGCGCCCGCGGCTCACCGCTCTCCGGGTCGACCAGGAGGAGCTCCTCCTCCACTCCGACAGTGCGCACCTGATGCCGCCTTTCCGAGGACTGCGGGGCGACGGACCGGGGTGTTCCGGCCGTCGGACCCCGACTGCCCCCGGAAGAGCGCCGGACACCCGGCGGGGCCCTCGCGGCTCACCTGCCGAAGGGCGTCAGCCACACCGTGGCCAGCGGAGGCAGCGTGATCCGGAGGCAGCCGTCCTCCGTCTTGACCGGGTCCGGGTTGGTGACGCCGCTGCCGCCGTACTCCTCGGCGTCGGTGTTGAGGACCTCCTGCCAGGCACCGGTGTCGTCGCCGACGGCGAGCCCGTAGTCGTGCCGCACGACCGGGGAGAAGTTCGACACCGCCAGCAGCGGGGAGCCGTCCTTGGCGAACCGAAGGAACGCGAAGACGTTGTCCTCGGCCGCGTCCACGGCGACCCACCGGAAACCGGCCGGGTCGGTGTCGCGCTGCCACAGGGCCGGGGTCCGCCCGTAGCGCGTGTTGAGGGCGCGCACCAGGTCCTGCACGCCCCGGTGGTCGCCCGACGAGTGGTAGCCCTCGTCCAGCAGCCACCACTCGGGGCCCTGCTTCTCCGACCACTCCGCGCCCTGCGCGAACTCCTGCCCCATGAACAGCAACTGCTTGCCCGGGTGGGCCCACATGAAGCCCAGGTAGGCGCGCACGTTCGCGCGCCGCTGCCACCAGTCGCCCGGCATCTTCGACACCAGGGCCTGCTTGCCGTGCACCACCTCGTCGTGGGAGATCGGCAGCACGTAGTTCTCGCTGTACGCGTACACCATCGAGAAGGTCATCTCGTGGTGGTGGTACTTGCGGTGCACGGGCTCGTGGGCGATGTATTCCAGCGAGTCGTGCATCCAGCCCATGTTCCACTTGAAGCCGAAGCCCAGACCGCCGGTGTCGGTGGGCCGGGTCACCCCGCCCCACGCGGTCGACTCCTCGGCGATGGTCACCACGCCGGGGCAGCGCCGGTAGACGGTCGCGTTCATCTCCTGCAGGAACGCCATGGCCGCCAGGTCCTCCCGGCCGCCGTACACGTTCGGCTCCCACTGCCCAAAGTCACGGCTGTAGTCCAGGTACAGCATCGAGGCGACCGCGTCGACCCGCAGCCCGTCGATGTGGAACTCCTCGCACCAGTACACGGCGTTGGCGACCAGGAAGTTGCGCACCTCGGTCCGGGCGAAGTCGAAGGTGTACGTCCCCCAGTCCGGGTGGGTCGCGCGCCGCTCGTCCCCGGGCTCGTACAGCGGGTCCCCGTCGAAGCGGGCCAGCGCCCAGTCGTCCTTCGGGAAGTGCGCCGGCACCCAGTCCATGATCACGCCGATGCCGGCCCGGTGCAGGGCGTCGACGAGGAACCGGAAGTCGTCGGGCGAGCCGAGCCGGGCGGTGGGCGCGTAGAAGCCGGTGACCTGGTAGCCCCAGGACGGGCCGTAGGGGTGCTCGGCGACCGGCATCAGCTCGACGTGGGTGAAGCCGAGGTCCTTGACGTACGCGGGGAGCTGTTCGGCCAGTTCGCGGTAGGTCAGCCCCGGCCGCCAGGACGGCAGGTGCACCTCGTACACGGAGAACGGCGCCTCGTGCACCGGCGTGGCGGCGCGGGTGCGCATCCACTCGGCGTCGCCCCACTCGTAGTGCGAGGCCGTCACCACCGACGCGGTGTTCGGCGGTTCCTCCGCGGCGCGCGCCATCGGGTCGGCCTTCAGGAACCGGTGCCCGTACCGCGAGTGGATCTCGAACTTGTACCGGGTGCCCTCGCCGACGCCCGGCAGGAACAGCTCCCACACGCCGGACGCGCCGAGGGAGCGCATCGGGAAGGCCGTGCCGTCCCAGTGGGTGAACTCGGTGGCGACCCGCACGCCCTGGGCGTTGGGCGCCCACACGGTGAAGCGGGTGCCGGTGACGCCGTCGTGGGTCATGGGCTCCGCGCCGAGCGCCCGCCACAGCTGCTCGTGCCGGCCCTCACCGATCAGATGCAGGTCCAGTTCGCCGAGGGCGGGCAGGAAGCGGTACGGGTCGTGCGTCTCCAGCTCGCCCTCCTCGTACGCCACCACCAGCGTGTACGCGGGGATGCGGTCCAGGGGCAGTACGCCGGAGAACAGACCGTCGCCCTCCGACACGAGCGGGTGGCGCTCGCCGTCGACGACCACGCTCACCTCGCGGGCGAAGGGGCGCAGCGCCCGGAAGGCGATCCCGCCGGGCACCGGGTGGGCGCCCAGCAGTGCGTGCGGGTCGTGGTGGGCGCCCGCCAGCAGGCGCCCCCGGTCGGTGGGGTCCAGCGGCGGGGCGGTCCCGCACGCACCGGGGGCGGGGTGCGGGACCGGAGCGGACGGCTCGGGGAGCGAGGTGTCGCGGAGGGCCACGGGTCAGTCTCCTCTCACGGCGAGTCGTTCGATCGCCGCCATGGGTACGGGAAGCCAGTCGGGGCGGTGCCGGGCCTCGTACAGCACCTCATACACGGCCCGGTCCGTCTCGTAGGCGCGCAGCAGACCGTGCTTCTTGCGGGGGTCCCACCCGGCGCGTGCGGCGTAACCCGCGCAGAAGGCCTCACGGCAGCGGCGCGCCCACTCGGGGCGCCACGGCCGGCGCTGCCGGGCGGCGTAGTCGAAGGAGCGCAGCATGCCCGCGATGTCCCGCAGGGGGGAGTGGGCGCTGCGCCGTTCGGCCAGCGGGCGGGACGGCTCGCCCTCGAAGTCGATGACGAACCAGTCCCGGCCGGCCCGCAGCACCTGCCCCAGGTGCAGGTCGCCGTGGATGCGCTGGGCCGGCGGACCGGAGTCGCAGGTGGCCAGCGCGGCGAACGCGCCCCGCAGACCGGGGACGAAGGGCTGCAGCGCCGGCACGGCGTGCGCGGCCGCGGTCAGCCGCTCGGTCATCGCCGCCGCCGTACGGCCGTTCTCCCCGGGGGCGCCCGAGGGGAAGGCCGAGGCCAGCGCGAGGTGCACGTCGGCCATGGCCCGCCCCAGCTCGTGGGCCTGCGAGGTGAAGACGTCCCCGGAGGACAGGGCCTGCAGGGCGAGGGTCCAGCCGTCGGAGGCGTCGTGCAGGAACGGCTGCAGCACACCGAGCGTCGCCTCGTACGGACGGGTCGTCCGCAGCCACGCCACCGGCGCCGGCACCCGGGGGCAGCCCTCGCGGGCCAGCGCGTTCGGCACCTCGAGGTCGGGGTTGACGCCGGGCTGGATGCGCCGGAACACCTTGAGGATGAACTCGTCGCCGTACACCAGCGAGGAGTTGGACTGCTCGGCGTCCAGGAGGCGGGGCGCGAGACCGCCCGGCACCGGACGCGACGGATCGCACTCGAAGCGCAGCGGACCCGCCTCGCCGGGACGGCGCAGCCGCTCCAGGAGCAGTTGGGCCGTCCGGGGGTCGTGCAGCGCGTCGTAGACCGTCCGGCCGGCCAGCGGGCCGTCCTGCACCCGGCCGATGAGAGCCCGGCCCAGGCGCGGTGACGGCTGCTCGCGCACGCCGAGCAGCAGCTGGTAGCAGTCCCCGGCGGGGGGCGCGCCGCCCGGCGCGGGCACCGGCCCGTGCCCGGTGTGCACCAGGAGATGCAGACAGCCCGGGAACAGCTCGGTCATCGACAGCAGACCGAGCTCGGCCACGGGCCGGTCCTTGCCGGCGAACCAGCGCTGGCGCGGCAGCCACTCCCGCAGCAGCTCGCCGAGCGAGGCCATCGGTTCGGTGAGACGCGCGGGTCTCGTGCGCAGGGGTGCGGTCTTCGGCATGGTGACGCGTCCTTTCCTCGGCCTGCGCTCACGCGCGGCGGCCGATGCGGGATGCGACTCGGGTGAGCCGGAACCAGTAGAAGCCGTGGCCCCCGAGGGTCAGCAGGTACGGCAGTTCACCGATGGCGGGGAAGCGCACCCCGCCGAACAGCTCGACCGGGTGGCGGCCGGCGAACTCGCGCAGGTCCAGCTCGGTGGGCTGGGCGAACCGCGCGAAGTTGTTCACGCACAGCACCAGGTCGTCCTCGTACTCGCGCAGGAAGGCCAGCACGGCGGGGTTGGACGAGGAGAGTTCGGTGTAGGTGCCGAGGCCGAAGGCGGGGTTCTGCTTGCGGATCTCGATCATGCGGCGGGTCCAGTGCAGCAGGGACGAGGGCGAGGCCATGGACGCCTCGACGTTCGTCACCTGGTAGCCGTAGACCGGGTCCATGATCGTCGGCAGGAACAGCCGGCCCGGGTCACAGGTCGAGAAACCGGCGTTGCGGTCCGGGGTCCACTGCATCGGGGTGCGCACCGCGTCGCGGTCGCCGAGCCAGATGTTGTCGCCCATGCCGATCTCGTCGCCGTAGTAGAGGATCGGCGAGCCGGGCAGGGACAGCAGCAGCGCGGTGAACAGCTCGATCTGGTCGCGGTCGTTGTCCAGCAGGGTGGCGAGCCTGCGGCGGATGCCGATGTTGGCGCGCATCCGCGGGTCCTTGGCGTACTCCGCGTACATGTAGTCGCGCTCTTCGTCGGTGACCATCTCCAGGGTCAGCTCGTCGTGGTTGCGCAGGAAGATGCCCCACTGGCAGCCCGACGGGATCGCCGGGGTCTTGGCCAGGACCTCGGAGACCGGATAGCGCGATTCCCTCCTGACCGCCATGAAGATCCGCGGCATCACCGGGAAGTGGAACGCCATGTGGCACTCGTCGCCGCCCGAGGCGTAGTCGCCGAAGTAGTCGACGACGTCCTCCGGCCACTGGTTGGCCTCCGCCAGCAGCACCGTGTCCGGGTACTGCGCGTCGATCTCGCGGCGCACGCGCTTGAGGAACTCGTGGCTGGCGGGCAGGTTCTCGCAGTTGGTGCCCTCCTCGGCGTACAGATAGGGCACGGCGTCCAGCCGGAACCCGTCGATGCCGAGGTCCAGCCAGAACTTCAGCGCGGCCAGCATCTCCTCCTGCACGGCCGGGTTCTCGTAGTTCAGGTCCGGCTGGTGGGAGAAGAAGCGGTGCCAGAAGTACTGTCCCCGCACCGGGTCGTACGTCCAGTTGGACGACTCGGTGTCCACGAAGATGATGCGGGCGTCGGCGTACCGGGTGTCGTCGTCGGCCCAGACGTAGTAGTCGCCGTAGGGGCCGTCGGGGTTCTTGCGCGACTCCTGGAACCACGGGTGCTGGTCGCTGGTGTGGTTCATGACGAAGTCGATGATCACGCGCATGCCGCGCTGGTGCGCCGAGTCCACGAACTCGACGAAGTCCGCCAGGTCACCGAACTCGGGCAGTACGGCGGTGTAGTCGGAGACGTCGTAACCGCCGTCCCTGAGCGGGGACTTGAAGAAGGGCGGCAGCCACAGGCAGTCCACGCCCAGCCATTGCAGGTAGTCCAGTTTGGCGGTCAGGCCCTTGAGGTCGCCGATGCCGTCGCCGTTGCTGTCCTGGAAGGAGCGGACGAGGACCTCGTAGAAGACGGCCCGCTTGAACCAGTCCGGGTCGCGGTCCTTGGCCGGGGTGTCCTCGAAGGTGTCCGGTACGGGAGCGTTCACGGTCATGAGGCTGCTGACCCTTCGTGCGGCGCGGCGGCGGACGACCGCTGGACGTGGAAGACGTGCGCGGGGGCCCTGCCGGGCTCCAGGCGCACGTAGTTGGTCCTGCCCCAGTGGTAGGTCTCACCCGTGAGTTCGTCGTGGACCGGCACCGACTCGTGCCAGTCGAGGCCGAGCTGCGGCATGTCGAGACAGATCGTGGCCTCCTGGGTGCGGTGGGGGTCGAGATTGGCGACCACCAGCACGACGTCGTCCCCCGCACGCTTGCTGTAGGCGATGAGGGCGTCGTTGTCGGTGTGGTGGAAGCGCAGGTTCCTGAGCCGGTGCAGCGCCGGGTGGTCGCGCCGGAGGGTGTTGAGTTTGGTGATGAGGGGGGCGATGGTGCGGCCCTCGCGTTCGGCGGCGGCCCAGTCGCGGGGG